>ONQO01000089.1 GCA_900319995.1 uncultured Bacteroidales bacterium
AGTGCCAGGTCCTGGATGTTCACCGTGAACACGGTCTCACCCTTAGCCAGCGGAGCAAGGTTGTTCAGCTGCACGCCTACGTTTCCGGCAGGGTGCGGACCATAGACCTCATAGAGGGTGCAGTCCTTCAGCTCACGGAACTCGGTAGCTTTGGCGCCACCTTTGATACCGATGAATACCGGCGCGATCTTGCCCAGCGCGGAGACAGCCGCCTGTAAGGTAGGCAACTGACCTTTGAGCACGAACTCGTAGTTCGGAGCACAAGGCGCACTGTCAAAACTCGAAATAAAAATAGCGCGAGGGGTCTTGTTCGGCAGAGCGATGCAATCGTACGGACGTTGCTTCATCAATGCCCAAAGGCCGCTTTTCAGCAGCAGCTCCTTCACATCGCCCGCGGTGTCAAATTTCTCGTACTCGACGGTTGTGTCCGCAAGGATGTCGATGGACATGATCTTACGTCGCTCACCGCGCACGATCTCTTTGACTTCACCCGAGACAGGCGAGGTAAAGAACAAGCTCTCAAACGCTTTGTCATGGAAGAGCGGGCTACCCGCCTTCACACGGTCGCCGACCTTGACATCCAGTTTGGGAGTGATGCCGGCGAACTGGTCGGGCACGATATGAAAGACCTCCGGCCGACGAACGCTACCTAGCGTCTCTGCCGCAGTTCCCTCAAAAGGAATGTCCAAACCTTTTCTAAGCTTGATTGTTTGCATAAAATTGTTAATTATTTTTGTTATTTGTTGTTTTCGAGATTTCGAGATCACGAGGGGCTTTTTTAGTGCCCGCGATAAAAGCGGGCGCAAAGTTACTACTTTTTTCTCACATGTGCAAATAATTTTTTCTTTTTGCTATGCAAATAGTACAATTTGCCGCTTTGGGGGTCATTTTTTGTTGTGGACTTGGTACAACAAAGGGGGAGCTTTTATGCTCCCCTTCGGTGCGAAATTTCTTCGCAATCTTGCCCGATATATGGTCAATCGGGTCTTCAAAAACAACTTGTCCCGGAGTGTTCTCCTAACGGAATGGAAGAACGCTCGTTCTATGGTAGGAATGACGCTCCCCGCTATTCCTACCGTTCAAAGCCAAAAGTCACTTGGCTTTTCCATGCCTAAGAGGGAAAGATATACAAAGCGATACAGACCGCTAACGCTAATAATGAAGACTTCGGCAATGGAAGTGCCGAGCACAGGACACCGCGGGCAGAGGTCGGCAGAGCCGATTGTCGGGATTTAATCCCGACGCAATAGACGGAGAAGAACCTGCCTGCTCGGTGGTGGAGCAGGCAGGAGTTCCGATAGATCGGGTTATCGGGTGATTGAGAAAGCGAGTGTTGATCACCCATGTATGGTCGATGCTAAACCATGCGGAACGAAAATCCGCTCGCGAAACTCGCGGACACAGGACACCGCGGGAAGAGGTCGGCAACGGAGATGCCGAACACAGGACACCACGGGCAGAAGTCGGCAGTGCCGATTGTCCGAATCAAATTCGGACGCAATGAACATAGAAAGAGCCAGCCTGCCTGGATGGGAAGCAGGCTGGAGTCCGAAAGATCGAGTTATCGGGTTATTGATAAAGCGAAAGGGGATTTTATTTAATTTCAATTATTGCTACCGTCTTATAATCTCCAGATTTTGCTTCATATTTGTATATACCTGTTTGCCTAAACTTCTTTCCTGCAGGTCTCTTTATAATTTCATCGTCACAATAATATTGGCCTTCATAATTACGCAGCAAGTATATTGCCCCAAAATACCAATCATCGTGACGATCATTATCTTGGCCACGTACTAATGCGGCATTGTCGCCTACTACCTGCATCACCTTAACAGAAGACTCGTTTATTACTTGTCCTGGCTGGTCAAAGTTTGTGACACCAGAAAGACCATTGTTGTTGCTATATGCGTAGAAATACGCAAAGAGGAATGTCAGTATAATTCCTGTTGCAACTCCCCCTAAAAATAAACCCCATTTTTTCATTGTATAATTTGTTTTAATTATTATTCTGTGTAAAAACTACTCCTAACGCGCTATAGATGGCTTGTAGGATGTCAGCGGTTTCATCTTCTCCGCAGCCTTCTCCTTCACAAGTTGCCACAAGTTCGTGTGTCTTTGCGTCTCTAAACTGAATCATCACACAACTCGCATAAGAGAACAAAGATAATTGACGTCTTCCTGTATATCCGTATGAAACAATCATTGTGTTAGCTGCTAAATTAGGATCCACACTTGGTAAAGTGGTATAGCCTTTCTTCATTAGGTAGCCGCTGATCACTTCCGAAGGGTTGACGGTCTTCGTACTACCACCATATACTCCGTATTGATTGCCATACACTCCGGAACTGGATGTTACTCCGCTGGTTGGAATGACATATACATAGTTGTATTTGTATATGTTGCCTTTCACTTCCGACGTGGGCGCTTTTAGCATAGAACCACAGCCTGTTAAAAGACAGGCAGTTGCTAAGATGAACAGAATTCGTTTCATGGTTATAGTAAATATCTTCTAAATGTTACAATATCATTTACAAATCCATTGATGTCGTGGATTAGTAAGTTTCTGCTGAAGCAGTATTGGAAGATTCGAACTTCTTTAGGTTTTCCATCTTTCCAACGTATATTCTTATGTTGAGCAACGCAACAATATAATACTTGTATAGCACTCACAAAATAGCGCTTCTCTGCAACGTCTCTAAAATTCAATCTGAGTTTGTAAAACTCTATGTACTCAAACAAGAACACTCTGCTGTCTCGATCTAATTCATGGCCGTTCATAAAGTAGTAAAACAGCACGTTACAAAAACGAGAGATTTGTTTTTCGTCTTTTGATGTCTCGTCCATAAAGCGCAGCAAAGATCTTTGATGCGCAATAGATTCTGCTTCTTTGTTATATGCTTCCTCGTCCTTGCGGGTATATTCATTATTGATCCATTGACGGTCTTTGTCGCTCTCCAAAAGAAACTTGGTCAATACTTCTTTGTCCAAAATTTCGTCATTCTCAAAGATCTTACTAACATCAATCTCTACACAAGTAATGCCACGTTCTCTTATCTTTTGAGCTTTATCCTCATCAACGGCGTGTGTATTTAGTATCTCAATCCAAAGTTCTCGTTCCTCTCCGTCTGGCATCGTGTATTTACATAGGCAATCAGGCTGTAAATCTCCCTGACTTACTTCTGATTTGACAGCATCAAACTTTTGTACCTTTGCCGCATAGCCAAGATATTTTCCTTGGTATGGAGGAAGCATAATAGTTTTTTGTTCTTCAATAATCGCCTTTGAAAGCAAATGTAACTGGCTCTCCCATGCACCCTTACATTCAGCAGCTGAATAATGACGGAAGTGATGTTGCCTAATCTTTCCTTTGCAGGCTTCTAATGCGCCACCGCAATTACCGCACACACAATTACAAGCCAAGCCACTCTCAACATCTTTGATATTTCGAGTTTCGCCTGTAGTTTTATCCTTGGCATATGTAATTAAGTGCTGCATATTTCTATTATACTATTGGTTTTGTGTATTTGCATTTAGGATAATTGCTACATCCGTAAAATACTCCGTATTTACCTTGACGTTTTACTAACTTTCCTCCGCAACTTGGGCATCTTCCGTTGGAAATGGCTTCTTCTTGTCTTTGTTGGTAGTTGTTCTTGTTTTGTTGCGCGCGAATAGAATGCTGTGCACGCACATTCTCATCTGTAATATTGTTTGCGACAAGGCTTTCGTATATTTTCCGAACGTGTTCAGTACTCATTATTGGCTCTGTATATGAGCGTATTAATCTACGTACTTGTGATGAGTATATAACATGTGTATGCTCGGCTGCAACATGTAATTCCCCATTAGTAGAAAAGGCAATAATAGGTATATACGTTACTCTGTCACCAATAATTCGGGAAAGTGCTTTGATGTGAGCTTCATTTTGGAGAATGGGATTGTCAAACTCCAACTCATTGCTATGCTCTACACCATAATACCATGCTTTCCAATATCTTTTCCATTTTGGAGCATATTCACTTCCGTATATATGACCAGAGATATTCTTTGTCTCAATAACAAATACACCATATTTACTTACGACTACATGATCAATTTGCGAGGTATGGCCATTTCCCCTGTCGATCATTAGGTCGTTTATTACGAGATATTCGTCAGGTAACCAACCAAGCCGCCATCTGACAGCTCGTTCCCCTCTGCGTCCTGCTCCGGATTCTCCAGTTACACGCTTTGCAATCAAAGCGCCCAACTTTATTAGCGAGAATATGCCTCCACCTCGTCTCACTTATCTGTGCTTTAATATAAATAGTGGCTCACTTGTTGCAGTAGAGGGCATCGCCAAACGCCCAAGAAACACACAAGCAAACCACTAATCTGGTTTCTCTGTGTTTCTTATATTCAAACTGCGTTGAATTTGGTGATTTCTCTACTGCATGAATATCAATATGTCAATGCGCAACGCTTTGCGCTTTTAAAATCGAGTACAAAGGTACTACTTTTTTTTGAGATATGCAAATTTATTCGTTAATTGGATGAATTTTCTTCTAGTTGGCGGAGGAGGCATGTGCGGATGAAGGCATCGAGGCGGAAGTACTGCTTGCGCTTGCCGGTTTTGGGATCGATGGGTGCATCGGGTTCGGGCTTGTCCAGTTGGGCATCGAAGCGGGATTGCCAGTATTGGAGCGTGGCAAGTTCTTCGGGAGTGGGAGATGCTCCGTTATGGGCGGCGGCATAAGTTTGCGGTTTGGACGGGAGAAGGATGCGGTATGTTTCTGCACATGCCTGTTTGAAACGGAGTTGATGCTCCAGTTCTTTGCCCTTTGCCGGATTCTTCTTCCAGTCGCGAGGGTTCATGATCTTGTACGACTCAGGGTCGGACATTCCTTTGATGCGGCCTTTGGAATCACGATAGGTTTTGCGGCGATTGATTGTGCCGCCTTTTGTAAATGCGCCGTGGAGTTCACGGACTGGGTCTTCGAATACAGTTTTCATCGTTTTATTTTGTGCTTTTGTTATACTTGCGTCTCGGCAATAACCTATTAATATCCTAATAATAACCTAATAACATCCTAATAATATCCTAATATCTACTGCTGAAACTGAGTGCAAAGTTACTACTTTTTTTTGATATATGCAAGTATTCTTTTATTTTTCTAAAATATTGAATATTTATCCTTTTGATTTTGTATCATATTCCTATGACCTCGGCAATAGTAAAATAGCTTATAATCTTCATTTTTTGAAAAATTATTTGTATATGCGAAATTTTTTTTGTACCTTTACATTCGAAATCAAGTTAAGTCATGTTATGTTAGGCGCAATCATAGGAGACATAGTGGGCAGCCACTTTGAGTTCAACCCGACAAATGACTACAACTTTGAGTTGTTCTCGCCACAATGCAGTTTTACGGATGACACCATCTGTACGATTGCCATAGCCGATGCCCTTCTCAAAGACCGTGACTTCGGCGAGTCCCTGCACGATAGGTGTAACCGCTATCCTCATCCGATGGGAGGTTACGGCGGCTCGTTTGCACAATGGGTGCATAGCCAAACCCCGCAGCCTTACAATAGTTTCGGCAACGGAGCCGCTATGCGCGTCAGCCCTATTGCGTGGTTCTCGCTCAACGCTATCGGACAGATGTACATTGTGGAGAAAGCCACCGCTTGCACGCACAACCATCCCGAAGGTATCAAAGGAGCACAATCCGTTTGCACGGCTATTCATGACTGCTTGCAGATGCATCTTTCTTGCAACACCATAGACCGCGATACCATCTACGCACACGGACTCAAACGAGCCGTGGAGAGATTCGGCTATCGGATAGATTTCTCCCTCAACGAAGTGCAAAACCGCTTTGACGAGACCTGTCAAGGCACGGTGCCTGTCGCTTATTGGATTATTCTGCAAAGTACCTCTTTTGAGGATGCCATTCGTCGAGCCGTCTCTCTCGGAGCAGACGCAGACACACTCGGCGCTATCGTCGGCAGCATAGCCGAAGCCATCTGGGGCATTCCCGAATGGATGAAGAAGAAAGCCCTTTCCTATCTGCCACAAGAAATGCGCGATGTGCTTACAGCCGGCCGCAAAGTCTGCCCGTGGAAACTGACCAAAATGATTAAAACCCGCGAAAAGAGAGCAGCCTTGCTTGCGTCATGCCGTTTCTATAAAGGCGAGGACGAAAATCCCTATTGGAAAGAGTTGGAGGCGCACGAAGTGGACAAGTCGCATCTTCCGCCGCCCGAATGTATGCACACAGAATATCAGGGACTTTCTGCAGAAGAAATAGACCGCTTGGAATGTGAAGGCTCAGCATGGAAATACGAAGATATATGGTATCATAAAAGCCTTGAAAGTTTGGACTGGAGCGGACCGATTCAAGATTACAACATATACGGCTTGGCTGAATTTTACCCAGACGATGGAGTGGATATTTCACTTAAAGCATTTCTCTTTAACCGTTATTGTCATTGGGGCTATACCGACCCGGATGGCTTCCGTAAATGGTACACGCACACATACCATCGGGAAGAAGAACTACAGAAAATTAAAGAGGAAAAGGAGCAAGAAGCACGGAAACAAAGTCCAATAATGTACAAATAACCATTGTGCAAAATCAAAAAGAGAGTGTATCAAAGCTAATTGGCACACTCTCTTGCTATTAGATATTCGATGCAGACACGCTTAGGTCAAACGAATCTTCCTTATTTTGCAAGGAATAACAATTATTTTTATCCAAATATTTGCATAATTGAAAATTTTGTTGTATCTTTGCAGCGTTTTTGGAGAAAGATGGTATGACAAAACTAAGTGTTAATATCAACAAGGTTGCCACACTGCGTAATGCACGTGGCGGCAATATGCCTGATGTTCAGCGTTTTGCAGTCGATTGCGAGTTGTTTGGAGCTCAGGGAATCACGGTTCATCCTCGTCCCGACGAGCGTCATATCCGCAAGGAGGATGTCTATCAACTCAAGTCCATGGTGACGACCGAACTGAATGTAGAGGGCAATCCGACCGAAGAGTTTCTTGCACTGGTGATCGATATTCGTCCCACGCAAGTCACCCTTGTACCGGACGATCCTAACCAATTGACATCCAATCATGGCTGGGACACACGGCGTCATTTGGATTACCTCAAAGGCGTGGTGAACCAACTGCATGCTTATCGGATACGTGTTAGTATTTTCGTGGATCCGGATCCGGTGATGGTTGAGTATGCTTTACGCACCGGAGCTGACCGTGTAGAGTTATACACAGGACCTTATGCGGAGTTATTCTGCTCGGATCCCAAACGCGCCATCGAGGTCTATCGTCCTGCCGCAGAAAAAGCACATGAGTTAGGACTGGGAATGAATGCAGGACATGACTTAAACCTGAAAAACCTTAAGCCCTTCATACAAGCCTTCCCTTGGACGGCGGAGGTGTCCATCGGCCATGCCATCATATGCGATGCTCTCTATCTTGGTATTCAGGAAACGATACAGGAATATTTGGATTTACTTAAATAAATATCCAATCATAATTTACAAATTACTAATCACAAATAATAACTATGTTATTGCAAATTGACACTATTGCCACCATTCAAGACGAAATGGCAGCAATCGAAGAAACAGCTCAAGAAATTAACTTGTTTGAAATGGCTCAGTACGGCGGCTGGATTATGATTATTTTAGCCATCCTCCTTGCGGGCGCGTGTTATATTTTTATAGAACGTCTGGTAGTACTGAAGCAAGCAACGCGCGAGGACAAGACATTCATGGATCGGATACGCGATTATATCCATGAGGGTAAGATAGACTCAGCGCAGAACTTATGCAAGCAGACAGATACGCCTTCCGCGCATATGATAGAGAAAGGAATTACGCGTATAGGACGCCCGATGCAAGACGTACAAGTAGCTGTAGAAAATGTGGGTAATCTGGAGGTAGGCCGTTTGGAAAAAGGACTCGTGATTATGGCTACCATAGCAGCCGGTGCACCCATGCTCGGTTTCCTCGGAACCGTATTGGGAATGGTTCAAACGTTCTATAACATGGCGCAAACCTCCGGAGGCGTCATTGAGATGAGCGCTCTCTCCACAGGTATGTACCAGGCCATGGTGACCACCATCGGTGGTTTGATTGTGGGTATTCTGGCGATGTTTGCATACAACTACCTTGTTTCCCGCATAGACCGCGTGGTAAGGTTGCTTGAAAGCCGTACCCTGGAGTTTATGGATCTGCTCAACGAACCCGCTTAATAAACATCAGTTGTTAGCAAAATGCTAATAGCCCATAGTCAAAAGTTGAAAGCATTATGGCATTAAAAAAGCGCAATAGGGTAGAAGCGACTTTCGCGATGAGTTCCATGACGGACTTGGTGTTTCTCTTGCTCCTGTTCTTCGTCATGGCAAGCACGATGTCTTCTCCCAACGATATCAAAATCAATCTTCCTGCATCGCGTGCTCAGAAAGCGACCCGTCCGCAAGTAGCGAAAGTGTCGATTGACAATCTTGGCAACTACTTTGTGGCATATGGAAACGGCAAACCGGTGCCTATCGAATCAGAAAGTCTGGAGGGATACCTCAGTAATATCCAGTCCTCGGACTCCACCATGTACATCGCTTTGCATGCGGACGAAGATGTGCCTTATAAGGAAGTAGTACGTGTGTTGGATATTGCTAACGAACACAAAATGAAGTTAGTTGTGGCAACCAGAAAGCAATGACCCCCAAACAGAAGCGACATATTATTGCGTCTGCCGGCACTATATTGTTCATGTTGCTGGTATTGTTGTTGCTTTTGCTGATTCATTTGAGATATCAACAGGAGGAACAGGAAGCCGGAATCGAAGTATTGTTCGGTGATACAGACAGAATAACCGGTGTGGAGTCTTCTCAAGCCGCTCCTCAGGCGTCAGTAGCAGAGGTGACTCCGGCTCCTCAAACGCCAGCCGAGCAGCCTGAACCGGAAGTTCAGCAGCCTCAAGAGCAACAGACGGAGAAAGTGGTGGATGAGGATGAGGAATTAGCTATTCAGAACGAAAAGCACAAGCAGGACAGTATAGACGCCGCCATAGACGCCGCCAAGAAACGCGCGCAAGAACTGGCAGAGCAACGCGAACGTGAACGCAAGGCGGAAGAAGCAAAAAAAGAAGCCGAGCGCAAAGCCAAAGAAGAGGCAGACCGTAAGGCCAAAGAAGAAGCCGAACGCAAGGCCAAAGAAGCCGCAGAGAAAGCTAAAAAAGAACAAGAAGCAAAGAATAACGCCAATTCACTGATTGGCGGACTCGGATTCGGCAACGGTTCCGGAGCCGGTAATGGTACCGGTAACGGGGGCGGAGGAGATGATTCTAACACTTCAGGCGGTAAACCCGGCGGCGGTAAGACAGGCGGCGGTTCCGGCGGAGGCGGAGGTAATAACAGAGACTCCCGTATCAAAGGATTAGACGGTCGATGGCCCAGAGACGGCATACTGCCGGATCCTGAGTGTACCACCAACCAACCCTGTGATGTAGCTGTCAAAATCCGTATTGACAAGAACGGTAATGTGAAGGTGGCCAGTTCCGCGAATGCAACAGGCACAACTACCGCAGACGTTAATCTGATCCATTGTATCGAGGAAATGCTCAAAAAAGTGATGTGGAATGAAGGCACAGGAGACAGTGAGGGAACCATTACCTTTCATTTTGTACAAAAGACTCAGTAGTAAACCACAAATATAAAATTACTGTATGAATTACTTGTTTTTAGACAACAGTTTCGAGGAAATCGAGGCAATCACTACTATCGACTTACTTCGTCGCGCCAATATCGCGCTGACGACAGTTTCCATTACAGGAAATCCGATGGTATTAGGCGCTCACAACATTGCAGTAGAGGCCGATGGTCTAATGGACAAAATTGACTTCTCGGACGCAGAGATGTTGATTTTGCCAGGCGGTCCAACCAAACTCAGTGAATGTTCAGCATTATGTGAGTTGCTGCTTGAGCACAACAAGGCTGACAAACCGATAGCTGCTATATGTGCTGCTCCTGCTGTATTGGGCAGATTAGGCATTCTCAAAGGCAAACAAGCTACTTGTTACCCCGGTTTCCAAGACGCCCTCGGCGAGAGTTATGTCGGCGGTCTGGTAGTGGAGTCGAAGAATATAATCACTGCGAAGGGTCCCGGATTGAGCGCAGACTTCGCCTTCTGCATCATTGAGCGTATCGCCGGTTCGGATGTGGCGGATGCCGTTTATGACGCAGCACAATATTAAACTCATAAAAAGGAGTACAAACAAACAATCTCTATTTATTTTTAAGGGCACTTCTAAAAATTGCTTTATTCTGATTTAGAGGTTTGTCTTGAGTAGATTGCCGGTTTGATGGAGAGAGCAATGCGGACATTGTGACTGACTGAAAATCTGCATGATACCAAGAGAAAGACTAAAGCAGTATAAAAGTGCCAAATGGTTAACTAAACGGGCTATCCTAAAAACGTGGAATTTTTAGAAGTGCCCTAAAATTTTTAAAGTTATGAAAAAGAACGTAATGAAAGGATTTGCTTTAGCAATGGTAATGGCTTTCTTTGCGTCTTGTGCACCGAGTGTTGATTCCCTTATTTCTGATTTAGAGAAAGCATGTAAGGCCGGTGACCAGGAGAAGGCAGAGAAGATTATCGAAAAACTGAGTGAGAAAGAAGACCAACTGACAGACGATCAACTTGAGCGTATTGAAGATGCAAGTATGTTGTTGTTTACGAAAGTTCTCGGTTCTGAAGAGGAGGTTGAATAATAAGTATCTGCTGACTTATTTATAGAAAAAACAGGCAAAACGCCTGTTTTTTTTGTGCCATGCTTATCCGGAAATGACTATCTCAGACCTGCAATCTTGTGAAGCTGGACGCTGAGTCGCCAGAAAGGGTGGGAAAGGATATAACGGACGGTTTCATCCATATTGTCATTACTGTCAATCTCAAAATCATCAATACCGCTCATCAGCAACCATTCTCCATTGTATCGCAAAGGTTGCAGCATCCAGTGTTCTGCTTCCAGTTGTGTGCGCCATATTTCCGGGTCATATGTACCCGTAAAAACCACTTTCACTTCGTTCACATGGTGTAATGCCAAGTGAGCAGGATGGTTTCCTGAAAGTTTATTTCCGTCTTGGCGCTCGATCATTTTCGGCGAACATGTAATCCAATCTATTCCTTCGGGTAACGGATGTGTTCCGTTGGTCTCAATACAGATATAGAAACCCTCTTTGTGAAGCACTTCTATCAGCTCTCTGTCCACTTGTAGACTTGGTTCACCTCCTGTCAGTACACACATCTTCCTCCGCTCGTTGGGGGTGTCGTACAGTGCTTTCATCTCTGCCACTATTTCGTCGGCACTCATTTCGGTATAGTCCGCAAAGTCCGTATCACACCACGGGCAGCGCAGATTACATCCGCTAAAGCGCACAAAAACAGCAGGAATGCCGCTGTGTGCTCCCTCGCCTTGTAGGGTGAAAAATATTTCGTTGACTTTGTACATTACCCGTTGTTTCGATATCTAACCATATAGCGGATTAGTCTCTCTCGTAGATGGCTGTGTTTCCCTCGGATTCTTGGACAGACACTTTGTAGCAGTTCTCCACATGGTCGCAAATC
The DNA here is from genome assembly GCA_900319995.1 of uncultured Bacteroidales bacterium. Taxonomy (GTDB): domain Bacteria; phylum Bacteroidota; class Bacteroidia; order Bacteroidales; family Paludibacteraceae; genus Colicola. The sequence continues at coordinate 11,620 of ONQO01000089.1, forward strand.
CATTTGGCGATGTTCTCTGCGGATGGGTTGACATCCAGTATTTCGTTGATATATTTGTGGTCAAAGGTGTCTTTCACCACCTTTTTGATATGCGTGAAGTCAGTCACCATTCCGTCCCGATTCAGTTCTTTGGACTTGCAATATACCACAATAATCCAGTTGTGTCCGTGCAGGTTTTCGCATTTGCTTTCGTAGGACAACATCAAATTGTGTGCTGCCGAAATCTCTATTCTTTTTTCTACGTAAAACATGGTTTTTAAGTTTTCAGTATTCAGTATTCAGTAATCAGTTTTCAGTTATCGTAAACGGTGTTGTCTATGATGCCCGCTTGAGCGAGAGCTTCTTTTCGTTCACGGCACGTACCACAAACGCCACAATGATGCTCTCCTCCTTTGTAGCAACTCCAAGTCTCAGAATAGTCAAGATGCAGGTCAATCCCTTTTGCGGCGATCTCAGCTTTTGTGAGGTGAGTGTAAGGCGTGAGTAATTGTACTCCATTCCATGTCCCGAAATGGATGGCGCTGTTCATGGCTTGCACAAATTCCGGTCGGCAGTCAGGATAAATAGTGTGGTCTCCTGCATGATTGGCAAGCATGATATACTGCATCTTGTTGTTCTCGGCAATACCCGCCGCGATGGATAGCATGATGCCGTTACGGAAAGGAACGACCGTTGATTTCATGTTTTCCTCGTCATAATTGCCTTCGGGAATAGCTTCTGCTCCTTCCAGTAGCGAGGATTTAAAGAACTGTTTGATGAACGGCAAACGGATGATCCTATGAGGTATATTCAACCGTTTACAATGCAATTTAGCGAATTCCAACTCGCGGTCGTTGTGATTACTGCCGTAATGGAACGACACAGCCATGCCTATTCGATGGGCATATTCATACAACATCGTGGTGGAGTCCAGTCCACCAGAAAGGACGATGATACTATCTTTCATAAAAAATACGAATTACGAATTACGAATAAATCGTGTCTATCGGATCTAAGAATGCCGAATCTACGAATGACGGGTAGATTCTTTAAATTGTTCCAAGAGTCTTTGTTTCTTGAGTTCCTCATGCTCTTTGTCCGCATAGTTGGCGAAAGGGTAGATACTGATACCTCCTCGAGGCATGAAATATCCAGTCACTTCCAGATACTTTGGGTCCATCAGTTTGACCAGGTCTTTCATAATGATGTTCACACAATCCTCATGAAAATCGCCGTGGTTGCGGAACGAGAAGAGATACAATTTGAGACTTTTACTCTCCACCATCCGTTCGCGTGGGATATAAGAGATGAAGATGTGTCCGAAATCAGGTTGACCTGTTTTTGGGCAAAGTGTAGTGAATTCCGGGCAGTTGAAAGTAACGAGATACTCGTTTTCCGGATGTTTGTTTGGAAAAACTTCCAACACGTCCGGATTGTAGTTGTCATCATACCGGACGTGCTGGTTACCAAGCAGGGTAACGCCCTGCAGTTCATTTTCTGTTCGCATGTTTGTTTTCAGTTTTTATTACAGGGAGGAAAAACATTAGCTCCCTACATATTCTTAATCAAATCAAATCCTAATCGAGGATTATCAACGCAATAGTTTGATAGTTTGTCCTGTTTCTGTTACAATGATATACATTCCTCTCGGTAGTTCCATCGAATAGATGTCTTCGTTGGTGGTAGCCACTTTGCGGCCATAAACATCAAAGATGTTCACCCATTGCCCGGCTTCATATATGTTTTCAATGCCTTCAGGGCTATAGAACTGTATGTAGAGTTTGTAATCCCTATGGCTGATGAAGTCAGTTACTGTGTATTTGAACGGAGTGAAAGCAGCGTAGGTGAGTTTTACTTCTTCCTCCGACCCCGGATTGACGTATGAGTAAACCGGATCAGCAAGTGTGATAACAGGTTTGACCGCGCGGAGACTATCCAGTTCGTTGAACTCTTTGGTTGTGAGCTTGAGTGTGATGGTGTTCTCGTCCTGATTGATGATAGCCTTGTGCTTCTGTACTGTAAACTCGTTTATTTGCAGGAACGGACTCTCCATCGGAGCCTGTTGGCTGCTCATCAGGTAGTCCACTATTCCTTCTATCAATTTTTGGCCTTGATCAGAGAGAGTCACATCTCGAGCAAGCGGGAGACAGATATATTTGTGCCCTCCACGCATGTCAGCCGGAATCTCATGAATAGCAGTTTGTTCGTTTTCGCTTTCCTTATAATAGTCATCCAAGTCACGAGTGTTGGCCGTAGCGAGACACATAGTGCCTGGTAGATTGATAGCAATAGGCATTATTCCATGCGATTGGTAATTGGTGAGGATCCGTACTTTTTGTCCGTTTTCCAAATAACCTAATTTTGCGAAAACAGGATGGTTCGCGCGTCGTATGGTTATACTGCATCCTTTTGTTTTAGAAGCTGTAGAATCAACAGCTCCATTGTCCGGTTCTCCCCAATCCAGACGTCCCTTGGTATAGGTAAATCCTTTGAGGTTCAAAACGGGTAGGTTGGCGCCACCTCGTATGACAGCCAACACTTCTTTGCTGTTGGCGTCAGCGTCCTCGGAAATAAGTACCCATTTGTATTTGCTATATTGGTCCTCCGGCCGTAAGCCGTCTCCGTCTTCTTTTGCCTTGCGGGCAACAGGATTCCATTTACCGCTTTCTGACAAATATTTGAAGACGCCGTCATTTTCATATGCTTTCTGGTTCTTGTATAGATAGAGGACCGGGTTGTCACCATAATTCAGTTCTTTAACAGTAACCTTGCCGATAATAGTTGTGTCCGCTCCGGTTACAGTTATCTGGAATGGGAACACACCGATAGTAGTAGGCGTACCTCCGATGAAATATCTGCCGTTTTCTCCTTTTCCTTCGATACCGACGGGTTGAGGATCTGAAAAAGTGAGTTTGACATCATTCGGTGAGAGGGCGTAGTACTTGAACTTAATCTGGTCCATTTCTTCGTTTACATACACGTCAATATCCAAATCAGACAGCGATTTGATGTCCGATTTGACGTAGAACTTGCCTTCTGCGCGAGTGGTCTCAATATTGTTGAGATATGCCACGATGGCGTATTTATATGTACCTACGGGGCAGTTGGCTGTGCCTTCTAATACCAGTGTGTCGCTCAACTCGCCGTTAATTTCCCTCAATTCGATGCCTTCTGCCTTTGTTCCTATCCATTCGATTTTTGTCTCAGCACCGGACATATTGTTATATTTGGTTACGTAGTGAATAGGTGCAATCGGTGCAGTTTGGAGCACGAATTGTGTGGAGTCATTACCTTTTAGCCATTTCGTACGTGGTTCCTGTGCTATGCGGAGTGAGAAACCATAGAACTCGTTGTTACTTGCACCTACGCCCCTGACTTCTATAGTGTGTTCACCGGTTGTAATGTCAAAACGGCGGATAGAAGCCGAATTGGATAGTGTCATGTTTTGTTTGACATTGTCAATATATACTTCAAAATGCTTACCTTTGCTTTCATCCGGGTTATTGTCCTTACCAAAGAAGGAGAACTGGTCAAAACCTTTGACATGCATTTTGTAGTAGGCATTATTGAGCAGTTTGTGTACGGCCGCGTCTCCCGCTGCGAACTCTTCAGTGGCAGACATGGAGTAATTCGATTTGGATGTACTGGTTTTCATTTCAAACCAGCCATCTTTTGCTTTGCAGTTATAATCGCCCAAAGATTCGGTTATACCTTCTGATTTTTGTACCGGTTTAACGGTGACGGACAGGGATCCACTCTCCATGAATGACGCGTAATACACTTCATACTCATGTCCTTTGACCGTACTTAACGTACCACCGTATCCGCCAGCAATTTCCTTCGCTTCATATACTTCCGGCCTATGAATGGTTAAGCCGCTTGGCGGTACGGGAACAGTGTAATTGACGGTGTATGTCTGCTGAGTAAATCCGTCTTCGGCCGTTACTACCACTTTGCCTGATCCGGGCACGCTTTGTGCTTGAGTAATTTCGACTTTAGCGTTTGGATCATTGGGCTCAGCGGTAATAGCCGGCGGAGTCTTGATACCGGAATTCAGTTCAATATTATATACATATGTAGTCGACGAGAAATCAGGAACGGATTTGTCTCCATAGTTCAACTTTTTGAGCGATGCGTCATCGTTAGCGGCTTCCGCCTCAGTAATAGTGATGGAATAGGTAGTCATCTCTCCGGTAGCAGCGCTGAATTCAAAATCGGTGGTGGGATTGCTGCCGAAATCCCATGAGTCGGGAGTCCAACTTTTAATATTATCACCCGTGAACTGCGGTGTCAGGACGAGGCTGCTACCGTTCTTGACTCTACCGGTAATGGTTAAGTTCGCCTGATCAATAACAGCGCTTCCAGCAATATTGTCCCATGTGGCGGATTTAACCTTCGGAAAAGCGGATGCAACGGAAAACTCTACGGTATAGACCTTGGTTGTTTCGCCGTCTTCCGCTGTTACGGTGATGGTGGCTTTTCCTGGCAGGGATGATGCCTGCGTAATATTCATCGTCGCTTTGCTGCTTCTGGTCTTTGCATCTACGTTCGGTACATCGGTAGTGCCAGCCGGCAGTTCTATCTCATATTCCGTTTTGTCCGCCGAGAAATCGGAAATAGCAACGTCGTTAACGGTAATACCGCTCAGTGTGGCATCTTTCGACTTACCTGCAGAAATGAATTCTATTTTTGTGATATATACTTGCGAGCTACCTCCACACATAGCATACCATTTGCCTGCTACCAGGTTTTCAACGGTTACCTCTTCGGGTGTGTTATTGGTGGCATTTGTGTGCGAGAAGAACTCTCCGTCCTCGTTCTGGATGAAGAATTTTTTCTTATTAAGGATAGTGATTTTAGCCGAGCAATTTACATCTGGACAGAATGCCATCCATCTTTTGCCTTCCGAGGGTTCATTGGAACCGTTGAAAGTAGGAGGCGTAGAGCCACCTCCGTCTGAGATAATAATACACGAGACACCCTGGTATGTTTTTATACTTGGCTTATTGGTTGTAGAATAAAGATAGCCTTCAGGCACGTCCTTCTGCCCGCTCGTAATTTCAAAATTCAGATTGGCGATAGGAGTGGGGTACTGTGCCCAAACAGAGGTTGCTACGAAGCAACCCAAAAAGATGAACAAACTTTTGCAAAAAATGTTTCTCATATTCTTGAATATTTAATTTCTTATTTGATTTTACACAAAACTATCTTTCAAAATCACTGGATAATATATTATATATAATATATTATAAGTTGCAGTAGGATGCGATAAAAGCAGGTATTTGTTTTGCATCTCTCTTGTACTGCTTAGTTACCGTCTATGTGATTCCTCAAATAGACCGTATTTAGGGATATTAAATCGGGTGCAAAATTACTACTTTTTTTGCATATGAATGTGCACATATTAAAAAAAAATGTGTAAAAATTGACACAAACGGCTAAAAAATCCCGCGCGCGTACTTTTTTATTTGCGTATATGAAATTTTTTTTGTACCTTTGTACCCGTTTTTGGAGAAACTATCCGGTGTATAAACCAAAAGCCGGTAAAATAACAATAACAATCTTTTAAATAATTTGAAAAAGTAATATGAAAAAAACATTATTCACAATGTCGCTGTGCTTATTCACAACGCTCGGAATGTTAGCTCAAGAAGTGGACAAAGGTGTGGTAGTAGAGAAGGCTGAAGCGGCAGCGAAAGCAGGCGAGGACCTGAAGAAATTGGAGAGCGCAGAGAAAGCCTGGAAATTTGATGGAAGCGTCGGTCTGAACGCAGCGGCTACGGGTTTGGTAAACTGGGCAGCCGGTGGTAAGAACAACGTGAACGGCATAGTGTATGCCAAATTGCACCTACTTTATCACAAAGACGCAGTAGCATGGGAAACGAATTTTGACACAGATTTCGGATTGACATGGATAGACCAAGACGAGGACGCGTTCCAAAAATCGAGTGACAATATAAAATTGGCTACCAAATTCGGATGGGAATTCAAGCCGACTTGGTATCTTACGGTTTTGGCGGGTTTTCAGAGCCAATACGCATTAGGTCGCAATTATGAAACAGGTTATAACCCGGTTATTTCCAAATGGTTGGCTCCTTCTTATACGGATATATCTGTCGGTATTGACTGGAAGAAGAGTG
>ONQO01000032.1 GCA_900319995.1 uncultured Bacteroidales bacterium
GTGAGCCGTTCGGTCTTGGCTTTGTTGACCAGCGTGATACGGTGGAATTTCGTCCATAGATGCGGGGATATTTCTGACCATTCATAACGGCTCTTGGCGTCAATAAAACTCTTGACGGTAACCGGTTCGTCTTCGCCTTTCTTATGTTTGAGCACGGATGGCGTGTCGGCTGTAATGTCAAATCCCGGCACGACGATACGTTTCTTTTTGGTACGTCCTTTATTGTTCTTGCGCTTGATCTCGAGGAACGTCAGATGGCTGTCCACGTACTGCCGAACACGAATCTTCTGACGCACGAGTTGGCGGTCATGGTGACGGATGTACATGTCGAGTGAGTCGGTGTCGTAATACATGGTGTCGTAGGTAGCGATCCGCTTACCGTCAATCTCCTGCGCATAATAATCCGCTTGTGCCGCCTCTAAAATAGCAGGCAGAACCGCCATCGGCACGGCATACTTCGTGTCGATGCGGTTCATGAGCTTTACGCTCTCCATTTGCGCCAGAGTAATCGGCTCAAAGGAGCGGATAATATCTTCAATCGGAGTATTCATTACCATCTGCCGCCGCCTCCGCCGGGACCTCCACCACCACCGGTGTACGAACTGAGCGATACAGACGAGCCGCCTGTCGCTGTAGCGGGATAATAGCCAACGCCGTCAAAGATCTCTGTTCCGGAAACGGTAACTCCGGATTTGAGCGTCGGTGTAGAAGCTCCGGAAACCACCATCGTCGAACCACCACTGCTCGGGGTCTTGAATGCAAAGACATTACTTCCAACCGTCAAGGCATACCATGTATTCTTGCTCCATGAGGACGCTTTATAACAACTCTGCGTGAGACTTGCGCCGTTCTCCAAACCACCGATAGCTACGATCGTGCCGCCTTGCACATAGAGCTTGTAACCTCCTTCGGTATTGGCATCAATTGCCACTTCGGGACTCGTCGCACTAATAGCATAGACAAGACCACCTTTGATGTAGCAGTTACCGTTGGCGTCGATACCGTCGTTATTGGTAGCACGCGCATAGACCATACCGCCGCTGATGGTCAGATGGCTGGACGCATTGATAGCATCGTCATAGGCGTTGACAGCCACCTCCCCACCGGAGATATTCAGCGTGCTCTTGCTCTCCATGCCTTCGCCTCCTGCGCCGGAAGTGGTAATCGAGATCTTACCGCCAGAGATAGTGATCGCGCCATCTATCTTGATTCCTTTCGGAGAGGATTTATAGTTGGTGGAATACCGATCCAACGTACTGGAATTGGAAACGGTAGAGATCGTTCCGGTAGAGGAAGCCACTACAGCCTGACCGCTGGTCTTCACGGTGATAACCGCCGAGTCGCTGACTACGAACGTACCATCACCGCTGATACCTTTACCTCCTGCGCCGGTACTCGTCAGAGTCAGTGTTCCTCCGCTGATAGCGATGTTGCCGTCCGCACTCAATCCTGCGCACGCTTTGGTCTTCAGCTCATCGCTATCCCACGAACCGCCGCCGGTAGTGGTGGCGGTAATCGTTCCGCCCGTGATATATGCATCGCCTTCGGCTTTAAGACCCTTCGCAGCTGCTGCCGAAACAGACACGCTGATCGAACCGCCGGAGATATAGATGTTACCGGAATCTTCGCCTTCGTGGTCGGTAGTCTGACCGGTTGAACCGGTAGTGGTGTCCTCTATATCGCATTGCAGACCATCGTCACCGATACCGGAAAGGGTGATAGCACCACTTTGCATCAGGAAGAACTGCTCGCAGTTGATACCGTCACCCACGGACGAAAGGACATTGATAGTGGCATTCTTGACGGTGATATATTCGCCTGCTTTGATTCCGTGTTTGAGGTTGCCATACACATTGAGCGTACCTTTCTGGGCAAACTCCGCATGACCTTTGATATACAATGCACCCTTCTGCGAACCCGTCGAAGCGTCGCGCAGCGTGCTCGTTGTGCCGGTAATGGCCTTCACTTTGATACGCTTGCTGTTCTGCACATGCACCGCTGCGCCGGAATAAACAGGCGACACATTTGTCAGATTAAGACCGTTCAACTCCAAGGTTGCTTTATATGCACCCGAGGTGTAGAACTCGCCGTCCGTACTCGTACCCGAGAGGTTATAGATGATCTCAGTTGCCAAATCATTACTTTGTGCAATCGACACATGCGCCCCGCTTTGCGCGATGGTCACGTAACGGGCTATGTTTCCTGCTACGGTAATAGCCGCCGAACTGCCGTTATACACCACATTGACTGTGCTGTCTCGAACGACGGTCTCATCGACGTACATATTCACTTCGCTCAACGTGAACGATTTTCCCATGACGGTCAAGGTCGTCCCGTTCTCGTACGGCATGGATCCTGCCTGCGCCGCGGGGAACTGATAAGTGACATTTCCTACCTGCACATTCAGTGTCTGGGCAAAGGACAAAGTGACAAAGTACAAGGTACAAAGTACCAATATATATATTCTTTTTTTCATCTGATTATAATTGTTTGGACCGACGCCCGTCACGGAATACACATCTACCGCTTTCTCTCCGTCTAACACGTTTTCGATAGCCGTCACATTGCCGTCCTTAGAGAACTGCATCGCTGCCAAGCCGGTCAGCGTGAACACTTGTGTGCCCTCTGCGTTCGTCACGCTCAGTTCGCTACCATTCACCGTCAACGTCATGTTACTCACTGATAGGGATGTCGTTGTTCCTGCTGTGTTCGTGAACACTAAATACGGGTAATCAGCAGCCTGCGCAATCCCTGCGCAGACAACCGCCACCACCATTACCAAAACCTTTTTCATACTTTATACTATTTTTGGGTTGATACGAATTTGGGCGCAAAATTACAACTTTTCGCGCACATACGCGTTACCCATTTATGGGAACTTATTAACCAAAAGTAAGATTTTTATTAAAAAAGCCTTGCATATGTCAAAAAAAAGCAGTACTTTTGTACCCAAAATGATGATTTATGGATTCAGGACGTGTTTTTGAAGAGGCGTTTCGTACGCTTGAGAAGAAAGAAGTAGCGGTCATTCGCAATGTGCATGGTTTTCCAGAGCGGGACAAGCATATCATCTCTCCGTATCTGACCCTGCTCATCTGCCATTCCGGTTCTTCGCGCGCCTTATACGACATGCAGGAAGTGGTCTTTCGTCCGAACGAAGTAGCGATGGTTCTTCCGAATCATATCATATCTCCCATCGAGCGCAGCCCGGATTATTCCACTACCATCATTATGCACTCCCTTGCTTTTGAGCAGGAGATGACCCAGAGGCGGATGACGCATGACCGTAATAAGTTTCACAAACTCCCTGCTTGCCTGCTGACGAACGAGGAGATGGCGCAGTACATGAAGGCGGTGGAATTATTGGAAATTATTAGCGAGACGCCTGTTTCCCGCTATCCACACCGCCACGACATGCTCTTGGCGCAGACCGATATCATGACGGATATGTTGGATGCGTGTCGCCGTGATATGGATCAAGATGCGAAGCCTATTGACCGCAATCGTTCTATCTTTAACGTCTTCTGTAACCAGGTGGCTATCCACTACCGCGAGCAGCATGAGGTGGCTTTTTATGCAGAAAATGCGCATCTTACAACGCGCCATTTCTCGGTGATAATCAAGGAAGTAATAGGTCTTTCTGCCAGCGATTACATTGAGCAGTATTTGGCTATTCAGGCGAAGAATCTGCTTTCTTCTCGACCGGACTTGTCTGTCCAGCAGATAAGCGACCACCTCGGTTATGCCGATTCGTCCTCTTTCTGCCGTTTCTTCAAACGCGCTACAGGTCTTTCTCCCCGTCAGTTCCGCGAACAAGAATGGAGCGAACGGCAATAAACCTCCACAAAATCCGCCCAAAGGAACAATAATTCTTATCTCGCTCTGCTCGAACGATTATTTCTTATCTCGCTCTGCTCGAACGATTATTTCTTATCTCGCTTTGCTCAAACGATTATTGCACTTCGTTCATGGTCTTATTTTTTTTTGCTTTTCCTCCTTTTAATAAGGTGTTCTCCGCCACTACGTTCTGTCGATTATTACTCCGCCGCTTTGCTTTGTCGATTATTTCTCCGCCGCTACGCTCTGTCGATTATTACGCTCCGCTCACGGTTTTTGTCTTGAATAAAAAGAGAAACAAATCCTGTATGACCGCCTTAGCATAGGATACATAAGCAAACACAGCGTATTGCATACACCGTGTTCTCCATATATGCGCACATTCTTCATACGTCCCTTATTACCTATTTGCGTGCCCGAGCGTGCGTAGGGTAGGTTTCGCGCCTCTGAGCGTTCCCCTGAGCGGCGGCAATGGTCGCACTCACGATTTAGCGGAGCGGTATCGTCTTATGCGATCCATTTGCCGAACGCGACGCCCGCCCACCCAAGTTCCAGACTACCCAAGGGCAACGATTATTTCCGTGTTACGCATTCCCCTACTGCTCCACAACGTTTCGATTGAGTATATACTATCGTCTACGGGACGAGTTTATATAGCAAGAGCCGCACTCTCGCACGGCTCTTGCTTATTGCTACGATATGACTACTTGATTTCTGCAGCAGTTATCCCTTGCCGTACGTTTCGCAAGTCATGTATTTCGTTTCCTCCTGAGGCACAGCGCATGGGAATCCCAAAGCCACGGTGAACATAGAATAGTAATCTAACAAGAGTTGCTCGGCAATATAGACTTGCATCTTGGCATCTAAGTACGCGAACGTTTCCGCATCGCCGCTACGTACCTGCTCCAACTGCTTATCCAGTACTTCCAAGCGCTCATACAATGCACGTAATTGTCCGTCATACTCAGCCACAGCAGTGAGCCATTTCTGCGCATTCTGCTTGTTCCAAGTAGCAATAACGGCATTCTCCTGTTTGCGTCCTTGTGTCCACCACGATGGAAAAGGAATATCCTTGCCTTGGTTGGATTCTACGCATGGTTCCCATGAATTCAAGCGCTCCTGCAAACCTGTCTCAATCTGAATAACCTGTTTGCACTCTGACGATGATTTCCAGCCATCGGCAATCTGCGTGTATAGGTCTTCCAGTTTGTTTGTCGGCAAACCTGCTACGTGGAAGTTCCCCTGTGATGAGACATAGTTCACGTGCTTCATCATATCCATCATATTCTCTTTTAGTACGCGTGCTTCTTCCGCTAAATCTGATATCTGTTCACCAAGTTTGCCATACTCATTCTCTTTAGTATCCACATCCATGAACTCACCTGCTTTAGGCGCATTGCCCGCCAGTTTCTTGTACAAATCAGGATGTTTTTGTGCGAGGAATGCTTCGGCTTTACGGTCGTCGCTTTGCGCTAGCGTAAGGAATTGCTTGACATCCGCTTCGGGTATGTTCCATTTCTTGGAGTACGCCCCTGCTATGACATTTATGGATTGCTCAGGAGTTATCTTCTCCAAATCATAGCCGGAAGCCACAAGTGCCTGCATGATTTCCTGCTGCGAAGGCATCAGTCCCTTGGCAGAAGCCTCATTGATGAAGTTCTGCTGACGAGTTTGTTGTTGGCGTTGCTTGTTACCTGCTGCTAAGATTTTGTTCTGCAACTCCATATACCGTGATTGCGAGGAAGCACGATAATTCATAGTTCCCTGTTCCCACGCCAAGGCACCTTTGTAGGCGTACGCTTTCTTGGCTTCCGGCGATAAGAGATCATTGACCGTAGGCAACGCCGGGCGTTTGTTCAGTACATCACTTATCGAACTAATGGTCATCGGCGTAGCAGAATCCTCTGTGTCATATGCCGGACTGACGATAGCCTGCAACTCTTCTGTGATATAATCCGTATTTACCGGATTGTCAGCAGGTTCTACTGCGTGTTTCGGAGTTGTTTTCTCTTGCATTTTTTTCTCGATGGCTTTCTCTGCTAAGCCTCTGAGAAACTGTGCGTTCATCGGCATGGCGAACACTATGCCCGCTAATACCGTAAACAATACTTTCTTCATAGTTTTACGCTTTTATTTTATTTGTCTGTTGTTTTATGCCATAGGCGGTGGTTGTTTTCGTTATATGTTGTTGTATTAGTTCTCTATCAGTTCCAAAGAAGATGTTCGTGTCAATAAGAAACCTCATAGCCTAAAGCCTTCTGTAAATCTCTTTTAACAGCATAGAAAGCCGGTGACAACCGCTTGCCCTGGCTTGTCATCTCCTGCTCAATCGAGAGCAGATATTCAAGATTCTCTTGTCTTCTTTTTTTAGTCATAGTTATTGGTGTTATTTTTATATCTTTGCAACTTTCGGCTGATGTAGCCATTTTTCTCGTGCTTGGCAGCACTCGATTAAAAAGTGCTGCAAAGGTAGTATTTTTTTTTGAAACATGCAAGGATTTGGGCAAAAACAGTGCGAAAAAGTTAATTTTGCTGCAGATAGGAATACTATTGTATAGAATTTAATTCTTTGGCGCAGAGGGCGAAGAGATAGGAACGGAGGGTGGTTTTGCCGTTGGGGCGGTTACGTTGGGCAAGGAAGGCCTCTTGGTCTTGGGCGGACAGGACGGGATCCTGCTTGCGGCGGTTGATCATCTCTGAGATAAGTGCTAAGCGGCGTTGGTTGGCTGCTTCGGCAGGAGTTTTGACATGACCGGTTCGGTCAGGGCATTTCGAGGAATAGAGTTTGCCATTGGGTGAGCGACGGATATAGTATCCGGCGCGGTCGTTGACTTTGCCAAACATGGAGTCAATCGGGGTAATAGGAATAATTTGCATTTTAAGTTTAGGTTTTTATTATGTTAAACATTTTTGCCATCCCAGGCAGAGCGGTCATGGACTTCCTTCCGCTTCAACGGACGGACGTTCCGGGTCGCGGGGAGGTCGCGGGGAGGTCGCGGGAATGGACCGTATTTAGGTGCTATTAATAAGTGTTTGTTGCAAAAGTTTGATGTTAGTAGGGGAAACCTCCTTAGTAGAGTAGTCTAATATAATAGTATTATATATTAGACCTACTAAGAGGTCCTACAACTATCAAAACCGAGTGCAAAGATACAAAAAAATTTTGATATATGCAAATATTGGTGACAGAAAAAGTCAGAAAAGTGCATTTTGTGTCCGATTGACAGACTCCACACCTGAGACCCTAAGTACGTACACATACTACCCTATATAGGGTACGTATGTAGTACTTACGGGTTCAAGGAGTCTCGTCAAAAGTTGTGAATTCTGCAAAACGCTTGTCCCAGAACGCCAATATGACCATCAATCCAATGCCTCCGATATAGAGTATTGTAACTTCGGCACGCCCCTTAAAATATGCGAGCATAAATGCCCCATATGCCCATTTAATACATAAAATTTCATTTTATTGGACGAAAAACACCCGAATGTTTGCGTATGTGCAATTTTTGTTGTAATTTTGTAGCCTGAAAACATAAACTCGTAGTAGTGTTGTTGGGTTAACTTTTGTTGTACGTCCTATATGTTGCATATATTCTTACCTTATGAAACGTAATTACTCTAAATGGTGGAGCGTGGCATTGATTGCGGTGATTTATGTGATAGCCGGAGTAGCCGGATGGCTGCTGTTCACGTTCACCGGCTCACTAATCGTTCATCCCATCGTTCGGCTTTTCGTGGCGGACGTGTTGGCGACCTTGGTCGTTTGGGCTTTTGGATTGTTGTACGAAAACGTGTCGGTTTACGATCCGTACTGGAGTGTTTTTCCTCCGGTGGCATTTTTGTTATGGACATTCTACACGGGCGTCTGGTCGTATCCGGTGGTGTTGCTGTTGGTGGCGTCGTGGTATTGGGGTTGGCGTCTGACGCGTAACTGGGTCATCACGTTCAAGGGCATAGCTCATGAGGATTGGCGTTATACCAAGTATCGCAGCCTCCATCCTGTGCTCTTTCACTTGATTAACCTCTTTGGGCTCAATATGGTGCCAACGGTTGTGGTCTTTGCTGCCATGTTACCGGGCTTGAAGTTATACGAAGTGCCGTTCCCGGACTTCGGTCCCGGGTCGATGGTTGTTGGCGGCATCGGTTGTCTTGTTTGCTTAGCAGCGGCTACTATTCAATTGATAGCTGACAAGCAGATCCATGATTTTCGTGCTGCTCATCCGGGGCAATGTTGCGATGTGGGGTTATGGAAACACGGACGCCATCCGAACTATTTCGGTGAGATATCCTTCTGGTGGGGTATATGGATCATGTACGCGGCTTTTGAGGGCATGGACTGGTTTGTCTGTGGACCGATTGCCATGACCGCCCTGTTTATGGGGATCAGTATTCCTCTGATGGAGAAACGCCAATTGACCAACAAACCCGGCTATGCCGAGTATCGTCGAAAAACAAGAATCTTGATTTGATATGAAACGTTCACTTATTCACATTTTGATGCTCTGTGGCTTGTTGATTGCGTCCTTGAGCGCGCAAGCCAATGATTATCTGGAGTTGGAAAAGCACTACATGATTTATACCTCGGGTGCGAGTTCGATCCATTTTAAGATCCCCGTATGGGCGTACGGCAAGGCGAGGAATTACTACATCCACGAGTCGAGTTATGCCATCTATGGTGTGCAAGGCAAGGACAAAGACGGCAAGCCGATCACGGTGGAGTCGGACACGATCTGTAACTTCCGTTCGGAGCGTTACGGGGCGAACAAGAACGAGGGCACGCAGCGCGGTTCGGCATGGTTGAAGATGCGTCCGGGGAAAGGTGTGTCTGTCGTTACATCGATGTACAACGGTACGCGCTATACCGTTCATGACACGGGCGAATGGAGCCCTGAGTTGACGGTCAAGCAGGTAGAGAGCGACGATTGTCCGCAGGTGACGATGCTGGAGTTCGATTGGTACCCGCCGGAGGAGTTGAATGAGAAGCAGTTCTATATCCAGTTGCATTTGGATATCTATGCCAGTTATACCGGTAATCTGAATTACCAGAAGGATTTTCGTTTCACGGGTCCATTCTCGGGTTCGAATAATCTGATGACGCCTCAGTTGAGCGAGCCGTATCTCTATACGGTGAATGGAACGGGCGTAACAGGTTACGGTCAGGCGGCGGTGCAGTACACCACGTTCCAACAACCGATCTGGTACGTAACGAGCAAGGCGCCGCAGGACACGGTCAAGATCTCCGACCGCTCCGGAAGTATCTATGTGAACACGACCGATACGGTTCAGGAACAGTTCAGCGCTACGTTCGGCGTCTATCGTGAGGAATCGGTGGGCACTACAACGGTCATAAGCACCCCACCGGTGGACATCCCGCCGTTCCATCGGATCTATCAGTTTGATGTAGCGGAAGAGCGTGACTCGATGGGTTCGCTCACGGGGAACAACGTCCTCCATTGGGAGATCAAGAACCCCGAATTGAAGGACTTGGTGGAGAATGATTACTTTGAGCTTCAACGCGCCACCAAGAGCGATTTCTCGGACGCGCAGACCTTGAACGTGATCAATATGCGCCGTAGCGAAGAGAGCGATTACCAATATGTGGATGACAGTTATCAAACCCAGGTTCGCACGACTGCCGGTACGCAGATTGATACGATCAACCAATACTTGTCGGCTTCCAAGTCGGGCTATGTCCTGACGGACGCAAGCGGTCAGCCGATGTGCGAGATGAATATAACGATGTCCAATACGCAGTTCGTGCTGCCTTGTGCGCCGGTGTACTACCGTATCCGCCGTGCGTCCGCTTCCTTATGGGGATGGGATCATGAGTTTGCCCGATTGGACACGGTCTATAAGCATAATTACCTGGCTCCTTTGGCTCAGACGCAATCCGACTACACCCTCGATGCCGAGTACGACAAGAATAAAACCATCCATTTCCGAATTCGCATAGAGAACGCCGAGACAGGGTATCGTCCGATCTCCTTGGATGAGTGCCGCCTGAGTTTCTCGCGTGTACGAACGATGAGTGACTCCGTTCAATACGATATCCATTATGATAACTTATTGCGTGAGACTACATGGTGGGGCAGTTCGTCGGTGGTAGGCGAGGCGCAGGCGAAGATCTACGTCTATGCGGTCCACGACGGGGAAGAGGTGTTCGGCTCGATGCCGGGCAAGCAGTTACCTTACCCCGCTAATCATGCCGTTTTGCGAATGCCGGTGGGTAGCGAAGTGACGGTGAGTGCCGAACCCGTTCAGGTCATTGGGGACGTGAGTTTGCGGACTACCGCGTTCACTTTCCTTCTCAATGACCATGCAACGGACGAAGTGCATTTCAGCCAAAGCGGCAATGTCTTTGACCTCGGTTACAATCGAACTACCCCCTATAAGGAGGCTTCGTCCTGGTTCTCCAATGACGGATTCATGCCGGAAGAGCAAGCCCGTCTGAACGCGGTGACGACGGAACTCAAACAGTTGATGCTACCTTTGATCCAGGAGAAGAACCAGTCGTTCGGACGTTGTATATGGGACCGCACAGCACGTCTGTTGCTCTGCCGCACGACGGTCGAGACGGGACAGACGGTAGAGATCATCGTTCCGGCGGACAGTATTGTTCGTCAGGAAGACGGTTCGTGGTTGGCGCATATAACCGACGTAGCGGGAGAGGCATGTACGCACTACCGCTATGCGGTACGTATTGACCAGAGCGATGCGTCTATTCATGTAAGCGATTTGTCATACCTTCAGCCGGTAGCCATTAGCGGACCGAACCTCTATTTCGATGAGTCAGCTACGATCACGTCTTTCACCGCTTCTCAAGGTGCGGCGGAAGGAAACCGCAAGAACGGCGTACAGTTAGCCTGGACGGCTTCGTCTGCGGCGGTGGATGAGTACGTGTTGACGCGTATCGTTGCCAACAGCGACCAAGTGCCGGACACTATCCTGCGGACGGTGGATACGAATTGGTTTGACGAAACGGCAAAGCCGAATGTGCATTACGAATACACGGTAACGGCACTCTATTCGTGTAACGGCAAGAACACATCCAATAGTGCTTATGCAGAAGGATGGCGTACGCCGTATGGTCAGATCAGCGGAACGATCCTCATGCCTCAGAACAGCGGCATGGCGGGCGTACAGGTCAGCCTCTCTGCGGACGGCGAGACCCTGCGTACGATGACCACGGACGCTACGGGTACATACCTGTTTGACAGCCTGACCTACGACCTGACGAACGGCACGATCTATACCATCACGCCCACTTCACAATACGGCGTATTCAGTTATAACAACACCTCATCCGGGATAGCCTCTGTGAGCTTGGCGGCGGACCGTGCGGTGGTGAGCGGCATTGATTTTGTGAACACCTCGGCGGTGCGGATCACCGGCCGTGTGCTCTATCAGAACACGACGATACCTGTAGCCGGCGTGGCGTTTGTGCTCAACGGCGATACGGTGCGCAGGAACGGAGCACCGCTGTTATCGGGCATAGACGGATCGTTCGAACTATCCGTGCCTAAGAGCCAGGTGCTGACATTGCAAGCGACCAAGGCAGGTCATGTCTTCGAGGGGGACGGTATCTTACGTCCCGAGAGCGGATCGGATTCGTTCTCGTTGGTCAAACCGCTGGATGGCGTAAGGTTCTACGACGCAACGCGAGTGCGGCTCATGGGACGCGTGGCGGGCGGTAATGACCAGAGAGCCTTGCAGCACGGTTTCGGTTTGGGTAAGAATAACCTCGGCGAGGATCTGCAGATTGTGTTGATGCTCGAGGGCGACAACACGGCGCATATCGTGCATGATCCCGATGATCTGACCCGCGACACGATGGAGCAACGCGTGGTCTATCCGTCTATCAGCGGGCAGGAGGTAGCGACCCACACGCTCTTCGAACAAAAACGCATCCTCATCCGTCCGGACGTGAAGACCGGCGAGTACGCCGTGGATCTGTTCCCGGTCAAATACAAAGTGGTACAAGTGACGGCAAAGGGTTACGCGACGCTCTTCCCGACAGGAACGGGCAGCGAGACTTTTGACTTGACGAACGCTCCGCTGCGTGTGATTGAAGACTCGTTAGAGGGTGTGACGGTGCGTTACAACGCCGTTTATGACCGTATCTACCATGCGCCGGTACAGGTATCGCTGACGCAACTGAACTATGGCATGGAAGCGGACGGTCTGGGCGAGACGCAGATCCAGGTTTGCGACGTCACCCCATCTGAGGACGACCGCGTGCCGCTCTATACGAAAGAGGCGGACGGCACGGTCACTTATCTATTGGGCTATCCGGTGTTCATGTACAACCGCCGCTACCAGTTTATGGCGCAGGCGTTTGAGGAATACCGTTATAATAACGAGCCGTCCGGCACGATTGACCGTGTCCCCTTGCGTAGTGGGGCGGTGACGGTGCAGAACGGCATGAGTAAGAAAGATGAGCGCCGGACGTACGAACTCGATTCGAACGGTCGCAACAAAGCAATCTGGCTGACGGTGGATGATATTGATCTGCAAAGCACGGCTACGAATGCTTTGAAAACCGTGAGCGTGGCGTTACAATACGAAGGGAACACCGTTGAGACGACGGCTTTCCGCGCTTTCGTGGAAGGTTCGTTTGTTCAACCCGAGACGCTCCAATCGACCGAGGCGGATCTGGCGCTCTTGGATGTAGTGCGCGACCCGGGAGGTAACGGTAGTAGCGCGTACGTCGAGTCCGGCACTACGTATAAGTTCGCTTATACGGAGAGTTATCAATGGAAATTAGGCGTTGTGTTGTCACCCTCGTGGACGGCTGGCGTCACGCAGGATATTGGTATTGTGACCATCCCTAATGGAGCAGGAACGTATATCGGCGCTACCTATTCCTCCAAACGCGAACTGACGTTCGATGTGCCGATCGTACACGAATGGAAATGGGGATATAAGTATGATTATACCTTCACCACCACCGACCGTATCAGTACCTCTTCGTCCAAGAGTGCGATGGGTGTGGGTTCGAACGCGGATGTATTTATCGGCGTGACGACCAGCCAGTTAGCAGGCAAAGCGAAGACCATTGCACTCATTACCGACAGCCTCTATCAGGCTCGTCAACCGGCTATCCAATCGGGCGCGATGAAAGTGCTCCGACAGGGCTTTGACACCTTGGGAAATGTGTATTACCTCGTTACGGGCGAGAAAGTGGTGATGGGAAGCCGGATCGGTAATACGTTCGCTTATTCGCAAGGGTATGTTTTGAAAACCCTGATCCCGATGTATATCTTACAGCGTCAGAACCTGCTGATGAATTTCGGTTCCCGCGAGGAGGCGCAGGAGGTAGCGGACGCGACGGGTGAACCGGTTTATTGGAATCTGCGTGAGGCACCGGTGAGCATGCAAGATACGCTCGGCGAAGGCGATTATAAGATGATTGTGCCCAATAACGGCCAGGCTTATACCGACGAGGTTAAAGCCTTAGATAACATCATCTGGAAATGGATTGCGCTCGTCTATGCCAACGAAAAAGAGAAAGTGATGGCGCGTACCTCGGGCGAGAGCTTAGGTACCTTCTCCGTCAACTACGGCAATACACTGACACATTCCGAGACGTATTCAGCGATGTCGAACTTCAACGAGATGCCGCAAAACTGGGGGCTACTCTTCACCGAAGTGTTTCAGATAGGCTTATCGGGTGTTTTTAAGGATATTTTCACCTCTTTGGTCGCCTCGGATACCAAGTTCCTCAAAGGTTTCACCAAAGAGACCTTGGGTAAGTCTGTGGCGCAGGCTATCAAAGATTATTTCAATTACAACGAAAACGGAGAGAATATCGGAGAGAAAGACAAGACGGTCTTAGGCACCAAGACCAACTCGTCAGAGTTCTCGATGGGCTTCGACCCGGCTTTTGCGTATGATTGTGATGACAATCGCAGTTTCGAGCGAACCCAAAAGAAGACCACCGGTTTCACGCTCGCATCCGATGATCAGGGTGACATCACCGTGAGCGTCTATCGGGCGCGTACGGATAGTATATGGAATGAGTCGAGCGCAACGGTCCGTGACAATACGGAGGCAGGTAGTTACCTGCTCTACGGCTCTCTGGTGTTCTTCACGCAAGCCGGTAGTTCGTTCTGCCCGTACGAGGGCGAGGAGCGAACGCTGTTCTATAATCCCGGTACGTTGCTCAATACTGCAACGGAGCATATCGCTAAACCCGAAATGTCCGCACAGACGTATGAACTGACCAGTGTGCCGTCCGACCAACGGGCTAAATTCCGCATCGAACTCAAGAACGCCGGACAAGTGGAGACAGGGCAGGGTGCCAGCGGTATGGAGTTCAGCCTTTCCCTCGTGGGTGCCTCTAATCCCGATGGCGCCAAGATCTATATCAACGGCGCCCCGCTGGCTCGCCCCATCGGCTATTTTATCCAACCCGGACAGACAATCAATCAGGTATTGGAGGTGGAGAAAGGTGAAGCGGATGATTATGAGAACCTGCAGTTGATTTTCGGTCCGACCGATTGTCCAAAGACCTTTGCGATGATGGATCTGTCCGTCCATTTCCTGCCGGAGTCGAGTCCGGTGCAGTTAGCTTCGCCGCGTGACAGATGGGTAATGAACACCCTCTCGCCCAAGGACTCCATCGGCTACTACCTGCCGATTACGATAGATGGCTTTGATATTCATCATAAGAATTTCGACCACATCGAGTTCCAATACAAACTCTCCACGGAGAACGATGATGCATGGGTGAACCAATGTTCGTTCTTTGCCGACGACAGCCTCTACGCACGCGCTTCGGGTAACAAAGCAATGATTGAGAACGGACGGATCATGCCGTTCCGCTTCTACGGCGAAAGGGATCCGAAAGAGTTGGAATACGACCTGCGTGCCGTGTCGTTCTGTCGTTACGGCTCGGGATTCGTGACCAAAGCGTCTCCGGTCATCCGCGGAACGAAAGATACCCGCCCGCCGGTGTTGTTTGGCAAGGCGCAGCCGGCGAACGGTATTTTGACCTTGGAGGATGACATCTCGTTGCGGTTCTCGGAACCCATTGCAGGCAACTGGTTGGATGAAGATAATAACTTCCAAATCCTCGGCGTGACCAACGCGACGGGAATCACGCAGACCACATCCCTCTATTTCGATGGTGTCACGGGTCACAATGCATGGACGAGAGCGCCACGCGAATTGGCAATCACCGACCTGAGTCTGGATATGCTCATCAAACCGGTATCGAACGGCAAAGAGATGGCTCTCCTATCGCACGGCGATGAGCAGTATAACTTTACCTTCAGCCTGACGGCGGACAACCGCCTTAAAGTATCCATCGTCGATGACGGTGTCCTGCGCGAGACCAAACAGTCGAAACCGATGGAGGCGCTCTCAACAACCGATTTCACGCGCGTTATAATGGTCTACGATTTCGACCAACAGACCATCCGGTTCTATGTCGGCACGATGGATATCACAGACCGCCCATCGACCTCTTGGCTCCTTCAGAACGATGCTTCGCCTTTCGTCCTCGGAGCGGCGCTGGACGGCTCAATGCCTTTCCAAGGTAATATGATGGAAGTGCGTGTATGGACCAAACCGCTCACGCCGGCTGAGATCAGTAATACCCATCTTAGACACCTTACGGGCTATGAATACGGTCTTCTGGATTATTATCCGCTGACAGAGAGCAAAGGGACGGAGATGAAAGACATGGCATCGGGCGCAACGCTCTATTCTGACGGGTTGAGTTGGACAACACCGCAGGGTATCTCTCTTGGCACCAATGGGACACCGGTTCGGTTGCAACCAACGCTTTTCAGTCGTAACGAGGCGGAGGATTATAGTTTACTATTCTGGTTCCGAAGCGATAATACACCGAGCGAAGCCATCTCGCTCTTTGGAACCGCTATGGGCGATTCGGCGACGACGGAGATTGCGCTGCACAACGGCGAGATTCGCTATCGTGCCGGTTCGGTGGATGTATCTGCTCCGGCTCAACTGACCGACAGCAAATGGCACCATGTAGCGCTGATTGTCTCCAAAACCTTCAACAGTGGTTCGTTGGCAATAGATGGAGAGAGCGTGTTGCTCTTCCCTGCTTTGCAGACGGGAGCGCTTAGCGGAACGCAGGTGTGGATTGCCAAAGGGCTCAAGGGCAATATGGACGATCTCTGTCTCTTCGAGCAAGCACTTCCGGCGGAACTGGTGCGTGAGTTCGGTCAGCAGACGCCGAATGGTGAAGAGATGGGTTTGATTAACCTCCTTACGTTCTCGCAGATTAAACGCAATGCGTCAAACGTCATGGAGTTGGTCTTCTCACCCAATAACCAGCGCGTATTCAAGGACATCAACGGAAATGTAGTGAACAAAGAGCAAGCGTTGCTGATAGACGATCTCAGCATGCAAGCGGATAAAAATAACTCTGCGCCGGTGAGCGACAGAGGACAGTTGACAAGATTGCCGTTCACGTGGAATTACCAGCTCTCCGACCTGCTTATTAACATCAAAGCGCATCCTAAAGAAATCAATAAACGTACGATGTACCTTACGGTGCGCGACGTGGAGGATCTGAACGGCAACCGCTTGGTTTCGCCCGTTATGTGGAGTGTTTATGCCGACCTCAACAGCGTGCGGTGGAGCGAGCGGATACATGAAGAGATGCTCAGCAATCAAGAGCATGAATATCGTTTTACGGTTCGTATCATGAATCAAACCGGCAGAACACGCCAATACACGATAGAAAATCTACCCGAATGGCTGACCGTTTCACCACTGTACGGTTCGCTGGACGCAGAAGAGGAGAAAGCAATCACGTTCACCATCGTAGCAGATAAACTCAAGATAGGTCTGCACACGCAGATGGTTTATCTGACCGACGATGAGGGGCTGTCTGAACCGTTGCTGATCCAAGTGACCAAAGAGACCGAACCGCCGTACGATGACGTGGATAAAAAGAAGTATCCGTTTAACATGTCTTTGTGCGGAAGAGTGCTTCTCGAACGAGGCGGCAAGACCGTGATTGCAACCGATGAGAACGATTTTGTCTATGCTTTCCATAATAATGAGTGTGTCGGCATGGCACATCCGAATCCGACGGGCGATGTCTATCTGACCATCTTTGGCAATAGTACGATGGAGCGCAAACCGGTTCGTTTCCAGTTATGGCAAGCATCGACCGGAAAGATTTATCATCTTACTCCGAACGGCAATGTGCTCTTTGGTCAAGGAACTGTTTATGGCTGCGGCTCCAGTGAACCGGTTCTGCTGACCGCAGGCGGAGGAGAAATGCAGACGATTACATTGAACACCGGATGGAACTGGGTTTCTACGTATCTCGACCTGCAACCTTTTACCGCGCAGATCAGTAGAGTCCTCAGTGCGTCTCAGCCGTGGTCAGAAGGGGATCTGATCAAGAACCCCGCTACGCAGCATTTTGTTACTTATTCGGAAGAACAAGATGCATTCGTCGGACAGTTCGATTACCTGCGGTATATTTATACCTATATGGTGTATTGTCAGGACGGCAACACAATGCGTATCAGTGGCGAGCGTTTGCCGGTTGACTCTATGAGTATCACGCTGCAAGGCAATGGTCAATGGAGCGCAATGCCATGTCTCTTCGACGAACCTGTTTCCTTACGTGACGCACTCGCGGATTACTACGATCATGCGTCCACGGGCGATTTGATTAAGTCACATACGCGCTTTGCTACCTTCTCTGCCGACCGCAAATGGGTGGGAGACTTGACCGCCATTACGCCGGGTGAAGGATATTTCTTCCGCCGAATGGGTAGCGGACCGGTAACCATCCATTTCTATAATCAGCGAACAGATGCGGCTCCTATGCAGGCACCTGCTTTACAATGTAAAGCATCAACCAACATGACCATGATAGCGAAGATAAGTGGATTAGAGGATGAGAGAAAGAGTGGATTAGAGGTTTATATGGATAATGAACTCGTTGGAATGGCGAAATCGATCCAAATATCTAATGACAAATCACAAATATCAAATGGAGACGCCCTCTATTTCCTCACTATCCATTCTGATAAGAGAGGTACGCTTCGCTTTGAAACAGAGGATGGAAGGCAACTTTCAATTCTCGATGGTCAAATGCCAAGTTATGTTCCCGATGCTCACTCCGGCTCCTTGAATGAACCGGTAATCCTTGTACCCACGGCTAATGATCAATTACAAACGACCAAGATTATTGAAAACGACCACGTTATTATCATCCGCAATGGTGTCCGCTATGACGTAACGGGCAAGAAGCTGTAAAAACAACCACAAAAGATTATACTATCAACAATATCGGCGATGTCATCAACATCGCCGATATTGTTGTGCAAAAGTTTAGAGAGTTCAGAAAGATCTCCGTGCCATCACGCGTAGCAGAAGTAAAACAAGGTTTTATCTACCGGTATCGAGTTCAGGTTAAATAGGCAGTCAGGCTATCCATTGTTCTATATATGCGGTTAATTCTTCGCCTCCTTGTTTCGATTCGGCGGACGTGACAAAGATCGGAGGCAGTTCTTCCCAGTCCTCTAACAATCGTGCTTTATAGGCCTCTATATTCTCGTGCAAACGCATGCGTCCGAGTTTGTCTGCTTTGGTGAACACGATAGCAAATGGAACTCCGTTCTCACCCAGCCAAGCCATGAATTCCAAATCAATCCTCTGCGCCTCATGACGGCAATCGATGAGCACAAAAAGGCAGACCAATTGTTCGCGCAACAGACAATAACGCTCAATCATTCGCTTGAGTTTCTCCCGTTGTTTCTGCCCAGCCTGAGCGTACCCGTACCCCGGAAGATCGACCAAATGCCACTTCCCGTTGATCATTTTATCACCAGAGGACTCAATGAGGAAATGGTTGATGAGCAGTGTCTTGCCGGGTTTCTGGCTCGTCTTTGCCAGTTTGGGATTATGGCATAAGGCATTGATAAGGCTGGATTTGCCGACATTACTTCGTCCGATAAAAGCAAACTCCGGCAGCGAACTCTCTGGACACGTGCTCACGTCCGTGTTGGAGATGATATAGGTGGCGTTTTTAATCATACTTTTGATTTTTTCTCGCCCACAGGCAGAAACCGATGAGACATGTGACAGTGACTAATCCGGCTATCGTATAACCGATCCATCGCAACTCCGGATCCAAGTTCAGACCCTCTTTTGCCACGAGGATATAACTGCTGCAGACCATGGTCATGAAGAGAGCAGGAACCAATGCAATCAGATAGCCGTAGCGGCTATTGGTTGTTGGCTGTTGGCTGTTGGCTTTTTTATAGAGCCAAACGGCTCCTGCCCAAAGCGTAAAGCATGCGAGTGTTTGGTTGGTCCATGCGAAATAACGCCAAACGATATTGAAATCGACAAATACCATGCCGAAAACGCAGAGGAAGAGTGGTAGAGCGATACAAAGACGTTTCACGATCGGACGCTGGTCCATATGCAAGAAATCGGCAACGATTAGTCGCGCGGAGCGCAACGCCGTGTCTCCGCTGGTGATAGGAGCGGCAATGACGCCGATGATGGCCAATAGACCCCCTATAGTCCCCAGCCAACTACGGCTGACTTTGTCTATGACAAGGGCTGCTATGTTCTCTCCGTGGTGATCCGCAGCAAAAGCTTGTAAGCCGTCAATACCATATACACCATGTTCCGGGTCGGCAAAAAAAGTGCCTGCCGCTGCTGCCCAAATAAGCGCCAGAATACCTTCTGCCACCATTGCTCCATAGAAAATCCATCGTCCCTGACGTTCGTTTGTCACGCAACGCGCCATGATAGGACTCTGAGTTCCGTGGAATCCGGAGATAGCTCCGCAGGCTATACTGACGAACATCATTGGGAAGAGCGGCATGCCGTCCGTCTGTCTGTTATGCAGACCATCCATGACCTCCGGCATTTCGCTACTATGCCATCCTAACATGACGACCATGATTCCTAAGCCCATAAACAACAATATTCCTCCGAAAATAGGGTAGAAACGGCCAATGAGTTTATCGACCGGCATAACGGTTGCTAAAGCATAATAACCAAAGATGATAAGTATCCATATAATGGGGATTTGATAAACAGCCCCGAAGCGCTCCATGCTATATGTTGTCAGTGGAGCCAAGCCTTGCAGCAACACCGCCGGACCGCTTAAAAAGGTCGTTGTCAGCAGAATGAGCAAGACCAAACTCAGTACGCGCATGAACACTTTGACCTTGTTGCCCAACTCGTCACCTACTATTTCCGGCAGTGACACACCTCCTTTGCGGATAGAAAGCATGCCGCTCAGATAATCGTGTACGCCGCCGGCAAAGATGGTACCGAACACTATCCATAAGAACGCAGCGGGCCCGAAAAAGATTCCCATAATGGCTCCGAAGATAGGGCCGAGTCCGGCTATGTTGAGGAACTGAATGAGGAAGATTCGCCAAGGTGCCATCGGAACGAAATCCACCCCGTCCGTTTTGGTCAGTGCAGGTGTCTTGCGCTCCGGTTCAATACCAAAGACACGTTCAACGAATACGCCGTAAATTAAAAATCCTACGACGAGAAGACCTAAAGCAACAATAAAAGTAATCATAGTTTCAAAATTTAACACGCGCACGCCTTCACGTGCGCGTGTTACTTATAAATTGTAAGTGTATCACTTATAAACCGAGACTGGCTTTGATAGCGGGCACACGCGCTTCCGCTTCTGCAGAGCAACGCTCGTAGTCGGCACCGGTAAACGGTTTGCCGGATTGAACGGGAATCTCGAAGTAGAACTTGATTTTCGGCTCTGTACCGGACGGACGAACGGACACTTTGAGACCGCCTTCGGTGAAGTACTGGAGTACGTTCGAAGTGGCGTTCAGTGGCATTTCTATTTTCTCATTTACCCATTTGCCATTTTCCCATTTCTTTTGTTCAAGGAGTTTGAAATCTTTGATACGGATGACTTTCTCCCCTGCGATTTCCTGCGGCGGGTTCTCACGATAGTTCTTCATCATGGATAGAATCTCCTCTGCGCCCGTCTTCCCCGGACGAACGACATTGATGGTCGTCTCTTTCTGGAATCCGTAGTCCTCGTAAATCTTAAGCAGGTAATCATATAACGTCATGCCGTTGTCTTTTGCGTAGGCAGCAATCTCGCAGATGAGACAGATAGAGGAAGGCGAACATTTGTCACGCACCGCGTCGTACGGTAGGAAACCGAAGGACTCTTCACCGCCACCGATATATTTGCGTTTGCCTTCCCACATACGGATACGGTTGGCAATCCACTTGAAGCCCGTATATTCGTCGGTGAGGGTCACACCCTGCGCATCCGCAATCTTACGGATGAGTTCGGAGGTAACGATGGTCTTGACGATGTACATGTCGGGACGCATCTTGCCCAGACGCTTCATGTTGTTGATGATGTAATAGTGGTACATGATATTGGTCTGGTTTCCGTTGATGATGACCCACTCGCCCTTGTCGTTGCGGCAAACGATAGCTATACGGTCCGCGTCCGGGTCAGAAGCGATGACGAGGTCAGCCCCCAGCTTGGTGCCGAGTTTCATACCAAGGGTCATCGCCTCGGCGTTCTCGGGGTTCGGGGAAACGACCGTCGGGAAGTTCCCGTCGATGACCATCTGCTCCGGTACGACATGGATGTTTTGGAACCCCCACGAGCGGAGGCACATCGGTACAATCTGGCGTCCAGCACCGTGCATCGGGGTATAGACGATGTTAAGGTCTTTCTGACGGAGAATGGAGTCCTGGTCAATCATGACCGTCTTGACTGCCATCATATAATCATAGTCCATCTCGCCGCCGATAATCTCAATAAGGTCCTTGTTCGCTTCCCATTTGACATCCGCGAGTGTCACTTTGTTCACCTCTTCAATGATACCTTGGTCATGCGGCTGGAGTACTTGGCTACCATCCTCCCAGTACGCCTTGTAACCATTGTATTCCTTGGGGTTATGCGATGCAGTCACGTTCACTCCTCCCTGACATTTGAGATGACGGATAGCGAAAGAAACCTCCGGCGTCGGGCGCAAGCTCTCAAAGAGATACACTTTGATGCCGTTAGCAGAGAAGATATTCGCTACTGTCTCAGCGAAGAGACGACCGTTGTTACGGCAGTCGTGACCTACAACAACGGCAACGCGACCGTTCTGCACGTGCTCAAAACCGCCCTCTTTCTGTACTTTAAGCATGTAGTTGGCGTAACCCTGGGTAGCCATAGCTACGATGTACTTGTTCATTCGGTTGGTACCCGGTCCCATAATTCCGCGTAACCCTCCGGTACCAAACTCAAGATTACGGTAGAAAGCGTCAATGAGGTCAGTTTTGTCCTCTGCATCCATCATCGTCTTCACTTGTGCGCGGGTCTCCGCGTCAAATGGTTCGCGGGTCCATACTTCCGCGATGTCCATTACTTTTTTCAATTCTTCATTCATGGTAATAAATGTGATAAATTGTTAATAATTATCTGATTGTTATGATATTCTATTATTCCTTGACTTTATAAATGGCATCCATATTTCGGGCAAACCCATCAAAATCCAGTCCGTATCCCACCACAAACTCGTCTGTGAGTTCATGTCCGACGTAGTCCGGTTTGGCGTCATCGTATTCCAGTTTTCCCGGTTTAAAAAGCATGGAGGCGACTCGGATGGATGTTGCGCCGAGTCCCCGCAAATGTGCTTTGAGTTGGTGAATGGTTAAACCGGTATCTACGATGTCTTCAATGATGATGACATCCCTGTTATCCACCACTTGCTGCAAAGGAACGATGAATTCCAATTGTCCGGTAGAAGACATGCCCCAATATGAGCTGACCCGGATAAAGGTTACCTCGCATCGCACGTTTTTTAGTGCGCGTATGAGGTCGGCGGCAAAGATAAAGGCTCCGTTGAGCACGACTATGAAGAGGGGTTCTTTGTGTTCATAGTCAGAACTGATTTGGTTCGCCACTAACTGTACGTCCTCCGCTATCCGCTCAGGAGTCAGCCATTCTTCAAAATGATAACCTTGTTCGTCAATGCTACGCATGATAGTTGGCAATTAATAGTTATTCCTCGTATTTTTGGAAGAGGAAATCGTTATACGGATATCGCTTTACGTGTATCGCTTTGATGCGGTCGTACATGAGTTCACGCAAAGCGTCAATGTTCTCTTTCTTTTTGGCAGAAATGAAGATACAGTCTTCGCCAAGCCTTGCCATCCAGGTCTTTTCAAGATTTTCAAGAGAAAGGTTCTCGCGCTTAAGCGGAGTAAGGTCGTCTTCCTCTTTGGGAATATAGGTGAAGTTGTCCACTTTATTGAAAACCACGATGGTTGGTTTGTCCTCTTTGCAGATATCGGCGATGGTCTGTTCTACTACTTCGTACTGTTCCTCGAAGTTGGGGTGTGAAATGTCAACAACGTGGATGAGCAGATCCGATTCTCTCACTTCGTCCAGTGTTGATTTGAACGATTCGACGAGGTGGTGCGGCAACTTGCGTATAAAACCTACGGTGTCGGATAGGAGGAACGGCAGGTTAGCAATGGTCACTTTTCGAACGGTGGTGTCGAGCGTGGCGAATAGCTTGTTCTCCGCGAAAACATCTGATTTGGAGAGCAGGTTCATAAGTGTCGATTTGCCGACGTTGGTATAACCGACGAGCGCCACTCTGACCATCTTCCCGCGGTGCTGACGTTGAGTAGCCATCTGTTTGTCAATCGTCTTAAGTTGCTCACGCAACAATGCTATTCTCTGACCGATAACCCGTTTGTCAGCCTCTATCTGCGTTTCGCCCATTCCACGGTTCGTTCCTCCTCCGCCGCGCTGTCTGTCCAAGTGGCTCCACATACGCGTCAAACGCGGCAACATATATTGTAAATGCGCCATCTCCACTTGTGTCTTCGCATAACTCGTCTGGGCGCGCTGAAGGAAAATCTCCAATATAAGGATCGTTCGGTCTATCACACGCACATTAGCCGGGTGTTTATCGCGATGGTTGATCGCCTTCTCCAAATTGCGTATCTGACGAGGACTCAACTCGTCATCAAAAATCACCACATCAATGATATCACTTTCGACTTTGGACGTTTCTCTTTCAACAATATACCGGCGTATTTCTTCCAGTTTGCCTTCGCCCACATACGTGGCGGTGTTCGGCTGGTCAAGACGTTGTGTAAAACACTTGACGGGGACGATTCCGTGTGTGTCCGCAAGAAAAGCCAACTCGTCAAGGTACTCATTGGTTCGTTCTTCCGGCTGGTTGGGGGTAATAAGACCCACCAAAACAGCATGCTCTATGTGTTGTTTTATTTCTATCATTACGATTTGAGGGTGCAAATTTACAACAAAAATTGCAAATACGCAAATAAAAACGCGAAAAAATGAATTCTACGGACATTTTTGTGCACAAATATTTGTATAATTGCAAATTTTGTTGTACCTTTGCCGAGAATTCCATTAATGTCTCGAAGACATAACCGGTATATGACAATAGAGGAGTACATACAAGAGACGATTCTACCGCAATACGATTCGTTTGACGGCGGTCATAAACGAGACCATGCCGAAACAGTCATTCGGGAGAGCCTTCAATTAGCTCGGGCGTATAAAGCGGACGAAAGTATGGCTTATGTGATAGCCGCGTATCATGATTTAGGGTTGCGTTATGGACGTGAGAAACACCATATTTATTCCGGCGAAATACTAATGAACGATGCGAATCTGCGTCAATGGTTCACGCAGGAACAGTTGCTTCTGATGCGCGAGGCGATAGAGGACCATCGTGCCAGCAGTGACCATCCTCCGCGTTCTCTATATGGCGCTATTGTTGCGGAGGCGGACCGTCAAATAACTCCGGAAAAGGTCATCCGGCGCACAATGGCATATAGCGCCAAACTCTATCCGAACGGAGATTTTGAAACGCTCTACCAGCGTAGCAAGGAACATCTGTTGGAGAAATACGCCGAGGGAGGTTACCTTCGCTTGTGGCTCAATAGCGAGCGAAACAGAATCGGTTTGGAGTCACTGCGTGACCTTATTCGCAATGAGGAACAATTACGAGCTGTTTGCAAGGATTGGTTCTTGCAACAATCGTCTGACAATACAGCTGATTGAATTAGCAAAACTAAATAAATCACACATATGATTCACATCAATGAAGAAGTGGCGCGTTGCTTGCTATGTGCAGACGCTCCCTGCGGTCAAAAGGTCGCCCGCGCATTACGCGCTTTACGGTTTGACAACTTGTGGACGGCATCCGAGTTGTTTCAGGAACTGAACGAAGAAGAGTTACTGGCTGCAGAGAAGGCTTGTATCCACTACGACAAGCCTATCCGCATTTCTGAATTGGCAAAAGCTGTGCCAACTAAACCTGCTACTCCGAATCTGCCGAGTTTGGAACTCAATTTCTGCGACATGGTTTGCGAGAACCCGTTCTTTCTGGCCTCTTCGGCTATTTGTACAAACTACGAAATGGTTGCACGTGCGCTAGAGGCAGGTTGGGCCGGTGTGTTCTACAAGACAATTTGCAAACAGGACATCCGTGAGGTGAGCCCTCGTTTTGACGCTGTCCGCAAAGAAGGAACACCGTTTGTAGGTTTCCGTAATATGGAGCAGTTAAGCGAAAATCCCTATACGGAGGATTTTGATATCCTCCACCGGTTGAAACTCAACTATCCATCGAAGATAATCGTCGCCTCTATCATGGGACAAACTGAAGAAGAATGGATTGAACTGGCTAAAATGGCTGAAGACGCCGGATGTGACGCGGTTGAACTCAATTTCTCCTGTCCGCAAATGCGTTTGACCGGTTTGGGGTCAGATATAGGTCAAAACCCCGAACTGATTCTTTTCTATACTTCGTTTGTCAAAGAGGCGGTGAAGATTCCTGTTATTCCTAAGATGACACCGAATATTATGTCAATGACTTCTCCTTCGTTGGCTTGTTTCTATGCCGGTGCTTCGGGGATCAGCGCCATCAATACGATTAAATCCATTACCATGAGCCATGACGCGGAAGTGAGTGAGAAAAAGACGGTAAGCGGTTATTCGGGCAAGGCGGTCAAACCGATTGCGCTCAGGATGATTTATGAGATGACGGGTAATCCGCTCCTGCACAAGGCCGGTATCGAGAAACACATGGATATCAGCGGAATTGGAGGTATTGAAACATGGCGCGACGCGCTTGAGTTTATCCAACTCGGCTGCCGTAACGTACAGGTATGTACTGCGGTTA
>ONQO01000031.1 GCA_900319995.1 uncultured Bacteroidales bacterium
TGGCTATTAACTATATGTCCAAAATATTCAAAAATGATTTGGTATATGAACAAGGTTATTGCTTCTTTTGTGTAAATATTGCTCCTAATGCGCTATATATGGCTCGTAGGATATCATCTGCTTCATCATCTCCACAACCTTCGCCCTCACACGTTGCAACAAACTCAACACTTTTTCGGGCGACTTTTTGCTGTATTTTCTTTCTACCCGAAGAAGAGCGGTGCGATGGCGAAGGCGGCAATGACGCCGGCAAGATCGGCAATGAGACAGCAAGCAACGGCGTGACGTGTATCCTTGATGTTGATGGATCCGAAATAAACGGCGAGGACATAGAACGTAGTGTCCGTTGTGCCTTGCAGGATACAGCAGAGACGTCCAACGAGTGAATCCGCGCCGTAGTTGTTCATGGCTTCAAGCATGAGTCCGCGTGCTCCGCTGCCGCTAAGCGGTTTCATCAATGCCGTTGGAACAGCTCCGGCGAGGTCAGGATTGATACCGCAAACTGCGAAAAGCCATGCGATGCCCTTTTCCAACAAATCCATGGCTCCTGACGCTCTGAACATACCTACGGCTACAAGGATAGCAATGAGATATGGAATGATACTGATAGCTGTTTGAAAACCTCCTTTGGCACCATCGATGAAAGCGTCATAGACGTTGATTTTCTTCACGGTAGCTTGCAGCACAAACCAACAGATGACACCGAGCAGTATGATAGCCGCCGCGGCAGCCGAGGCGACGGAGAGCTGGTGGGGCGTGAGAAGTGTCGCCGACCAGACGAGTAAGCCTACGAGCGCCGTGAGACCTATCACCGTGCCTAATACAATCGGGTCTTTGAACCGAATCTTCTGCGCTATGCATACACAGATGAGGCCGGCGAGTGTGGCAACGTAGGTGGCTATGAGAATCGGCAGGAAAACATCAGCAGGATTGGCGGCACCAAGTTGAGCCCTGTATGCCATGATAGTGGTGGGGATAAGTGTCAATCCGCTGGCTCCGAGCACGACAAACATAATCATCGCATTCGAGGCCTTGGTCTTGTCCTTGTTCAATTCCTGCAACTCACCCATCGCTTTGAGACCCATCGGCGTGGCGGCATTGTCGAGACCGAGCATGTTCGCGGATATATTCATCAGCATTGTGCCAAAGACAGGATGCCCTTTCGGTATCTCAGGGAAGATACGGCTGAAGAACGGATTGATGGCCTTTCCCAACGAATTTACCGCACCTGCTTGTTCGCCGATTTTCATGATACCCATCCATAAAGCAAGTACACCTGTCAAACCGATAGAAAGTTCGAAACCCGTTTTGGCGTTGTCAAATGTGGAATTGAGAATCGCAGAGAAGATATCCACGTTCCCATAACAAACTGCCTGTATAATACCCATTATAACAGCCAGTAAAATGAGCGAAATCCAAATATAATTCAAAATCATGCGACAAAATTACAATTTTTTTTGCATATGTGCAAATTTTTTAGTACTTTTGCAGCGTTAAATGGCAAAAAGGGCATTATTTCATAGAATTTGGTCGTATGTAAGGCATCAAATGTCTGCATGGAATACGACAGGTGAAGGGATTCATTCCCCTTACCTGTTCCATTTGGTTCGTTTCATACTGCGGGACAGAAATGCGTATTACTGCTTTTCAGACATAGAACGTCGTCGGGAGATGTTACTGGCGTGTAAGGATGAACTTGACGTGACGGATTTTGGTAGCCGCGGCAGCAAAGAAGGAACTCTTGTGCGGCGGCGAGTATGCGACATCGCGAAAAATCATCTCGAAAGCGCTGCGTTTGGTCAGATGATGTTCCGCTTGGTCAATTTTATGGGAGAGGATGAAAAACGACCCCTGGAGATATTGGAGTTAGGTACCTCATTGGGAATAACAACGGCATATTTGGCTGCAGCAAGCACAAAAAACAGAGTTGTTACATTGGAAGGCAGTGGGGAAGTGTTGCGTGTGGCAAAAGATGTATGGAGAACTCTGAAAACGGAGAATATTGAGTGGCATGAGGGAAATATTGATGACACCTTATATATATGCGCGCGTGAAAAAACGGATATAGCCTATGTCGATGCGAATCATACGTATGAGGCAACGAAAAGATATGTGGAGTACTTGTTGCCACTAATGACAGAGAAAGGCGTGATCGTGATTGACGACATCCATTATTCAGCAGAAATGGAGCAAGCATGGAAGGAACTGTTGGCAGACAGACGAGTTACTACCAGCATGGACTTCTATGACGCAGGAATGTTGTTTGTGGATACACATTATCTCAAGCGGCACTACAAAATACGAATATAATGTACAATGTACAATGTACAAATTACAATGTACAAATTACAATGTACAAGGCGTCCTAAAGGGTTAGGTACAAAACTTTAAGAACCGTACGTATCTCAAAAGTCCGTACCAAATTCCAAGAGCCCTTTGTGAATTGTGAAATAATCGTTCCGCAAGGATAAGAATTGTGAATTGTGAATTGTAAATTGATAATTGTTATGGCAATTTATACAAAAACAGGAGACAGAGGTGAGACATCGCTGGCAAATGGTCAGCGTGTGACCAAAACGGACGTGCGTATAGAGGCGTACGGCACAGTAGATGAGTTGAATAGCTGGGTGGGGGCGCTTCGTGCGAGTCTCCGTCAGCAGGAAGATGGTTTACCATCTTTAGACGTGCAGTTGGAGCGCGTGCAGAACAAGTTGTTCAACTTGGGAGCGGCATTGAGTGAAGCTCCCGGAGAATGGATAACGGCAGATGATGTACGTCAGTTGGAGGAGTGGATAGACGTGATGCAGGAGGAACTTCCCCCGCAACGTGCGTTTGTCCTACCCGCGGGTGGAGAAACGGTAACAAGATGCCATATATGCCGTACAATTTGCCGTCGTGCAGAGCGAAGAATGATTGAATTGGCTCAGTTCAAAAAAATGAAAACCGAGGGGACGGAATCGAGGCTCGAAAGTATGAATTTCGGACTACAATATGTGAATCGCTTAAGCGACTATTTTTTCGTAATGTCACGCTATGTTGGCTATAAAAATGGAGAAAAAGAAGCGATTTGGTGTAAAAATTGACAAAAAATGTAAAAAATAACAAAAATTATTTGCACAAGTCGAAAGTTTTTACTACTTTTGCACGATATTTTGAAAAACTATGCCCGTATTGGGTTCGTTTGTCAATGGATATTAGGTCACTAACACAATGTTAGAATAGGATAATTTATAAGAATAATTGCGTATGTATTGGACACTTGAATTGGCTTCGAAATTAGAGGATGCTCCCTGGCCGGCAACAAAGGACGAGTTGTTGGATTATGCCAACCGTATAGGTGCCCCGGCGGAGGTGATTGAGAATTTGCAAGAGTTGGAGGATGAGGATGAAGAGCAGTATGAGAGTATATTGGATATATGGCCCGACTATCCTACGCAAGATGAGGATTTCTTCTTTGATGAAGAGGAGTATTAAGAATTGAAAGAAAATTGAAAATTGAAAAAGTATATTGTTCTGTTGGTGGGACTTATGTCCATTGTGACTGCGAGTGCGCAGTTTGATCCGCAAATGGGACAATACATGTATATGCAAACGGCCTATAATCCTGCGGCGGCGGGAGAAGGTGGATTGATGAAGGTGGCAGGTATGCATCGCATGCAATATGTGGACATCACTAATGCGCCGATGAGCACTTGGTTTAGTTTCAGTTCACCCTTTGTGATAGGCAAGACAAGTCATGGGGCAGGAGTGAGGTTCTTGAACGACCGTTACGGTCTGTTTACCAATCAATCACTGTATTTCCAGTACGCATATCGTCAGAAATTGGGGAACGGTTATCTTGCGGTCGGAATCGATTTGGGATTCGCGAACTTGGGCTTTAAGGGAGATTCCGTCAATTTGGGTAAAATGGGCGATGACTACCATGAAGCAAACGACGAGGCAGTGCCCACAGGCAGCAAGTCTGGTATGAAATTTGATATGGGCGCAGGCATCTATTATAGCACTCCGACATGGTGGGTAAGCGCCAGTTACAGCCACTTGTTGCGGCCTAAAATCGACTGGAGTGATGGTACCGGAGGAATGGAACAGGAGGTGACGCTTGTAGGAACGATGTACATCGCCGGCGGATACCATTTCCGCTTGAAAAACTACAAAGAGTGGGTGTTGAGCCCGAGCGCGATGGTAATGAGCGATTTTGTAGGATGGGACGTGAACATGACGCTGATGTGTGATTATAAAGACCGTTACCGTTGGGGACTGGGGTGCCGTATTGCGGGCAGCGTAAATATATTGTTGGGAGTTGATATTATCTCCGGGTTGCAGTTGGGGTATAGTTGTGAACTACCTACTAACAAACTGTTGCTGGAGAGTTATGGAAGCCATGAGATATATTTGGCATACGGATTTGATATCCTGAAGCCGAAAAGAACGAACAAATACAAGAGTGTACGATATTTGTAATCAAACTGCAAATAAATGACACCTTATATAATATATAGTAATTAAAATTAGAAAATTAATCGATTAATTACCAATATGAAAGTAACAAAGATTTTACCATTGGTCGCGTTATGTGCGATGATGATGGTTGGTTGTAACAAACCGGCTGGCGAGCTCGTAGGAGCAGGCATGTCCGGCAATTTCAAGGAGGCTAATCCGTATGGAATGTTGTTCATCAAGAAAGGTTCCTTTATGATGGGCGCCAACACCCAGTCGGCCGTATTCGAACAACCGGACAACATTATTATGGTGACGGTTGACGCCTTTTGGATGGACGAAACGGAGATTACCAACAATGAGTATCACCAGTTCGTTAACTGGGTACGAGACTCGATTGCGCTAACGAATTTGGTTGCTGCGGGTTTGACCGACTATGCTGTCCAACCGAAAGACGAGGATTTCGATGAGGAGAACTTCCAGTTGAACTGGTCAAAGAAAGTGCCTTGGAAGAGTAAAGAGGAGGATATTGCAGATGCATTATCCCATATGTTCTATTCGGACGGCCGTCTGAATACCAATGCGTTGCACTATCGTTACAGTTGGGTGAATATGGATGAGGCGCTGCCGCAACGCAACAAATTTGACGTAGCAACGAGTACTTATCCTCCTGGTGCTACGGCACGTGTGGATACTTTCTGGGTTAACGAACGCGGAGAGATTAAAGACTCAACTATCTTCCGTCAGTTGCGTGAACCGAAGGATCTGTTGACCGAGAAGATAATTTGTATCTATCCGGATACCTTGGTGTGGGCACGTGATTTCCAATTCTCATATAATGACCCCTTGCTGCACATGTATTTCCGTCACCCGGGTTATGCAGAGTATCCTGTCGTAGGTGTGACATGGGAGCAGGCACACGCCTTCTGTAACTGGCGTACGAAACTGTTCAACGCTCACTCCACATTGCCCGCTAACGAATATCGTCTCCCGACAGAGGCACAATGGGAATATGCAGCCCGTGGCGGTCGCAAGATGGCAATGTATCCTTGGGGTGGTAACTACGCACGTGACGCTAAAGGATGCTTCTTTGCGAACTTTAAACCGTATCGCGGCGCGTACAGCGATGATACTGGTACCACGACTATGAAGGTGGCTCAGTTCCGCCCGAATGATTTCGGCTTGTTCGATATGGCTGGAAACGTATCTGAGTGGACCAATTCGGCGTTCCAACCTGCTGCGAATACAAATATCCATGACTTGAACCCGGATTATAGTTATCTGGCACGTAAGGCTGATCCGGATATCTTGAAACGTAAGGTTGTGAAAGGCGGTAGTTGGAAAGATATCAGCTATTTCATGCAGTGCGGCGTGCGTACTTATGAATACCAGTTTGAAAGCCGTCCGTACATCGGTTTCCGTTGCGTTCGTTCGTACATCGGAGATTAATTTACGAAAAATCAAAGATAATAATCATTAAAAAACGAAAATAATTTTAAAATTACAATACAACTATGGCTACAGAAAAAGCTGTCAAAAAAGGCCTTTGGGCAAGATTTATGCACTGGTATGGGTCATACCAAGGCAAAAACATTGTAAACATCGTTTATTCGGTGGGTGCATCGGTCGTTATTATCGGTGCTTTGTTTAAGATTCTGCACTGGCCGGGTGCAAGTCAGGTGCTTATGCTCGGTATGTTTACCGAGGCGTTCCTCTTCATCATTGGTGCATTGGATCATCCGCATCCGGAGTTCCACTGGGAGAATGTCTTCCCACAATTGTTGGAGTATGGAACCAAGCCTGAGTTGTTGGAAGAGAAATCAAAACAAGCTCGTCCGACCCTGTTGGCAGCTGGTGTGGCCGGTGCGCCTGTTACTGCAACCGGATTTGGTGGCCCTGTCGGAGCACCTGTAGCAAGCGGTCCTGTGGTTGAAGGCGGTGTTGGTACAGCCAAAGTGCCGACACTCAAAGATGAGGATTTGAAAGCATTGAAGGACGGCATCGCTAACCTGGCAAAGACAGCTACCCAGTTTGCTGAACTGGGCAACGTAGCAGATAAAGGTGTCAAACTTGGCGAGAAACTGGCAGCTGCAGAAATGGCAGCCGAGAACTATACCGTTAAATTGTCCGCAGCAGGAGCTGCCACCGATTCGTATGCAGCTGCTACAGCTAATCTGGCACAGAACTATGTACAAATCAATAATGATGTCAAGGCAGCTGCTGAGGAAACAAAGGCTTATAAGTCCGGCGTAGAGGAAGTAGGCAAACAGTTGGCTTCGTTGAATTCGGTATACGAGTTGCAGTTGCAGGCTGTTAATGCCCAGATTGAGGCACAGAGAAACGCTGCCGCTGCTGCCAAAGAAGCTGCCGAGGCACAAACAGCATTCGCTGCGGGTACAAAGCAACTGCAGAAGCAAGTGGCTGACTTGAATGGTATCTATGGTAATATGCTTAATGCACTGGCATAAGGCTAACGAAGGATTAATACAAACACAATAAATACATTCAGAAATGGGTGGAGCAAAAAACTGTCCGGAAACCCCGAGACAACGAATGATTGGTATGATGTACTTGGTGCTCACCGCCATGTTGGCGTTGAACGTAAGTACAGATATCCTCAATGGTTTTACAATGGTGGATAACAGTCTGCACTCCTCTATCGATGCATCGAACAAACGAAATCTACAACTCTATAACGACTTCCAGGAGGCATATTCTGCCAATCCGGAGAAGACTGAGGAATGGTTCGACAAAGCGAAAGAGGTTAAATCGCGCGCAGATTCGTTATATAACTACCTCCAACGGTTCAAAGACGAACTGACTATTATGACGGATGGTCAGGGACGTTTTGACCAACTGAAGGAAGAAGGATTGGATCCGACCTTGCATATTCAGGGTGCTTCTAACTTTGATATAACCGGTACGTATGCTATCGTGCAGGGACATGGTCAGGAACTCAAAACAGCCGTAAGAGACTATTGCGATTTCTTGGTAGGAATGATCGATACTACAGAAAATAGAGAATTGCGTCATTCGATACAGGCTACATTAGCTACTGAAAGAGGTTGGAATGCACATGATCAGGACTCTGTGGATTGGGAAGTGGCTGTATTTGAAGGTATGCCTATCGGTGCATCTATGGCGGTGTTGACGAAGATGCAGAACGATATTCGTACTACCGAGGGCCAGTTGTACCAGTATCTGTTGAGCCGTACGGACGCTGGTGACTTGCGTGTGAACAAACTGAACGCGTACGTTATTCCGAATTCGAATTATGTAATTCGTGGCGGTAAGTACTCGGCTCAGATTATTTTGGCGGCTATTGACTCAACGCAACGTCCTGAGTATTATGTTGAAGGTCAGCGTCTTAATGACCACGGTATATATGAAGTAACAGCTTCTGGTGTCGGCAAAAAACAGTATTCCGGTTGGATTGCTTATATGAATCCTTCCACGGGCGAAATGACTAATCTGCCTTTCACAAGTGAATATAGCGTCGGCGAACCTGCAGTGACGATTTCAAACAATGATTTGAATATCATGTACCGCGGATACGATAACAAGTTCTCTGTTTCAGTTCCTGGTGTGTCGAATGATAAAATACGTGTTTCGGTCAATGGCGCTAAAGTTGTACAGAAAGGCGGTGAGTGGGTAATCACTCCGGGTGAAAGTGCCAAAACGGTATCTATCTCAGTGACGGCAGAGCTGGACGGTAAGATGCAACCTATGGGAACACGTGAATACCGTGTTAAGCAGTTACCTCCTCCAACGGCATTCTTCAGCGCAAAAGACAAAGAATATCCTTCCGGATCGATTGCAGCCAGCGTGTTGTCCAATCCGAATGCTACCATTGTCGCATCTTACGGTCCTGACGGTCTGTTGGATGTACCGTTCAAGGTAAAAAGTTTCATTGCTATTATCAAGGGATCTACCACTTCGGCGACTGGAAACAAATTTACCAGAGACCAGTTGAACCAAATCGGCAAATTGAAGAAAAACGATATGGTTATTCTGCAAGATATCCGTGCGGTTGGTCCTGGTGGTCAGGAGTTACGTTTGTCACCGCTTGTATTAACAGCGAATTAATACCTAAAAGATATGATGAAGAAACTTAGTATTATCGCATGCTTGATGCTTGCCGCTATTGCGGTGCAGGCTCAGCATAATGTGACCTCATTCTTCGATGAGATGGGAACAGCGCGTATACGGACGGAGGAGTTCTCCAGAGCGCATGATACAATTGTGATGATAGACCACCGTATTGATGATGTCATCTGGTCCAGATATGTCTATCGTATCATTGACTTGCGTTATCGGCAGAATTTCCAGCTTTATTTCCCAATCAAATCAGATGATGCGGACTATCGTAATTTGTTCAAAGTGATTATCGATGCGGTTGTGGATGGCCTGCCGATTTATCGTAAAAACACCGAAACGATTAAGCCGGATTTCAAGCAAGAACCGTTCACTAAAGCGCAGATACCGGTTGACGCATTCATGATCGTGGACAAAACGGAGGACCACTCCGATGATGACGATTTCTGGGATGTCTCGAAATCAAATGCCATGCTCGTCAACTATGACTCTATCTCTGATCAATTGAGATTTAACCCGTTCTCTTTCGATGACGTGGTTAAAAACCAGATTAAGTATCTGACTCAAGAGGTAGTGTTCTTTGACAAGCACACTTCACGTCTTCATACGAAGATTATGGCTATTGCACCCTTACATCCGGTACTTATCAGTAATCCGGATGATAGCACGCAGGTCATGAATTCGTTGCGTGAGTCAATAATGTTCTGGATACCGTTTGACAAGTTGCGTCCGTACATGGCTATGCAGTATGCTATTCCGAACAGGAATGAAACAAAACGAGTTACATATGACGAATTCTTCCAGAAACGTCTCTTTACCTCCTATATTGTGGGCGAAGGCAATATGTACAACCGTTGGATTCCAGACTATTCGGGCTCGCATGAAGAAATCAAGAGGGAGCAGGAGCGTATCGCTACTGAATTGCTGAATTTCGAACAAGATCTATGGGAATACTAAATGCGTAAACATCATTTTAGAAATTCCTACTTTATTTCAGCCGTTAGCGTATCTTTGGTATTATGTCTAATCGGCTTGGAATGTGTGCTCCTGCTTTCTGCAGGAGCGCTTCTTACGCGCATGCGTGAGAACATGACCATTACTGCTGTCCTTGTGCAAGACGCAGATAGCACCCAATGCTCACAGTTGGAGACACTTCTCTCGAATAGCAATCAGTATAGCCGTTATGCCTTTGTTTCTAAACAACAGGCATTGGATGAGCATATCCGACTTTTAGGCGAAGACCCGACAGCTTTTCTCGGGTACAACCCTTTGTCCGCCAGTTATGAGATTCATCCAACGGATAACTACAGCCATCCGGATAGCTTGGCGGTTTTATCAGAACAACTGGAAGCGCAGGATTGTGTAGCCGAGGTCATTTATCCACGCGACTTGGCGGACTTGATGAGCAGTAATGTCCATCATCTCTCGTTCATCTTGTTGATGGTCGCATTGGTGTTACTGGTAGTCTCAATGGTGTTGATTGTCAATACGATAAGACTGCAAATTTACGCTCAACGGTTTATAATTAATACCATGACATTGGTCGGCGCTACGCCTTGGGTGACTCGTCGCCCGTTTGTGCGGCGTAATATGTTAATGGGATTCTGGTCCGGTATAACGGCATTGGTTATTATTGCCGGACTAATCTATTACGCGAAAGACAAATTAGGTATCATGTTGTTCCCTCTGACATGGCAAAACATAGCCTTTGTATCGGTCATCGTTCTATGTTCAGGTATTCTGATAACACTGTTCGCTTCTCTGATTGCTACAGGGCGTTACATCCGTATGGACAATAATTCTCTTTATGAGATATAAGGGCACTTCTGAAAATTGCTTTATCTGGCATTGCGACTTACTGAAAATCAGCAAGATGCCAAGAAAAATCCGAAAGCAATATAAAAGTGCCAAATTTATTAACGAAACGGGCTTAACTAAAAACATGGAATTTTAGAACTGCCCATAATTTAAATGGCTAAAACTAAAAACGCGGAATTTTTAGAAGTGCCCATTATTTTTAAAGTTATTTTTATGAAACAATCACTGCCCAAATTGAATTTGATTCTCATAGCGGTATCGTTTGTTATTATCATTATCGGTTTCGCGTTAATGGTAGGTGCACCTTCCGGCGAGGAGTACAATCCTGATATTTTCTCCACCCGCCGTATCACTGTTGGACCGATGATTTCTTTGTTCGGTTTTGTGTTCATGATTTTTGCTATTCTATTTTCCCCTAAAAAGAAATGAGTTGGTTTGAAGCGCTCATATTGGGTATTGTGCAAGGACTGACAGAGTTCTTGCCGGTTTCCTCATCCGGTCATCTGGAAATAGGGCAGGAATTATTGGATACCTCTTTGGGAGAAGCGAATCTGACTTTTGCGGTCATTGTGCATGCGGCTACCGTCCTTTCTACATTGGTTATTTTATGGTACGAGGTCGTTCGTCTTTTCAAAGGAACTTTCACTACCTTGAAATGGAATGTGGAAAAAGACTATGTGGCGAAGATATTGGTATCTATGATACCGGTGTTCATTGTGGGCATCTTTTTCAAAGATCAGGTGGAGCAATTCTTCGGACATGGATTGTTGCTGGTGGGAATATGCTTGTTGGTAACGGCGGCGTTGCTGGCTTTCAGCGAGTGGTTGCAGAAACGTCGTAACGGTGCAGGACACGAAGTGGGATACAAGGATGCTATTATTATCGGTATAGCGCAGGCTTGTGCCGTCTTACCCGGACTAAGCCGTTCCGGCACAACGATTGCTACAGGATTGCTCTGT
Source organism: uncultured Bacteroidales bacterium (assembly GCA_900319995.1). Lineage (GTDB taxonomy): Bacteria > Bacteroidota > Bacteroidia > Bacteroidales > Paludibacteraceae > Colicola. Next base: position 11,310 of record ONQO01000031.1, read on the forward strand.
GGCGTTCGTAAAGAGAGCGTGGCGCAGTTCTCTTTCCTCATGGTCTTGATTCCTATCATGGGAGAGGCTTTGCTTGACATGATTAAGATCTTTCAGGGTGGTGAGGTCATTGAGGAGATAGGTATGGCGCCGGCTGTTATCGGTTTTATTGCAGCTTTCGTTACTGGTTGTTTCGCTTGCCGGTTTATGATTGAAATAGTACGCCGTCAGCGCCTTGTTTGGTTCGCACTCTATTGCGCAATAGTAGGTTCAATAACGATTATCAGTCATTTCTGCTAAGATGTGGGACTTCGAAGAAGGGGAAGTATTGGCGTTTGACAAACCGCTCCGCTGGACATCGTTTGATCTGGTGGCTAAGGTTAGATATAATTTGTGCCGGAAGTTAGGAAAGAAAAAACTGAAAGTGGGACATTCTGGTACGCTTGATCCGCTGGCAACCGGGGTGGTCATCGTTTGTACCGGCAAGAAAACCAAATTGATAGACCAACTTCAGTACGACGTGAAGGAGTACGAGGCCACTTTGCAGTTAGGGGCTACTACACCTTCGTATGATATGGAAAAAGAAGTGAATGAAACCTTCCCGACCAACCATATCACGCGCGAATTGATAGATAAGACGATCCCTTCTTTTAAAGGCGAACAATGGCAAACACCTCCTGCTTTTTCGGCCATCCAAATCAACGGCAAGAGAGCTTACGAGTTTGCGCGCAAAGGAGAAGAAGTGGAACTCAAACCGAGGTTGCTGGTTATTGATGAGATTGAAGTGACAGCCTTCGACGAAGCCCAAATGCAACTTGGTATTCGCGTAGTCTGCTCTAAAGGAACCTATATACGCGCCTTGGCGAGAGACATTGGTGAACGACTCCATTCCGGTGCTTATCTCACGGCCCTTCGGCGAACAAGAGTGGGAAATACGCGCGTGGAGAACTGCATGACAATAGAGAATTTTTTGGAACAACTCAATAACTACGAACCGGCTAACCGGTCGAGTGAATGAAGATAAGAATATGTATAAGTCAAATGATATGAGACTCTGTCAGTTTCGATTCAAACTGCCGGAGAATTTAATTGCCCAGTTTCCTGCGCCTTACCGAGATGACGCACGGTTGATGGTACTACATCGCAAAACAGGACAGATTGAGCACAAATCACTGCCCGAATTGGTGAATTATTTCAATGAAGGCGATTTGTTTGTATTTAATGACAGCAAGGTTTTCCCAGCGCGCCTATGGGGGCACAAAGAGAAAACCAACGCCCTGATTGAAGTGTTCCTGCTACGCGAACTCAATCACAAAACGCGTTATTGGGACGTACTGGTCGAACCGGCGAGAAAGATACGTATTGGTAACAAACTGACCTTTGAGGATGACCCGGCTATCGTCGCGGAAGTCATTGATAATACGACCAGTAGAGGACGTACGTTCCGTTTTCTAACGGACTATGACAACGAGGAGTTCGTGCCAAGACTTTACGCTTTGGGAAGCGCACCGCTGCCCAAATATATTCATCGTCCGATGGACATGAATACCAAGGCGGAGTACGAGGCTGTTTTCCACGAACAGCCTGTAAAAGAGATGGATACAGAGCGTTACCAAACTATTTTTGCAGAGCATATTGGCGCTGTAGCGGCTCCTGCTTCCGGACTGCATTTCTCCAAACAACTGCTCAAAAGAATGGAGATTCACGGCATTGAAACGACCTTTATGACAAGCCATGTCTCGCTCGGTATTTTCAAGGAAATTGATGTGGAAGACCTGACGAAAAACAAAATGGAGTCGGAGCAAATCATTCTGTCCGAGAAAATGGCGAATGCGGTGAACAAAGCCCATGAAGGACAGCATACCGTTTGTGCTGTGGGAACAGAAGTTATGCGCGCTTTGGAACATGTCGCGGGGACAAACGGGCAAGTCAAAGCTTATGACGGATGGACCAACAAGTTCATCTTCCCGCCTTATTCCTTCTCTGTGGCGAATAGTTTCTTCGTCAATTTCTACATGCCCGAATCAAGCCAGTTACTTATGGTGGCGGCTTTCGCCGGTTACGAAGAGACGATGCATGCCTATGAGGTCGCTATCGAGCAAGGATACCGGTTCGGCGATTACGGAGATGCCATGTTAATTGTGGACTAATCTATTCTCTGAATACTGAATGAACGTACGTATTGAGGAGTCTTGGCGACGCGTGTTGCAGACGGAGTTTGACAAGCCGTATTTCGAACTCCTCACTCAATATGTCCGTCAGCAATATAAGACCTGTCGGTGTTTTCCGCCGGCGGGTCTGATTTTTAATGCCTTTGACTCTTGTCCTTTCGACAAAGTCAGAGTCGTCATCATCGGACAGGATCCTTATCACGAGGACGGACAAGCCATGGGACTCAGTTTCTCTGTCCCAGATGGTGTTCAGATTCCGCCTTCGCTCATGAATATATATAAGGAGATAAATCGCGATTTAGGCACGCCTATACCTTCCAGCGGAGACTTGCGACGATGGGTGGAGCAGGGAGTTCTTCTTCTTAACGCCACGCTGACAGTCGAGGCGCACAAAGCCGGTAGCCATCAGGGAAAAGGATGGGAGGAACTGACCGATGCCGCGATTGCGGCGCTCAATAACGAGCGCGAACACCTCGTTTTTATGCTTTGGGGCTCTTATGCACAGCGAAAAGGGCAGTTCATCGACCGAAAGAAACATCTTGTCCTCCAGACTTCGCATCCATCACCCCTTTCCGTCTATCGTGGATTCGATGGTTGCGGACATTTCTCCGCCGCCAATAACTATCTGCTCAAACACGGCCTCGAACCCATCAATTGGTAAATGAAAATGGTAAATGACCAAATGAAAAAATTACTCTTAATTGATGCTTACGCGATGATTTTTCGCGCATACTATGCCTTCATTCGTGCACCGAGAATGAACAGTAAGGGAGAGAACACTTCTGCTATTTTCGGCTTTGCGGTGACGCTCGAAGACTTGCTCAAAAAAATCAACCCATCGCACGTCGGTGTGGCTTTTGACCCAGCAGGGGGCACGTTCCGCCATGAAGCATATGAGCAATACAAAGCGCAAAGACCCGAAACTCCCGAAGATATTCGTAAAGCCGTTCCGGTAATCAAAAATATACTCGAGGCGATGAATATCCCTGTGCTCGAAGTGCCCGGATTTGAGGCGGATGATGTCATCGGTACTCTCGCTAAGAAAGGAGAACAGGCTGGTTTTGAGGTCTTTATGGCTACACCGGACAAAGACTATGGACAACTCGTATCCGAACATGTCTTCATGTATAGACCGCGCCATACCGGAGGTTTTGAACTAATGGGACCCAAAGAAGTGTGTGAGAAATATGGATTGAACAACAAAGACCAAGTGATTGATTTGTTGGGACTTATGGGAGACGCAAGCGATAATATTCCTGGATGCAAAGGAGTGGGGGAAAAGACCGCGGTCGCTTTGTTACAGCAGTTCGGTTCGATTGAAAACATGCTTGCGCACACGGACGAAATCAAAGGTGCACTCCGTACAAAAGTGGAGTCGCAAGTCGAGCAAATCAACTTCTCCAAGTTCCTCGCTACCATTCGAACGGATGTGCCAATTACATTAGACGAATCGCTTCTCGCCAAGAAAGAGCCCAACATCGATGCCCTCACAGCCATCTACCAAGACCTTGAGTTCAACACTCTCCTCAAGAAACTCACTCCTGTCTCTACTCCCTCTACGCCATCTAGTGCCTCTATTGTGTCTAGTGTATCTAAATCCTCTCGGACCTCCAAGCCCGCCGATCCCGCACAACTCGACCTCTTTGGCTCTTTCGACCAACAGCCAACCGCCAACAGCCAAGAGCCAACAGCCACATTTGACACCATCGAAGCCCGATTGTGTCAATACCTCCTCAATCCCGAAGTAGCGTTTAACCCCTACAAGGAACCTGACTGGGAAGCACTCAAAGCCGATCATGCCCTATGGAAACTGTACAACGATGTCGAGTTGCCTTTGGTGCCTGTCTTGCGAGAAATGGAGGCTGCGGGTGTGCGGATTGATGTCGCTAAACTCAAACAGGCGGAGACGCTACTTACCGAAGAACTCAATACGCTTGAGCAAAACATCTACAACCTCGCGGGGGGTGAGTTCAATATTAATAGCCCTCGTCAGGTCGGAGAACTTCTCTTCGATAAACTCAAACTGGACGCCAAGGCCAAAAAATCCAAAACAGGCCAGTACTCGACCTCCGAAGAAGTGCTTATGGCGTTAAAAGAAAAGCATCCTGTTGTCGGCGCCATTCTCGACTATAGAGCGCTCAATAAACTGATAACTACTTATATTTCAGCACTTCCGGGATATATAGCCGCGGACGGAAAAATACATACAACGTACAATCAAACGGTCACAGCCACGGGGCGGCTTTCCTCTTCCAATCCCAACTTGCAAAACCTGCCGATTCGTTCCGAGCGAGGACGTTTCATCCGCGAAGCGGTCATTCCCGACGAAGGATGTCTCTTCCTTTCTGCCGACTACAGCCAGATTGAACTACGACTCATGGCACATTTCAGCCAGGACGAACACCTCCTTGCGGCTTTCCGTAACGGACAAGACGTCCATGCAGCTACGGCGGCGAAAATCTTCGGAATACCCATCGAACAAGTCACCAAAGACCAACGTCGGAAAGCCAAAACTGCCAATTTCGGTATTATCTATGGTATCTCTGCTTTCGGGCTCGCACAGCAACTCGATTGCTCGCGCACAGAGGCTAAGCAACTGATTGACGATTACTTCGCCGCTTTCCCGCGAGTGATTCAATATATTGAAGCGCAGAAAGAACTCGCACGCCAAAAAGGCTATGCCGAAACACTCTTTGGGAGAAAAAGGTATCTCCCGGACATTAATTCCAACAACCCGACTGTACGTTCCTTCGCTGAACGTAACGCCGTTAACGCCCCTATCCAGGGAACCGCCGCGGACATCATCAAAATAGCGATGGTCTCCATCCACCGCCGCCTCAAAGAATTAAATGGACATATGATAAATGGACAAATGGTAAATGCCCAAATGATCATGCAGGTCCACGATGAACTCAATTTTAACGTCCCTGCCGAGCAAATAGACCGTGTCCGCGAGATCGTCGTTTCTGAAATGCAGAATGCCGTCCGGCTCTCCATTCCGCTTATTGCCGAGTGTGGAGTGGGCAACAACTGGCTCGAAGCACACTAAACCATAAACCATAAATCATAAACCATAAATGAAATTATCCATAATTTTACTCATCCGCATCCTCTGTATAGGCAATAGTTTCTCTTGGGATGCTGTCGAGCAGGAACTCGTCCCGCTTTGCGACGAAGAAGGCATAGAAATCGAAGTCCACAACCTCTATTACGGTGGCTGTTCCTTGCAGCAACATGCCGAATTCCTCATCCGCGACTCTGCCGTCTATTCACATCGTGTCTGCACAAACCTTAATCCCTCTCCCTTGGAGAGCGGCGGGGAGAGGTTTCGTCTCGTCAAAGACACCATCTCTCTTCGCCAAGCCCTCAAAGATGGCGAATACAACTTCATCTCTCTCCAGCAGGCAAGTCACGACTCCGGTATCCGTTCTTCCTATGAACCGTGGCTCTCACTCCTTATCGACACCGTGCGTGCGTACCAGCCTAACGCTCAACTCTGTTGGATGCAAACATGGGCATACAGCCAAGATGCCAAACACCCGGCTTTCCCTCGCTATCATTGCAACCAACAGGAAATGTGGGATTCCATCCAATCTTGCACGCAATACGTCCGGCAAATCGTCAATAATAAATTGACACCCGTGAAAAATGATAATTCTCAACTCTCAATTCTCAACTCTCAACTCTCAAAATTTGACTTGTCAAATAATCGTTCGAGGCTTTGCCGAGATAAGAATTCTCAATTCTCAACTCTCAATTCTCAATTAATCGTGATTCCCTGCGGCTTGGCGATTCAGAACGCACGTTCTTCCGCTTTGGGAGACACCATGTGTCGCGATGGTTATCATCTCAATTATACTTATGGACGTTATACGGCTTCATGTGTCTGGTTTGAATTCATCACAGGAAAAGATGTCCGTTGTAACCATTACAAGAATCCCAAAATGACCAATAAACAGCGTCGGTTGGCACAAAAATCCGCACACGACGCCAACATCTCTTCTCAAAGAAAACAATAACACGTCAAAGAAAACAATAACATATTTTCTTTTGACACACCCTCCTCTACGATAATACCTCTCTGTTCCATAGAACATGCATGAGTTTTACCTGACAACACTAGACCATACCTAGACCATATCTAGACCATACCTAGACCATACAGGGTACGTCGCTATACTATCAGAGCACAGTCTGAGTACTTTTTTCTTCGTCTTATACTATATTATATATTTATATATAATATACTTTTCGTACTAAAAAATCCGTTTAATTTGTGTGATCTGTGGACCAAACTAAATATTCGCCTAATTCGCCTAATTCGCCGTTAAAATTGTCTTTAATTGTTTTTAATTGTTGACTAAAAGAAAAGAAATAGTTTTTTGGACCATTTTGGGTCTTTTTTGACAAAAAGAAAAAATTTTTTGGATCATTTTGGACCATTTTGGACAAATAATAATTGTCTTCAATTGTTTTTAATTGTTGACTAAAAGAAGAGAAATAAATTTTCAGACCATTTCGGTTAATTGTTGACCCATGGAGCCTCGATTTATCTATTACTCATATACTGAAATTTCGGACAAAAATCAAAAAAAGTATTTTCTTCTTGCATATATCAAAAAAAATGAGTAACTTTGCAGCCGATTACATAAACTATTTTTGAACCATCTGCGGACAGTTGGTTTCAAAAGAAAAGAAGACTACTAACATTTAATTCAATAATTATGAGAAACAAACTATTTCTACTCCTTGCTGCGATGCTGATGACGGTCGGCATCAAAGCGGCAAACAAAGAGGTGTACACCGCGTTTGATTCGAAAACCGGTGTACTGACGTATTATTTTGACGACCAGCGCGAGACTCGTGCCGCGGAAGGAAAAATCGTCGAAATGTATACCCCCGTGAACGATTACAATGCCAATCGTTTTACGGACTATCACGAGCAGGTAACAAAGGTTGTGATTAATTCCTCGATGAAGACAGCCGGACTTACTTCAACTCATGATATGTTTTTTGGAGGTATCAAATCGGATATGACGGAGACATATGCGCTTTCGAATCTGACAGAAATTACCGGTTTAAATAATCTCAATACAGAAAAGGTGACGACTACTGCGGGTATGTTCTACCAATGTAGTGCTTTGTCTTCTCTTGACCTGAGTACCTTCAACACTGCCAAAGTAACGGATATGAGTTTTATGTTTCTCGACTGTTCGTCTTTGGAATCAGTTGACTTAAGTTCATTCAACACGGCAAATGTAACAGATATGAGGAATATGTTCGAAAATTGTACATCCCTTACCTCTCTTAACCTGCGCACTTTCAATATCGCCAAGGTTAAGTTTATGATGAATATGTTCTACGGATGTTCTTCGCTTCGGACTATTTTTTGTGGCAGTGACTGGAGCAAGAGTGAAGCGTTGCAGTCTTCCGGTCTGATGTTTTCCGGCTGTACCTCATTGACGGGTGGCGAAGGCACTATTTTGAACGATATGTATACGGACAAGAGCTATGCCCGTCCGGATGGAGGAAAGGACGCTCCGGGCTATTTTACCAGCATTGCCGAAGTCTATACCGAGTACGACTCAAAGACCGGTACACTGACTTATTACTGCGATGACCAGCGTGCGTTTCGTACCGGTGTTACCGAAGTGTATGACCCAATCATTTATCCTTTTGCTGTGCGT
>ONQO01000028.1 GCA_900319995.1 uncultured Bacteroidales bacterium
ATTATATTTTTTTGTTAATTAATATTCTTATTAAACCTATCAAAATGTCGGAAAACCATAGTACAGGAATAGTGTAGATGGCTTGTCCCCAAAAATAGCGTGCAAAATTACGAAAATATTTTGACATATGCAAATGTTTTCGGATTTTTGCAATCGAATAAAGCAAAATTGCGTAATCCGCTTGGCAAAAAAAAGATTCTATTGCATATATTGAATTTTTTTTGTACCTTTGCAAGCATGATAGATGAAAAAGAAATATTGCGCAGGCGTGACATGCGTGACGCTTTCACCTTTACCATCGATCCTGCAGACGCCAAGGATTTTGATGACGCAATCTCGTTTCAAGTGTTAGTGTCATCCGAAGGGGTGACGAATGCCCTTTCCGAAAATGCCGCAAAGGAGCAGTATCAGGTAGGCGTCCATATAGCGGATGTCTCTTACTATGTTCGTCCGGGCACGCAAACGGATGAAGAAGCCTATAAACGAGGCACTTCTGTTTATCTTGTGGACAGAGTGTTGCCCATGCTGCCGGAGGAGTTATGCAACGATCTCTGCTCACTCCGTCCCAATGAGGACAAGCTCTGCATGTCGGTCATTTTTACAATGGATGCCTCTGCCAAGGTTCTCAAATACAAGATATGCCGGACGGTCATCCGCTCCAATGCACGTCTTAACTACGACGAAGCTCAGGAGATAATCGCGAATTCAGCCGTCAGCGATCCGTATTCAGAAGAATTGAAGAACGCTTTAATCAAACTCAACGCGCTTGCCATCCAACTTCGGGCGGAGAGGGTAGCGAACGGTGCTCTCACCATTGAGCAGGAGGAGATGCGTTTCCGACTGGACGAGCACGGTTTTCCGGTGGAGATATACTTCGAGCAACCCAACGAAGCACATCATCTCATCGAAGAATTCATGCTTCTTGCCAACCGAACAGTAGCCACTTCCGTCGGTTCGGGCAGACCTTTTGTCTATCGTGTACATGATTTGCCGGATGGAGAAAAACTGGATGCGGTGAAAGCTTTTGTGAAACATTTCTCCGGCAAGTCCGGTCAATCCGGTACTACCCAAGCAGCCGTTCGTCGAGCCGCGGATATTCTTACTATCCGAGCGCAAGCCAAAGCGGTCTATTCGACGTATAACATAGGACATTACGGCCTTGCTTTTAGCCATTATACCCATTTTACGTCTCCCATTCGTCGCTATCCGGATCTTATGGTTCACCGGCTCATAGAGAAATATATTCTCACCGGCAAAAAAGAGTCGTTGACACGTGCCGAGTTGGAAGACAAATGCGAACATTGCTCGGCATGCGAACAGGAGGCAGTGAAAGCGGAACGTGACTCAATCAAGATGTATCAAGCAATGTGGATGTCCGCCCATATTGGTGAGGTGCTTCACGGATATATATCAAACGTAACCGATTTCGGATTCTTTGTCCAACTGGACGAATCGCGATGCGAAGGGCTGGTTCATATCTCCGACATCGGCGAAAAAGGCGAATATTGGCAATATGACGAGAAAAACTTCCGCCTTGTCTGTGAAAACGGTGAAAACAAGAAAGCAGTTAAGGCTTACACTCTCGGTGATTCCGTTTCCGTAAAAGTGATACGAACAGACGTTAGTCGCGGACAAATTGACTTTGAACTGATAGAAAATGAATAAAAATGCAAAAAAAAGGTGATTTTTCCACTTTCCACTTTCTATATTCAACTTTTTTTTGTACCTTTGCACTCGAAATGGCACTTGACATGAAAAAAAATCTATTTTTTATACTGCTGACCGTATCTTTTTTATGCGCGCACGCGGAAACCGTATTATTACGTACGGGCGCACGTGTGAAAGGTGAAATTGTTTTTCAGAACGACGAAGTGGTGATAATTCGCAATGCCGAAGGAGCACGATTTCAGTATCCCCGAGCGGATGTGGAGCAGATTCTTGAAAATGACACCGTGGCAGATGAAACGCCTAGCGGCGAAGCGATAAATGACCAAATGGTCAGCAAGAAAGCGTCTATTCTGCTTGAAATAGCCGGCGGAGTTGCGGTTCTTCCCAATGAAGCGGTAGGAGCAGCCGTATCCGCGGATCTGCTGGTCGGGTCGCACCATATAGGGGAGCGCCATTTGTTCGTAGGCGGCGGATTGGGATACCACGGAGTCTTTATGGGGGAGAACAAATATAACTTCCTGCCGATCCAGGTAGCGGCCAGAATTCCTGTCCTGGAATCCAAACATGCCCCTGTGTTCGGACTGTCCGCCGGATACGGCATTGCGCTCAGCAAGGATTATCTTGGCGGAATTTATGCAGGCGCGGATTTCGGATACCGTTGCCAACTCAATCCCAAGACGGCACTTGCTTTGGTGCTCTTTGCGCAGTTCCAACAGGCGAAGATGCAGGTGGCTACGGAGATAGAAGGCATTCCATATACTCATTTCGCAGGACGAAGTCTTGTCTCTTCGGGAATCAAGATGGCGTTGTATTTTTAATAGAGAATTGAGAATTGAGAGTTGAGAATGAAACAGCCCCGCGAATTCAGGATATCCCTGATGCTCAATGAGAGCGAGCAAAGGATGTTAGACCGCTTTTGCAAGAAATACGGTGTGTCTAACCGTAGCCGTCTCATTCGTGAAACGCTCATGAAAACCATTCTCAAAAAGATGGAAGACGACCAGCCAACACTGTTTGATTAATAAAAAACGCCTCCCGAAAGGAGGCGTTGCCATTAGTCGTTTATCACTTAACCGAGGTAAGTCTGCAAGATGTGGCTTCGTTGCCCTTGATTGAGTTTGCGGATAGCTTTCTCTTTGATCTGTCGTACACGTTCACGGGTAAGATGGAGTTCGTCACCGATTTCTTCCAAAGTCTTTTCCGGAGTACCGATACCGAAAAACTTACGCAGGATGTCCGCCTCTCTCGGAGTGAGCGTTTGCAGTGCGCGGTTGATTTCCGTGGAGAGCGATTCGCTGATCAGTCCTCTGTCTGCATTGGGTGAATCTTCATTCACCATTACATCAATCAGACTGTTGTCTTCGCCTTCTACGAAAGGAGCGTCCACACTTACATGCCGTCCGGACATCTTCAGCGTCTCCGCAATCTTGTCAACCGGAATGTCTAGCATTTCTGCGAGTTCCTCTGCACTTGGTTTGCGCTCATGCTCCTGCTCAAACCGCTGGAAGGCCTTGTTGATTTTGTTCATTGAGCCAACCTGGTTAAGCGGAAGACGCACAATACGGCTTTGCTCAGCCAATGCCTGAAGAATAGACTGCCTAATCCACCAAACAGCGTAGGAGATAAACTTGAAACCACGTGTCTCGTCAAATTTCTCTGCAGCCTTGATCAAACCTAAATTGCCCTCGTTAATCAAGTCGGGCAGACTCAATCCCTGGTTTTGATACTGCTTGGCTACAGACACTACAAAACGTAAGTTGCTTTTGGTCAGTTTCTCCAACGCGGCTCGGTCTCCGTTACGGATACGACCGGCGAGTTCTACTTCTTCTTCCACCGAAATCAACTCCTCCCGACCTATCTCTTGCAGATACTTGTCGAGACTTGCCGACTCACGATTAGTGATAGATTTTGTGATTTTTAATTGACGCATGTATAATAGTTATATACGATGTTTCTATATTAGTGCAAAGCCCGTGTTGGGATTTCTACGTAATCCCTGCTGCGTGCAGGGCGCTCAGTTCAAACGTTCATCCTGCTTTATCTTACAAGCAAGCTTGACGCTAAATCGCTATGAACGTTTGTGATCCGGTCGGGATTCGAACCCGAGACCCACAGCTTAGAAGGCTGTTGCTCTATCCAGCTGAGCTACCGGACCCTCGTTTGCGCTAAGGCTTGCACGACTGCGCGTTACACGCTTGTATTGTGCTTTGCCTTGCGCTACGTTCTCCGCACAAATTAAAATTTGCGTGGCCCCCGAATACCGGGGAATTCCCATAATTGCACACAAAAACTGTGCCTATTGGGGCAAAATAGGGTGCAAAGGTACTGCTTTTTTTTGAATTGTGCAAATATTTTTGCACTTTTTTGCGTTTTTACCCTTCTTTTTTAGAGTAAAGCGTCAAAAAGTTGTGCCAAATCCTGCTTGCGGCATGCTCCGACATGACGATTGACCAACTCACCGTTGTTGAAGAACAACATGGTCGGGATATTCATAATGCCGTATTCCTCGCAAGTGTCCGGGTTGTCATCCACATTCAGTTTACCGACAACTACTTTTCCTTCATACTCGTTGGATAACTCTTCCAAAATAGGGAGCATCATTTTGCATGGGCCACACCATGCTGCCCAGAAATCCACTACTACCGGTTTTCCTGACGCAATCACATCCTTGATGTTAGCGTCTGTAATTTCTACTGTCATACTTTTTGTATTTGTTTGATGATTATTTTTTTCTGATTCGGTTTGCGAAGCAATATATCCGTCAAGGGGTCTTCCAGATAGGTTTGTACAGCTCGTTTGACAGGCCGTGCTCCATTCTTGCGGTCAAAACTCTTGTCCACTAACTGCTCGTTCACTTGTGTGGATACGCTCAATTGGTGTCCTTGTGCTTTGAGTCGTTGTTGCAGCAGGCTAACCTCTATACGTACTATTTGTGCGATTGTTTCGCGGCTAAGCGGTTCAAATGTCACGACATTGTCAATACGGTTCACAAATTCCGGCGGGAACTGTTTCTGCAATGCTTTCAGCAGCGTAGCGTTCACCTGTTTCTGGTCCATTTCAGCGGCGCTGAAACCGACACCGCTGCCGAACTCCTGCAACTGGCGTGTGCCTACGTTGCTTGTCAGCACGATAATCGTGTTGCGGAAATCGACGATATGTCCCTGTCTATCAGTCAGGCGACCCTCATCCATAACTTGCAGCAGCACATTGAAAATATCCGGATGTGCTTTCTCTATCTCGTCAAAGAGAATAATAGAGTAGGGTTTTCTGCGTACGGCTTCGGTCAGTTTGCCACCGTCTTCGTGTGCTACGTATCCCGGAGGCGCACCTACTAACAAGCTGACAGTGTGTTTTTCCATAAACTCCGACATGTCAAAGCGTATCATGGCATCTTTGCTGCCGAACATTTCTTCCGCCAGACATTGCGCCAAATAGGTTTTACCTACTCCAGTCTGTCCTAAAAAGAAGAATGTGCCGATGGGTCGTTTGGGGTCTCTTAGTCCTAAGCGGCTTCTCTGGATAGCCCTCACGACCGTCTCAACCGCTTTGTCCTGACCGATGATCTTATGACGCAGGGTCTCCCCTAAGGTGCGCAGCCTTTCGTTCTCTGCCGTAGCTACGCGCTGAACGGGAACACCGCTCATCATGCTGACTACTCCGGCGACGTCGTCGGTTGTGATGCAGTACGGAGCCTCACTTGTATCTCCTGTTGCCTGTTGGCGTGCGTGACTTCGCGCTCCCACTTCGTCCATGACGTCTATTGCTTTGTCCGGAAATGCCCGGTCTGTCAGATACCTTTCGCTCAATCCGACGCAAGCTTTGAGCACCTCTTCGGTATAGACCACATGGTGGTATTTCGCGTAGTGTGCACTCAGTCGCTCCAGAATATCTAATGTCTCCTCCACTGTCGTGGGGCGGACGATTACTTTCTGAAAGCGGCGTTCCAAAGCTCCATCTTTCTCAATGGATTTGGCGTACTCTGCGGTGGTAGTTGCTCCGATACATTGTACTTCTCCCCTTGCCAGAGCCGGTTTGAGAATATTGGCTGCGTCCAGCGATCCGGATGCATTTCCAGCGCCGATAAGTGTGTGAATCTCATCGACAAAAAGAATTACTTCCGGATGGTTTTGCAATTCCGTGATTACCTGTTTCATCCGTTCTTCGAACTGTCCGCGATAGGTGGTCCCCGCGACCATGGAAGCCATGTCTAACGTCACAATGCGTTTGCCGCGCAAAGCTCCGGCCTCGTTGTTCACAATCCGCAGAGCCAGACCTTCCACTATCGCCGATTTGCCGACACCGGGTTCGCCGATTAGTATCGGGTTATTTTTCTTGCGCCGGCTTAGAATCTGTATCACGCGTTCTATCTCCACTTCGCGCCCTACCATCGGATCCAATACCCCTTCTTCGGCTTGTTTGGTTAAGTCGCGTCCATATTTGTCCAACGCTGTTGTTTTCCCTTTCTTTGCACTTTTTTTCTGCTCGCGCTGCGGCTGCCAATTGTTGTCGTTCACGTTCTCGTTTTGTTCGGAGTCCGTGGTATTCTCCGGTGCATAATTGGGCTGGCCGTATATGTCCACCAACCGCTGGTAATGGATATTCCATTCCCTCTCCAAATAAGCAGCCGTTGCATTGATGCGCTCACGCATGATAGCAAGCAGCAGATGAATCGTGCCGACAGCTTCCGATTGATACTCCCGGCTGATTCCTTCAGCAATGCGCAATATCCGATCAGTCTGTGCGCTCCGTGTTACCGGCTCGACCATCGTCTCTTGGCCTTGCATCTCCTGCTCTATATGTGCCTTCGCCTGTTCTGCATCGAATGCGGTCTTTTTCAATACCTCAAACGCCGACCCTTCTCCCAACCGGATAATAGCGAGCAGCAGGTGGTTCGGTTCCACCCGTTTGTTCAACAAGCGCTCTGCCTCTCCCTGTGCGTATACGATTACCGTATTCAAATTCTGTGTTATGATCATATATATAATATCTATTAAAGATTCTCTATTTTCTATTTTCAATTATAGAAGTGCCAAGCCAATCCTGCTCGGAAGACGTCCCTGTTGGTGGGGGAGCCCGGCATTGTCAAATAATTGATATTTTTGCTCATAAATAAATGGTTTAGGTGTTGGTAGTGTGCGAAGAACCGTAAGCGGATGGATCGCACATAAAAATTGGCATATACATTCATCCAAGGATAGTTGCCCACGTTTTCCTTCTGTTGGGTAGCGAACATACCGGAAGCCGGACACAGTACAGGTGCATGATAGCGTGTGAAATAGCGCACGTCAACACCTATCTGTGCGTCTAAAGCTTTGAACCATGTTCCGTGGTAATAGAGCCGGTGCTGCAGGATAACCGTTGGAACCGGCATTACGCTGTCGTTCGTGCTGTATTGTATAACCGCTCTATTCTCCAAATTAATCCAAGGTGTCGTCACATCCAATCCGACATCTCCTGAAAAAATCTGTACGTTTCCTTTGTGCTGGTGTGGTCTCCAGTCCGCTGCGGACACATATATCGGATTAGTCTGGTTTTCGAAATTGAAATCAATTCGCGGCTTGACCCATTTAGTCGGGTATGCTATGGTAGCGCCTCCCAAAAAGCGGTATGTGAATTCGAAGTTATTCTCCCAACGGATATGGTTTGATGTGAAATGTTCCAGATACCAATTGGGTGTTTCACTCTTAGCATATGCCCTTGCCGCAATTATCATCGGATATTTACCGGCATTGAACTTTGTCTCCAATTGGCCGTGTACATCGAATTCGCCAATCTTGTAGCCCAATACGCATACTTGCCCCTCTATGTTATAGTGTACATGAGGCCCGCTGTGTTTGTGGATTGCGCCACCGACAAATGTGTTGTTTGTCCAATGGTAGGCGTACTCATATATATTATTGTCAGTTCTGTTCTTTCTGAGCCGGTGACTGTCTCCATTATTTCCGGATGGCATAAGGGAAATGCACTCGGTTGTCATGAAACGCTGGCACTCGTTCATTGCAAATGTGGTGATACCGAACTTCAGCTTCGTGTTGTACGCCTCGCAGAACGTTACAGCCACAGTGTTACGGATAGTCAGTACGTCTGTTGAGTCGTTCGTCTTGCTTGTATCGTAATATGTAGTGTCGTAAAAATTCTGGTTCGCCGTTTGCTCTACATACCGCCGGTTCGAGTTGTTGGTCTCGAAGATATGACTGAATGTCATCAGCGGAATATATTCCACTTTAATCGTATCTTTTTTTACTCTTCGTCCTTCTTCAATTACTTCTATCGAATCGTGATACTCCCTATCTTTCGTGATGGCGTACTGGTTGTGCATGAATCCGCTTAGGTATCTGTATCCAATCATTGCGTTCAAGCGAACGGGTAAGTCCTCTGCATTCATGCCGCTGCTCAGTTGGGTCACATCCTGCAATCCTCCGTTGTTAAATGAGCTCAACCGGCTCCATCCGAATGCGGCGTGCATGCTGTAGTGTGCGCCTGTGTAACTACCCCATACTGATCCCCGATATAATTTGCCCGCCGTGTTCTTGTAGTGTCCTGCGGAACTGAGAAAATCCATTTCTACACCTAAATTTAACCGGCGGTTGATATTGCCAGTAAACAAAAAATCTATATCGTTCTCCTCATGCCCGCTCACAAAACCTCTCTTATACGCCACGGTAGAGTAGGGGGTCGTGGTGTTGAAGAAACGTTGCTGCTGGGGTGTCACAACATAGGGAGTCAGGCTCCATGCGAACGGGTCATCTATGGTACGCAGGCGGTGGTTGACCACGCGCGATTCGATAGGGGACACTAATACATTACCATTCGTTACACTGGTAAGAGAGTATAGCTGCTGCACATCTACGTCATGATAGTTCAAGGTGACTGTATCGGTAAAAACAACAGTATCTGCCACGGCGGTGAATCCCGGCATCTGCCAGGTCTTCACTTTGGTTCGGGCAAGCGGCGGTTTGGCAGCGACCATAACGGCCGCTGCCAACAGCACTAATACTATTCCGATACGAAAAACTTTCAATTGTGAACTAAGAGAATTTGTTCAACTCATAATGTTAACTCTCAACTTTTCTTCTTCAGTTTGGCTTGCAATACCTGTATCTCTTCTTCCTGATTGCGGATCGTTTTCAGCAATTCATTCAACTCCTCATTCTCTATCGTCGTCGGATATTGCTCCTCAACTGTCTGCAGAAAATCGGACAGCACGTTCATGTAATTGATGAAAGCATCATATGCTGACTCATATTGGGTTTCACCCTGATCAATATGGTTCATGTTGTGGAGATAGTTCACATCTTGCAGACGCAGCCAATTAGTTTTGAGGTTCTTGTCCTGGCACAGATGTACACGCTCCGTTACGGCGTACAGTTTGTTTAATGCTTCTTGCTGCAAATCATTGCCGGTATATACACTCAGGTCTTTCGCCTCACCGCTCCAAGTCAGAGGATACGGGCTCGACAATACATCGTTCGCTGCCATTTTCTTGGCAGCCTCTGCGGGAGTCATGAATCCCATTTCGCGCTCAATTGCAAAATACGGAAGGGCTTTCAGGAAATCGAAGATACCAGTTCCCGCGTTCTGACGGATGCCGAACGTTTCTGCGCCTATCCATATGTTGATGATATCCTCTCCTTCCGGCAGTGCTTTAAGTGCATCTGCGTATTTCTCTGCGTCAATAGGGAAGTTTCCCCAATTCGGGTCGGAGAAATGGAAACTCAGCTCATCGCTTAGGTTTGTGTTGCGCAGAAGCACTTTCATCTTCGGAGCACCTGCAGACTGAAATACGCGGTTCGGGCTCTTCCAACTGATGATATGCTTGGCTCCTTCTGTCAGAATAGCCTTGTACCCCATCTTGCTCAGGTTGTACGCGGTCTCGTCCGTGTACAATAGCTCCGTGTTCCATACACTTTGGGCTTTTACACCGAAAATGGTTTCTAACAACTCGCCTTGAAACTTGAGTTGTTTTTTGAATTCCGTTTCGTTGAACTCCGAAGCCAGCGAATAACTATACGGCGTGGCAAGAAATTCTACGCACTTTGTTCCTGCCAGTTCTTTGAGAATATCAATCATTTCCGGATTGAACTGCTCGAACATCTCAATCATCGTTCCGCTCACACTAATGGCGCAATGGAATTTTCCTTTGCTCAGGTTAATCATGTCGCGGAGGGTATGGCATAACGGCAGATAGGAAGTCTGCACAAGCCAATTGACATGTTCCTCAGTAGCCATGTCATCATAGTAATAATGGTCATGACCGATTTCAAAAAAACGATAGCGCTTCAGACGATAGGGGACATGCATCTGGAAGCAAAAACATATATTTTTCATAATTGTAAAAATTACTAAATGGTTAATTTCTAATTAAATGTCCAAAAGGTAAATTACAGGGTATGATTAATCACACCATCGTATATCCTGCGCACTTTCAATCCTGCGTCAGCCCATTTGATGTTATTGACCTCAGCCATTCCTAACTCATGCAGACTCTTGTACATGGCAGGATATTTTACAATCGCATAAATGGCATCGGCCATTGCGTCAATATCCCAATAGTCTATTTTGATGGCGTGTTGCAGTATTTCCGCGCAACCGGACTGATGACTGATAATCGACGGGCAACCTACTTGCATAGCCTCTAACGGCGAAATACCGAACGGTTCGCTCACGCTCGGCATGATATACACATCGCTCATAGCCAGCATTTCTTGCACTTGTTTTCCGCGCATGAAACCCGGGAAATGGAATTTATCTGCAATTCCGCGTTTGGCTACCAGATCAATCATTTCTGCCATCTTGTCGCCGCTTCCTGCCATCACAAACCGTACACCGTTTGTCTTGCTCAGCACACGTGCAGCGGCTTCAACGAAATACTCGGGCCCCTTCTGCATCGTAATACGACCAAGAAAAGTAACAAGTTTGTCTTTACGGGGCGGTTTGGTAAATTCTTCAGGATGCGCCAATGGTTCTACTGCGTTGTGTACTGTGCTTACCTTACGCGGATCCTGACCATATTTCTCAATGACCGTGCGTCGGGTCAGGTTGCTCACGCATATGATATGATCGGCGATGTCCATTCCGCGTTTCTCTATCGCATAAACAGTCGGGTTCACATTACCGCGGCTACGGTCGAAATCCGTAGCATGGACATGGATAACGAGGGGTTTGCCGCTGATTTGTTTGGCAAACACACCTGCCGGGTAGGTCAGCCAATCATGGCTATGGATAATATCGAAGTCCAGACTATGAGCTAAAACGGAAGCCACGGCTTCATAGTTTCCTATCTCCTCAATCAGGTTGTCCGGGTAACGGCCTGAGAATCCAATACATCCCAAGTCGTCAGTTCCTATTCTGCGATAGTCGTAGCGTATGCCGTCGCGGAAATGGTAGTAGTCTTCGGGGCTCATTTTGCCTTCCATACGTTGTTTGACGTAGTTATAATCCACGTCTTTCCATACAACAGGCACACTGTTGGCTCCGATGATACGCAGGAATGATTGGTCCTCATCCCCCCATGGTTTGGGGATAACGAAAGTGATTTCCAGATCTTTCTGTTCGCTCATGCCACGGGTCAAACCGTAACTGGCAGTTCCTAAACCGCCTAAGATATGGGGAGGGAACTCCCATCCGAACATTAACGCTTTCATGATTGTGCCTCCTTTATTTCTGTTTCCTTTGTACTTTGTACATTGTCACTTTGTACTTGTTCGTACTTTTTTAAAGTGTCCAACAGGCTGATGACTGCCGCAACACTCGGTGCGCTGCTCATGCCACCGTGGCCTTTGTATGGCGGGTTGCCGTCGTAGAACTCGTTTAGTGTTCCGATAGTAAGTTCGTTCATCTCGGCCTCAAAGCCGACTAACAGACGTTCCATAAAACTGGTTCCGCTGTATTTATAAATATTCATGTACGCACGCGAATAAGCAGTAATTGTCGAAGGCCATACTACCCCGTTGTGCAGGCAACGCTCGCGTTCTGCCAAATCAACATTGGGACGATAACTTCCGCTTTTAGGACTCAGACTGCGTAGGCCTTTCGGCGTTAGCAACTCTTTCGTGCAGATATCTACAACCGCTTTCTGTTGCTTTCTGTCCAACGGGCTGTATGGCAGACCTACTGCCCATATCATGTTCGGACGAACCTCTTTGTTCTGGTAGTTGTCAATCACGTAGTCGTTCAGATAGATTCCGTTCCAGAATGTCTTAACGAAAGCGTCTTTGGTGATTTCTGCCTGATATTCCATAAGGTCGGCACTGGTCTCTTTTCCTGCTTCACGAAGCATCTCAGCCGTGAAACGCATAGCGTTGTACCAAAGGGCGTTGATTTCCACTACATACCCGGTCCGAGGCGTTACAGGCCATCCGTTTTCCGTCGCGTTCATCCATGTCGCCGGGCGTTGTGTTCCATCCACCCATAGAAGCCCATTCTGATGCAGTTTGGCGCGGGGATGGTTCTGCTTGCGGTAATATGTAATGATGTCCTTGCATAACTCGCAATAAAGATCAGCCGCCTCGCGTACGGTGTACTTGTGAGCATATTTCTGGGCTGCGCGGATGAACCATAATAATACGTCCGGCTCGTCCATGCCTGTCATTTTTACCTCATTGCCACGTCCGCTCATGAATTTCAGTATTTCGTCAATCGCTGTCTTGTTGATGATAGCGTCCCAGTATTCGGGACGGTCAATGTCGAGAGTGCAACTTGCTACTGAGAAGAATGTACTCCGTGCATCTGCGTGGAACCAGGGGAATCCTGCAAGCAGGTAGCATTTGTCGCCTTCCCGTTTGTAGAATTGGCTCGCGCTGTTTTTCAGCGTACTGAACATGTCCTCCCGTCTGTTCCGCCTCTCCAACTCTTTCTTCCAGATTGCTTTCAGCTGGTTAGTTTTGCATTCCGTTACGCCGGCTGCGAATATCACACTCTCGCCTTTCTTCATTGGTAATTCAAAATAGCCGGGAACCAGCAGGTCTTCTTTGAAAGCGTAGCCGCGTTCTTTCTCTTTGCGGTACTCGATGTTCTTGTACCATTGCGGGTCGTGGTGGTATTCCACCGATTTGCTGAACTGCATATACAGGTTCGGGAATCCCGGGTACATGCGGTTATAACGGCCGTTCTCACACTCGTCCATGTTCGGGTTTGCTAACGGGTTCTCGTGAGTCAACTCGTTCACGCTGCGGAACGCAAGGAACGGGCGGAAACGCAACGTCGTCGGACTGCCACTCTCTAATAGCGTGTAACGAATCAGCACACGCGGCTCAAAACTGACTAACAGACGCTCTTTCTGGAAAACTACTGCGCCTACACGATAAGTCGTGCGGGATATTAACTCGCAGTCAAATTCTCGAATGTACTTGTGCCCATTCGGGCTGAAATGATTGTCGCTGTACTCGTGCAGGCCCAAGTTGAACTCTGCGCCATGCTGAATAACCGTCTCGTCCAGGGAACTGAGCAACACATAGTTGTCATCGCTCAGGTGAGGTAATGGCATTACCAACTGGCCGTGGTACTTACGGGTGTTGCAGTCAACCAGAGTGGTTGAGTTATATACACCTGCACGGTTTGTCCGAATCATCTCTTTCTGAAGCGAACGCTCCAGATTAACAAGCACTGTCTTGTCAAAATTCAGATAACTCATGATGTATTTAAGTATTAAGTAATTTTTTTGAATATTCTAATTCTCTAATGTTTAAATCTTTTAATTGAACTTCCCTTTAAATTTCTCCTGTGCGTCCGCCACAAACTGTTTGATACGTTGCTCTTCTGCTTTTTTGCACACTAACAGTACGCCTTTCTGCTCTGCAATAATCATATCATCCACGCCTTGCACAACAGCTAATTTGCCGGGTTCTAATGTTACTACGTTCCCCCGGGCGTCATAGAAAAGCGCGTTAGAATGCAGACTCACGTTCAGGGATGTATCTTTTTCGCTCAATTCGTACAGGCTACCCCAAGTGCCTAAATCGCTCCAACCGAAACTGCTGGGGAGGACGAACACATTGTCCGCTTTCTCCATAATGCCGTAGTCAATGGAAATATTCGGGCATTTCGGGAAAATCTGTTCAATGAATGCTTCCTCTTCGTCCGTTCCCATTAGCAATTCGCCTTCTCGGAAACGGTCTGCCACTTCAGGCAGCAAGTATCGGAATGCCTCGCTGATGGTTTGCAGGTTCCATATGAAGATACCGCTGTTCCATAAGAAGTCTCCACTCTCCAGGAAAACTTTCGCCATCTCTAAATTCGGCTTTTCTGTGAACGTCTTTACCGGATAAATATCTTTCGGGTTTAAATGTTCCATTTCATTCGATTCGTCGCGGATGAATTGAATATATCCGTATCCAGTTTCCGGTCTAGTCGGCGTCATTCCCAAGGTGGCGATTGCTTTGTGCTTGCTGACAAAATCAAATGCCTTGCGTATCGTGTCACGGAATTTATCTTCTTCTAAAATCAAATGGTCACTTGCTGCTACCACTATATTTACCTGCATTTCCGGTCTTGACCAATCTTGATTTGCTGCCGTCAATCCCGCCTTGCGCAAGCAAATGGCGCGGATGTGAGAGGTGGCATAAGCAATACACGGAGCAGTGTTACGTCTCGCAGGCTCACATAGTATCTGTCCTTCCACCAAATCCGGTACTTGCTCCAAGATCAGCTCTTTGTAGGCTACATTTGTCACGATGAACACGTTCTCAATCGGTACTAGCGGACGAAAACGGTCCACTGTCATTTGCAGCAGACTTCTGCCGGTGCCGAAGAAATCTAAAAACTGTTTCGGTTTGTCGGCTCTGCTGTACGGCCAGAAACGGCTACCAACGCCGCCGGCCATGATTACGCAATAATTATTTTTGTTTTCTGTCATATTCTGTAGTTGGGTTTCTATCACTTTCTGTATTCTGCATATAATTACAGTTTCTGAAAAATCGTGCAAATATACAACTTTATTTTTATATATGCAAGCGCGCGCGTATTTTATTCAAAAAAAAGTGTCATTTTCTCTAAAATAAAGGATTCTTTTCTTCTTCCTCTTTCTTCTTTCAACTTTTTTTTGTACCTTTGTGCCCAAATTGGATTAGTATGCGTAAATTGTTAAGTTATATCTCTGTTTGTGCACTCTTTATGTGTTCGTGCGGGAACAAGACTTCTTTGCCTAAACCGTACGGCTATTACCGCATCTCTGTGCCGGATACTGCCTATACACCATTTGATGCACAATTTCCACAATTTCCTTATTCCTTTGACTTGTCGCAAAACGCTGTGGTTCAAATACGTAAAGATGAACCTTTTTGGATAAATATATGGTATCCCCCCTTGGATGCAACGATTCATTGCTCATACAAACCGATTCATCGCAATCTGCGTGAATTGACTAACGATGCCTTAGAGTTTGTCTATCGGAATGCTTCGTTTGCCAGTTCCATACCCGAGCGCGAATACAATCATCCGGAAGCGCAAGTTTATGGAGTTCTTTTTGATTTGGAGGGAAACACGGCTTCATCTTGCCAGTTCTTTGTGACTGATTCTGTCCGTCATTTCTTCCGAGCTTCGGTATATTGTAACTGCCAGCCGAATGCCGACTCGCTGGCGCCTGTTTATAACTACTTGCGTACAGACGTTAAAAGAATGGTTGAATCTTTTGTGTGGAAATAATATGTCTTTTTCTTTTAAAAATAGAAGTTTGGCTTTATTGCTTGACCCGGAAAAAGCGAATCCGGACGCACTGCCTATTTCTGCGGATTGTTGTCCCGACTACATTTTTGTGGGTGGTTCCACCGGCGGCGATACCACGGAGTTTGTGCGTACATTGAAAATCAAACTCTCGACTCTCAATGGTCAATTGCCAATTATTTTATTTCCAGGGAATGCAGAGCAGTTTACACCTGAAGCCGATGCTGTCTTGTATCTTTCTTTACTGTCTGGGAATAATCCGGAATATATTATAGGTCAACAGATTAAGTCGGCAAGAGCTATTCACGGCTCGTCTGTTGAGTGTATCCCAACGGCGTATGTGCTAATAGATGGAGGCGTTGAGACGTCCACTATGCGAGTAACAGGTTCTAAACCTCTTGACCCTTCAAATCTTCAAACAATTATCGATACTTGTATTGCCGCTGAACTGATGGGTAAAAAAGCCATCTATCTGGAAGCCGGTTCCGGAGCCATCAATCCCGTTTCATCAGACATAATAAAAGCCGTAAAAGAGCACATCTCTGTCACGCTTATTGTAGGAGGAGGCATTCGTACTCCCGAGGCGATGAAAGCAGCATATGATGCCGGAGCGGATGTGGTAGTTATCGGAAACCACTTTGAAACGCATCCCGAAGAGTTGAAGAAATTTGTTTGTACTCACGAAATCAATTCGTTACAAGAAGACGAAAAGTATATGTCTCTTGCTCTTGAAGAAGCCCGTAAAGCGTTGGTTGCCAATGAAATTCCTATCGGTTGTGTCATCGTTTCACAGCATCAGATTATCGGTAGAGGATACAATCTGTCAGAGGCGCTTTCCGATGTGACAGCGCACGCTGAAATACAGGCTATAACTGCGGCATCTCAGACCATTGGGGGAAAATACCTTCCCGACGCGACACTTTATGTAACCATCGAACCCTGCCCTATGTGCGCCGGAGCTATCGGTTGGGCACAAATAAGCAGGATTGTTTATGGAGCGTCGGATCCTAAACGCGGTTATACTATATATGCTCCCCGTGCTTTCCATCCGAAAGCAAAAGTTACTTCCGGAGTCCTTGAATGCGAATGCCGTGAACTCATGCAGGAGTTCTTCCGGCCAAAAAGATAAAAGACTAAACAATAAATGATAATATGATAAACGACAAAATGATAAATAGTAAAGTTGTTAACACAGTACTACGTCTTGGGGTTTTTCTCCTGCTCGCAGCAGTTATTGTACTTATCTTCCCACGCTACAGCAATACATTCCGTTATCATTATGAAATAGGCAAACCATGGGGGTACGCGACCCTTACGGCTCCTTTTGATTTCCCGATTTTCAAAACGGACGAACAGGTAGCCAAAGACCAGCAGCAGCTCCTTTCTACTTTTGCTCCATGCTATGATTATATCCGAGGTGCGCAGCGCGAAGTGCTTGTTGTTTCTCTGCAGGAGATGGAATGGCTTCGAACCGAGCAGATTTCACGTATATCGGTAATACAGGGAAGGACTTCGAAGATATATCCCATCTCTTCTGTCTATACTCCGATGACAGCGCGAAGAGAAAAAGGATATGATTGTGCTCAAAACCTTGTCCGAGATACTGCCCTTACCTCCACCATGCGCCAGAAACTGCTTTCTGCGCTTAATTATACGCAAGATATGGTTCAGAAAGAGGAACGTATCATTGAGCAAGGAGAGATAGTTACTGATTATTCCTATCAGGTCCTCCAGTCTCTATCGCGTGCTTATAGCGACAAATCTATCGGAGCCAAACAAAGGGTATGGACGCTCGTTGGTGAGTCAATCCTTGTCCTTCTTTTCCTTTGTCTATTTATAATTTATCTGTTTGTCTTCCGCCCGTCTTATATCCATAAGACATCAAGAGTGCTCTTTTTCTGTCTTCAGATATTTATAGTTATCGCCCTTGCTTGTCTTGCGTTGCGATTCAATCTCTCTGTGTATATCATTCCTTTTGCTTGGGTACCCATCTTGACGCGCGTATTTCTTGATTCCCGGACTGCCCTCTATCTCCATTTTACCACGATTCTTATCGCCTCTGTCATAGTTCCTGCGCCTGTTGAGTTTTTCTTTGTACAGGTGGTAGTGGGAATGGTAGCGGTATCTTCGTTGTCAGACATGACGAGAAGGGCACAACTCGTTCAAACGGCAGGATGGATTCTTCTTGCCCAGACAATTGCTTATACGGCAATCTCTTTCGCGCAGACTGGAGACATCAACTCCATAAACTGGAGAATGTACCTCTATTTCGGCATCTGCGCCATACTCACAATAGGTTGTTACGGCTTGATTTATACGTTCGAAAAAGTATTCCACTTCATTTCGTCTATCACCTTGGTCGAACTGACGGACATTAACTCCGATCTTCTTCATACGCTCGCGGAAAAAGCCCCCGGGACATTCCAACATTCCATGCAGGTTTCTAATCTAGCTACGGAGGCAGCCAAGGAGATAGGAGCGAATGCCCTGCTTGTCAGAACAGGAGCACTATATCACGATATAGGCAAAATAGTGAATCCTCTCTATTTTATTGAGAACCAGCACGGAGCAGATAATCCTCTCTTGTCAATGAAACCGATGGAGGCTGTGCAGGTGATTATCTCTCATGTTACAGAAGGCGAAAAGATTGCCCGTCAGCACCGGCTTCCTGAGGCGATTGTCAATTTTATCACAACTCATCACGGGACCTCGCTTGTGAGATATTTCTATAATACCTGGTGTAACGCACATCCCGGGGAGCAGGTAGATGAGACACTTTTCCGTTATCCGGGCACCAAACCCACCACTAAAGAAGGAGCTATCCTCATGATGGCGGATGCTATTGAAGCGCGTTCACGAAGCCTTGATGATTTCTCGGAAGAATCCATTGCAAAAGCTGTTAATCAGATGATTGATAGTCAGATAGCCGATGGTCAGTTTGCAGAGACACCTCTTTCGTTCAAAGATGTAGAAGACATCCGACGAGTCTTCACAGCCCGACTGACAGCCATGAACCATCACCGCATTTCATACCCGACTCTGAACAAATAGCATCAACCAAACAACGGCTATTAAATGATAAAATCAGTGGTACATGGCAAATGACAGAATGACAAATAAGTTATATTTGGCTCCCATGGAGGATGTCACCGATCCGGCCTTCCGGATGCTTTGCAAGCGCTATGGAGCCGATCGGGTCTATACGGAGTTTGTCAATGCCGACGCGCTTGTCCGAGACATTGCATCCACTACGCGCAAACTGACTATTCATGACGAAGAAAGGCCGGTAGCCATTCAGATTTATGGCCGTGAACCCGAAGCCATGGCGGATGCCGCGCGGATTGTAGAAACCGCCCACCCCGATTTTATAGACATTAATTTCGGCTGCCCAGTAAAGAAAGTGGCGGGAAAAGGAGCAGGAGCTGGGCTTCTTCGGGATGTCCCCAAAATGCTTGAAATAGCCCGTTCAGTAGTCAATGCCGTACATACTCCTGTAACTGCCAAGACGCGTCTCGGGTGGGATGAGAAAGACCTCATTCCCCGTGTCAATCCTCTTGGCCTTTCCACTTCTTCTGCTTTGGGATGTGACAATGCGGAACTCTTCATCGTCGAGTTGGCACTCGCCCTTCAAGATTGCGGAATTCAAGAGCTTGCTATTCATGGCCGCACACGTTCACAAATGTACCGCGGAGAAGCGGATTGGACGCTTATAGGTGAAGTTAAGAATAATCCGCGCGTGCATATACCTATTATAGGGAACGGGGATGTGTGTACGCCCGAGCGCGCTCGTGCGTGTTTTGACCGCTATGGAGTAGATGCCATAATGATAGGTCGTGCCACCTTTGGCGCTCCGTGGTTATTCGCAGAAATGCGCAATGCACTATGCCCAAACTCTCCAAACAATCCTGATTTTCCAGTCTCCATGGCAGACAAGGTCGCAGTTCTCAAAGAACATGTCTTGTCTTCAATTGCATGGTGTGGCGGAGACGAGCGCAAAGGAATTCTCCATTCAAGGCGTCATTTTGCATCTTCCCCTGTATTCAAAGGTCTCGCAGACTTCAAACAAACCCGCATAGCACTCCTTCGTGCGGAAACAAAGGAAGAGGTGTTCCGAATAATGGATTACATCGTAGAAAATTGGTCTGTAGATACATATAATGAGGTGAAGGAATAACGAGAAAGACCCAATGAAACCATATTTTGTACATCACACTTTGTCACTTCGTACCTTTCTTCCTCTGCAGCCTTCGCTACCTTGGCTCATTTTCTTTATGCTTTTTTTTACGTTCTGTAAGGTTAATCCACTTGATTTGCGTCTTCATCGGTGGCATTGGGTCGTGCTATTCCTGCAAATCTTCCTTTCCCTCGCAGCTTATGCCGGTGTTTATTTCTGGACAGGGAACAGGATCATTGCTCAGGGATTAATGCTTTGTTTTATTATGCCCACTGCTACCGCAGCGCCTGTCATAGCCGGCAAGCTCGGAGGCTCCATACAAAACCTCACCGCATTTACACTACTTTCAAATCTGGCAACCACCATCATTGTACCGGTGCTTTTTCCGATTGTCTATCCTGCTGCCGAGAAAGCCTTTTGGCCTGCATTTACGCTCATCCTCAGTCACATAAGTCCTCTATTGCTTGGTCCTTTCTTTGCTGCATGGTTTCTGCGGTTGGGCTATCAAAAGATTCAAAAGAAAGAGTTTGTACTCTCGTCGCAAATGGCACAAATTCCTTTCTATCTTTGGGTTGCATCAATCATAGTCCTAACCGCAGTTGTGACTCAAACAACACTGACCAATTATGAGTCTCAAATCACCAATATATTAACTTTGTTAATATTATCTTTCTTCGCCTGCCTTATCCAGTTCGGACTCGGCAAATTCATCGGATACAAGTTCCCGGCGCCTTCCAAGGGAAAAGATTACCAAGACGTACTTGTCAATCCTGCCGCTGCGCCCAAAACCATGTCCGGAGTCTCCTCTATTACTGCCGGACAGGCATTCGGACAAAAAAACACATCTCTCGGCGTTTGGATGGCTCAAACTTATCTTGACCCTTTGGCTCCACTTGGGGCAGCGGCATATATCATATGGCAAAATGTCTTTAATTCCGTCCAGTTAATGGTCGTTGCTCATAAAAAATAAAGCATTTGTTATTTGACTTTAGACTAAAAAATGATTTTTTATTTGCATATGTAAAAAAAAAGTTGTACCTTTGCAGCGGTTTTTAATGCAGAAAGTTCTTTCAGGATATTTAGAACAACCAGAATACTTTAAACACGTAGAAAAACACCATAATAACAAACGTTTTGTTTAACTAAATTTTTATAATCATGAAGAAAATCTTCTCTCTTTTCGCTGCCGTTCTTTTCGCAGGCAGCATGATGATGGCAGAGGAACTGACAATCACGCCGGACAAACTTCCGAGTGTAACAGGAGAAACGTTCAGCAAAGTAATTGACGGACTTAAACTGTCAGTTTCCAGCGGTACGGTTACTGCGGACCAGATTCGTATCTTCAAGAATGAGACACTCACTCTTGAGGTCGGAGAAGGCGGCAAGATAACCAAAGTCGTTTTCACTTGTACAGCTAATGGGGAAACCAAATACGGTCCCGGATGCTTCGGTGCGCAAGCCGGATATTCTTTCGAAGGTAAGGTAGGAACATGGACTGGTGAGGCGGAATCGTTGGACTTTACCGCTTCCTCTAATCAGGTTCGCGCGGAAAGTATTGTGGTGACCTATGTTCGCGGAGATGACCCCGAAGAGAATCCCGGCGAGGGTGGTTATGAGTACGATTATTCGTACGACGATGAAGAGGACTTCAACCAGACCTTTGACTCCTATACCATAGATGATACCTATCTGGAGGATGATGGTGACCTTTATATAGAGGCGGAGAACAAAGAGGGATATTACATTGCAGTCGACATCATGGTGCCTGAAAATTCCACCGAACTCCTGCCGCTTTCCTACACCATCCGTCCTGATGATGAGACCTATCCTCCCCAAACGGTTATTGGCGGCGAATTTTATAACAGTTCTATCTATGGTTCGTATGCTGCTACGATAGTAGAGGATTATGTGGACCGCGTGTGGTATCTCGTTTCCGGTACAGTTACAGTTGCGCAAAACGGAGATATAACCGTTGATGCGAAGAACTCGCTGGGTAAGAGCGTCAAAGCGTTACTTAAAGCAACTGCTACACCTATCGCAAACACCGAAATAAAAACCAATGCGGTCAAGAGAGTCACGAACGGTATTCTCGTTATTGACAAGGGCGGTGTCAAATACAATGCTTTCGGACAACAAATAAACAAATAACAATATTATCTAATCAAAAACAAAGACACAATGAAAAAGATTTTCTCTTTTCTTGCTGCCGCTCTTTTCGCCGGTAGCATGATGGCAGCCGATGCGCTGAACACAGACTTCGCCAAAGGACAAGGCGAATGGACTATCAAAGACGTCGAACTTGACGGACTCTCCTATGTATGGAACTTTGATTCCAAAAACAACGTGATGAAGGCAAGTGCTTACGTCAACAAAGCCAACCACGCAACCGAGAGCTGGCTCGTATCTCCCGCTTTTGACCTCTCTGAAGCTAAAGAGGCTACACTCAAGGTGTCCCATATGCTCAACTATGCTTCCTCCGAGAATCTGCTCGTTAAGATTTCCGAAGATGGAGAAAACTGGAATAATATCGCCATATCCGCATGGCCTGCAGGCAAAGACTGGAATCCGGTAGATGCTACAGCAGACCTTAAGGATTTCCTCGGAAAGAAGAACCTACAACTCGCTTTCGTTTATGTATCTACGACAGAGGTATGCCCGACATGGGAACTGAAAACAGTGGCCGTCGAAACTGATGGCGAAGGTCAAGGTGGTGACAATCCAGACCCGCAAGATACAGGTGACCTCGCTACATCGGGAGTAATCACCGTTACTCCGGCTGATGTGGAAGGTTTGGAGGAAGGTGCCGGCTCATTCGATCAAGTCATCAATGGCATTAAAATCGTTTGGAGTGGAGCTTTCTATAACGGAACGAGCAAAGCCAGCAACAACGATTTCCGTATTTATGCAGGAAAGACAATGACTATCTCGGCAGGAGCCAACATTGTTAAGGTTGAAATTGCTGGACTCGCGAAGAAGGATCTGGAGGTTTCTGTTGACAAAGGTTCAATCACAACAGGTGGAGAAAAGTTTGATTCTGAGACTACAAAGGGTGACATTGAGGATCCACTGGTGGTTATTGAGGACATTAAAGACAAGTCTGTTGTTATTTCTTGCACCAAGCAAATGCAGGCTCGTATTATCCGTGTTACGCTCGCAGATGGATCAACTGCTATCTCCAACACGGAACTGAAGACCAAAGGCGTCAAGTCTATCGTTAACGGTCAACTTGTTATTGAGAAGAAAGGTGTTCGTTACAACGCTACCGGCGCTGTTGTTCGCTAATTCAACCTTCATAATGAAGCAGCCACATATGGCTGATTCGTAGAGGTTTTCCAAAGAGGGTGTGTCAATAGAAATGGCACACTCTCTTTTTTTTATGGTTACTATTATCCATCAGACATCATTTTGACCCAAATAGCATAAGAAATGTGGGATAGAAAAAGTACTTAAACTATGTTTTGACAGTAGGGTAGCGTACCGTGTATGGTCTAGGTATGGTCTAGATATGGTCTAGGTATGGTCTAGTATATTCTCGTTAGATTCTTGTGTTTATGTTGATAAATGCCAGTAATAGGCGGGGAATTGAAGTTTGATTATGTTTGGGGTGTGGTTTGATTATGTTTGGGGCGTAGTTTGATAATGTTTGGATTGTGGTTAGATTATGTTTTGGGTGTGGTTTGATAATGTTTGGATTGTGATGGATTGTAGTGCTTGAAAATACAAAAAAATAAATTTTTTTCTTGCATGTTCGAAAAAAAAATAGTAACTTTGCGGCATATTTGCTTACAATGGGGTCTTTGGGATATTAAGAAAGTAAAAATAAACATTATTATAATAATGTAGAAATAAACGTCATTGGCTAAAAGAAAGTAAAAATAAACATATTAATAATAATGTAGAAATAAACGTCATTGGCTAAAAGAAAGTAAAACATACGTTATTAATTAGAATGTAGAAATAAACGTTATTAGTTAAAATAAAGTAATATACGTTATTAATTTAAATGTAGGAATAAGCATTATTAATAAAAATATAGTAATAAAACAGTAATAAAATAGTAATAAAATAGTAATAAAATAGTAATAAAATAGTAATAAATATTACTAACTAAAATCAATTAACAAACATTATTAACTAAAATCTATTAGTATGAAGAAAATTTTTTCTTTATTGGTAGCGCTGACGGCTGTAATCAGTCTCTCCGCTAAGACGCTTTATCTGACGCCTAATGCCAATTGGCTAAAAGACAATGCCCGTTTTGCCATCTACACGATCGATGATCAGAAATGGGTTGACATGGCAGCCGTTCAAGGCGAGTCGAACCTCTTCTCAGGTGAAGTGGGCGATGCGATTGTGAAAGTTATTTTCTGCCGTATGAATCCTGCTACATCGGAAAACAATTGGGACAACAAGTGGAATCAGTCGTCCGACCTCGACCTGGAGGAAGGAAAAGACCACTACACGGTAGCCGAAGGCGCATGGGACAAAGGCGATGGCTCATGGTCGAAGTATGAAAAGTATGTTTCCTCATGGAAGGAAATCAAGTTCACCGCGACTACTGAAGCCGGTAAATTCAACGACTCCGTATTCAGCGTAGAAGGTTTCGAACTCAGATGTACGGATGCCAACTCGAAACAAAAGACCAATGAAAGCAACGCATCGTTTGCCGATGACAAAGAGAAGAATGACTACAATTTCCGTTTCCAGACAGGCGGCAAGTCTTCTGCCAACAACAAATTGGTATTGACAATACCGGCAGATGGTGCACTCCGTATAGCCGTAGTAACCGGTGCAGACGGAGACAAAGAGCGCATGGTAACTGTTCTTCAGGGCGAAGAGAAACTGCTCGAAGAGCATGCATGGGACAAGGATGAGAAGGTAGATGGTAATTTCCCCTATCTCCAGGTGAATGTGAAGAAAGGCGCAGTAGAGTTGAACTATTCCGCCGCTGTTAATTTCTATGCCTTCGGTTTCCTTGCCGGTGGTTCTGTTCCCGAGCCAATTGACCCATCGACAGAGGCTAAGTTCTATATTACCGGTTCGAAAGAGTTGGTAGGCGAAGCGTTGGCATGGAATTCTGCAGCTATCAAAGTAACGGAAGAGAGCTACACCTTCAAGTCTTTGGCAGCAGGCAGTTACCAGCTGAAAGTGACGGTTGACGGCGATTGGAAGACCGCAAAGGGTTATTCAAACTTGACCGAGAAAGCTGAAGGATTGAGTGCCGACAAAGACGACAACATCTGCTTTACGCTTGCAGAGGCAGGTGACGTGAAAGTTACCTATACCGCAGAGGTATTCAAAGTAGAGGGTAATTTCAAAGTTGCTCCGGTTGACCCGACAGCGGCCAAGTTCTACATCACCGGTTCGAAAGAGTTGGTAGGCGAAGCGTTGGCATGGAATCCTTCTGCAATCAAAGTAACGGAAGATAGCTACACCTTCACTGCCTTGGCAGCAGGCAGCTATCAGATGAAAGTGACTGTGGACGGCGATTGGAAGACCGCAAAGGGTTATTCCAACTTGACCGAGAAAGCCGAAGGATTGAGTAAAGACAAAGATGACAACATCTGCTTTACGCTTGCAGAGGCAGGTGACGTGAAGGTTACCTATACCGCAGAGGTATTCAAAGTAGAGGGTAATTTCAAAGAGGGAACTCCGGAACCGCAGTTGAAGACCGGATTCTACCTTGTAGGAAGCTTCAACGAGTGGAAACCGGCAGCAGAATATCATTTTGAGGGCAATCCTGACAACCCTGTAGAGTTCATTCTGCAAGTAACACTGTCCGTAGGAGACAAAATCAAAGTGGTTAACGTGCTTGACAACAATATAACCGCTTGGTACCCAAATGGCGAAGGCAATGACTATGTAGTAGATGCCGCTCATGCAGGCGATAAGACCATCTATTTCAACCCTGATTATCAAGAAGGTTGGGCAGAGTTTGGCGGCTACATCTGGATTGCAGCGAGCAGCGGAGACGCGATAACCAACACAGCGTCAGACGTTAAGACTGTGAAAGTCATCCGCAACGGTCAGCTGCTGATCATCAAAGGCGACAAGACGTTCAACGCCCAAGGCGCACAGATGAAATAAGTTTGGAAACGTGACGGTTAGTCCGAATATCGGATGAGCCGCAAATAAGAAATGAGACGCCAAATGACGTCTCATTTCTGTTTGTTTACCGCTTTCCGTATCAACGGCGCGATTTCGGTATTGTCGTGCCATCCGGTGAAGAGTTCAGCTCCCGGTCCGATGGCAAAAACAGGAACCGCATGTGCGGAATGTGCCCGTGTGGTCCAGCCCACATGTGCTTTCTTGTTAAGCAAAGCGATGCCTTCGTCTCCGAGTTGGTTAATCGATTTGTACATGGTTTCGATGTCCTTGTTCTTCTTCGCGCGAGCGGCTTTGTAGAGCGCTTTCAACTCTTTCTCTTCCTCCGGAGTGATTTCGACGTTTTCCCAAAAGCCCAATTGTTCCTTGTAAATTTTCTTTACTTGTTCCCAAGTGGGTTTCTTGTTCTCTTTGAACAAGTTGGTGAATAAATCACTCAACGCCGCCACCGAGCACTTCTGGTATTGTAAAACATCCAAATGCAAGGTATAATCGCTGTTGCCCAATGCCATTCCGCCTGTTTCGTGGTCCGCGGTGACCACAATGAGCGTTTCGTCCGGATGTGCTTTGTAGAACTCAAACGCAACGCGCATGGCTTCATCCATGTCCCATAGTTCTCCGTACGCCGTGGCGGCATCATCTGCGTGGCAGGCGTAGTCAATCATTCCGCCTTCCACCATCATAAAGAACCGCTCGTACCGACTGTCTAAAAACGGAATAGCCGTGCTGACGATTTGCTCCAGCGTCAAGTCTCCCTCTTTTCGGTCAATGGCGTACGGAAGGTTGTCACCGTGTTTTGCACCCTGGTCATCGTCTTTCTGGACAAGGATGAGTTTGTTGACGTCAGCAGGTTGCAGTTGTGCTACTTCGTCATAGCCGTGCGCGATGGTATAACCGTTCTGCTCTGCCAAGCGGTATAAGTTGGTTGTTTTGTCGTCATGTTTGCCCTG
Organism: uncultured Bacteroidales bacterium; assembly: GCA_900319995.1. GTDB lineage: Bacteria > Bacteroidota > Bacteroidia > Bacteroidales > Paludibacteraceae > Colicola. Next base: position 26,557 of record ONQO01000028.1, read on the forward strand.
TGGATAGTGGAACCCGGCTCCTCCGAAGAAATCAAAATTGCTTTGGCATAACTGCTCTCCTATCTTGTAGTATGAACTGCGTTTGGGCACGTGCGCGTAGAAAGCAGCCGGAGTGGCATGGTCGATGGCGACAGTGGTCATGATTCCCACTCCCCATCCTTGCGCTTTCAGTTCCTCTGCAATCGTACTGAGGTTCAAACTGTCGGCATCGAGTCCTAACATGCCGTTCTTTGTTTTGCTGCCCGTAGCCAGACATGTTCCTGCTGCGGCGCTGTCTGTAATGCCGTTGCTCTTGGAGTATGTGGAGGCGTGTCCGGAGAAGGGGAAAGTGGTCATCAGCGTCTGAACGCGTCCGAGCGGTTCTCCTTGAATGGCGGAGCGGTACATCTCCGCTCCCAGTACTTGGTTGGAGCCCATGCCATCACCGATGAAATAGAAGACATACTTGGGCTGTGCCCATACGGATAGCGCCGCAATGAGCAGTAGTGTGAATAAAAAGAATCGTTTCATGTTATTTTTTCGTTTTTTTTCTTTTGAACGGCTTCTGAACGGTTTTGCTTTTTTGCGCTTTCTCGAGTTGCAGCCGTTGTCTTTTCCTTTTTCGTGCTTCCCGACGTTTCTCCGCTTGGTGAGCCTCCCTTTCCTCCAGAGTCATATGCGGCGGCGGTTCAATTCCCTGTTCGCGCAGGCGTTGGTCCTGAACCTCCTGCTGATGCTCAATAATGCGCTCTTTTTCTTCGCGTTTCAGCGTTTCCAGGTCCTCATTGGAAATAGGTTCGTGTGCTAACAAGTCTTCGTAAATCAGAAGTGTCGCCCATGCGTCGGTGCTTGCGTAACGTGCCTGTTCGGGAGTCAGTTGGGTGTTCTCCCAGTTGGTCAGCTGCTGGCTTTTGGAAATCTTTTTTCCGAAACAGATAGCGAAAATCTTTTGCAATCCCAAATCGAAGATGCCATAGTGCGTAACCATCGATTGTACATCCACACAGTTGGCCGGTGTGAAGTCCCGTCTGCGTCTTAGACCGTTGATGTCGTCCTTGAAGGCTAACCCCACTTTGCATATATCCGGATCGGCGAACAGTTCTGCCAGCTCTTGCGGCAAGCCCACATGCGTGAGTCTGAAGAGGTAACACCGTTCGTGGCTGGCAATCTGAAGCAGCGCAGTAGGGTAGTGAATGCCCCTTTGGAAGCTTGGTCTCGCCTCCGTATCCACTCCTAAGACTTTCTGTGTGCGCAGATAAGCGACCGCGTCAGCCACTTGTTCCTCGCGGTCAACGACAATCACTTCCCCCTCGAATGCCGCTAATGGCATCCACTGAAGCAACTCCTTGCTGATATGCGGTATATAATTATTCAATTTTCGGTTCTTCTATAGCGTGCAGTGCCCGAAGTACAGCCAGCACTTTCTGCCCCCAATGGTTATCAAACGCCTCGCGGCAGAGAACGACGGCGTCGTGCATGATCTCTTCTTCGCCCGTTTGGAATGCGGCAGCCATGTCTTTCAATTCCTGATAGAGATCAGCCAAGCCCTCTGAGATATAGGCAGTTTGCACTTCATCGGTATAAATACCTTGGTCCACAAAGACATCCAAATAGGCATCGTCCTGGCCCAAGAGGTTGCGCATGCCTGCTAAAACGTAATTGTAGTCCTCCTCCGTTACAAAGCGCTGCGGCTCCTCGTCCGATAAAGTTTCTTCTTTGTCGAGCAGCCGTGTGCGCAGATAGAGCACAGGAAGGAGGCGTAACAACTGCTCTCGCCAATCGTCACAAGCGTATTCGTTGCTCTTTTCTATGAGCAGACACGTTTGTGCCGCGGCGGTCACAAAAGCGATGGTTGTGTCCTTATAAATGAAAGATTTCATGTTATGATGAATAAAAATCGTGCAAAGGTAAAGAAAAATTTTGATATATGCAAAAAAAATTGTAACTTTGCACCGTTTTTTAATTCTAACAGGTATGAAAAAAATAGTTGTAGTGGCTTTAATGGCCTTTAGTATGGCTGCCGTAGCGCAGCAAGTGACCCCGTTGTCAATCCAGTTGGCAGAGTTTAACAGAGATTCTCTTCGCAACTTGTATCTCTCTCAACCGGCTATGTACCGTGCTTCTTTGGATGTTGTAGCCAACGATCTTGCGAAGAACGCGGATGAGGTGAAAGCCGCCAGAGCAGAACTGAAGATAGAGCAGGCGCATGCGAAAGAAATCGGTAACTCTCTCAAGAAAGCGACCAAGATGGCAGCTTCGCTGAAGAAACTCTATGGAAAAGAGCGCGGTGAATTGAACAAAATGCGTAATGCGGTAGAGGATCAGCAAAAGACCCTTAAGAATCAGGTAGAACTGAACGAGGCTACTCGCAACAGTTACTTCGCATTCCTGGAGAAAGAGCAGCATGAACTGGGTGAAGCCATCAGCGAGGTAGCAGACAGACTGCGCTCCATCGAAGATCTTGAGAATGCCATCCGCGCAGGTCAGACGAGCCTCCAGAGTTATGGTTCACAACTGGCACAGAAGGGCGCAGAGTTGGACCGAATCGACGCCCAACTCAAACAACGTGTTGCCAGCGTACAGGCAGAGCAGAAAACAGCCAAAACAATGAAATAACCGGCTTGACGCCAAACCGTTCTACGTATGAAGGTAATTAATCTATCGGAGCAAAACAGCGTTCTCAATCATTTCCTGCGCGAAATACGTGACGTGAATATTCAAACGGACAGCCTTCGTTTCCGGACGAATATCGAGCGTATAGGCGAGGTAATGGCAATAGAGATGAGCAAGTCGCTCCATTACGTCAGGACAGACGTACAGACCCCGTTGGGCATCGCGCCGGTGAATATCACGGACGAACAGCTTGTGCTGGCTACTATTCTGAGAGCAGGAATGCCCTTGTATCTTGGTTTCCTCCGTATTTTTGACCATGCAGAGAATGCGTTTCTCAGTGCCTATCGGCGTGTGGCGAAAGACGCGGAAGGAAAGGAGCATCTTGAGATAGTGGCGGAGTACATGGCTGCGCCTTCGATGGAAGGAAAGACGCTTGTCATCGCCGACCCGATGCTGGCTACAGGAATGTCGATGGAGGCGAGTTATCTATCTCTCCTGAAGCATGGCAAACCCCGCCATACGCATCTGTGTTGCACTATAGGTACGCCGCAAGCGATTGATTATCTGCGTAAAGCGCTCAACGACAGTCCGGATGTTACTCTTTGGTGTGCAGCGATAGATCCCGTGCTGAACGAGAAGAAATATATTGTTCCAGGGCTCGGCGATGCGGGTGATCTCTGCTTTGGTGACAAATTATGATTTGAATTTTGAATCTCAAATCCTCCATACGGTATATGCCTGCGGTGTTTATTACCGCAGGTATTACTATAGTCAGCCTTTGGGAAAATCCTCAGATGGAGCCGGCCATTATGGTCAGCGACAAACTGGTTCATGGACTAATGTACATGATATTGGCAATCAGTTGGACCATGCCCCTCGTGCGTACGCGCAGCGCACGCGCGTTCCCTATTTATAGTGGTGTATGTCTTACCGTAACGGCGTATGGCGGACTCATTGAACTTCTTCAGCATTGGTGTACACGAACCCGCACAGGAGACCTCGCCGACTTTCTCGCTGACTTTGTCGGCGCACTCGCAGGAATAGCGATGGTTGTTATTTTCAGGTTTATACAGAAGCAAATGGTACAAAACAAATGATAAATCCACTCTATGACATCGCTTTGGGTTTTCTGTTTCATACCCGTTTGAGAAAATCGCTGGCACTGGTGGAGCATTATGGCTCCGCCGAAGAGGCGTGGCGTCATCTGGATGAACCGGAGATGTCGGTTAGTCTCGCCCGTGCGGAGCAGGAACTGGAATGGATCAACGCGCATGGAATACATGTTTGGACGCTGGCGGACAGTGATTATCCATATCGTCTCCGTCAATGCCCGGACAGACCTCTACTGCTGTATGGAAAAGGTAATATACAACTATCCGCCGGACATATTGTTTCCATTGTAGGAACGCGTAGACCTACCGAGCGCGGCAAAGAGATCACAACGACTCTCGTCCGCGAGTTACATCAGCGTCTGGACTCCGTCACGATTGTCAGCGGAGGGGCATACGGCATTGACATAACAGCGCACAGGGCGGCTATCGAACTGGGAATACCTACTATTATTGTTCCCGCTCATGGCCTCGACCGTATTTATCCCTATCGTCATCGTCCTGAAGCGGTTGCGTCATTGGCGCATGGAGGTCTTGTGACCGAATTTTCCTCAGGAACAGAACCTATGGCTCCTTATTTCATACAGCGTAACCGTATAGTGGCAGGTTTGGCGGACGCCGTCGTGGTGGTCGAGTCACCGGAGAAAGGAGGCAGTCTCATTACCGCGCAGATGGCGGTTGATTATAACCGGGAACTGTTCGCTTTCCCCGGACGTACCTCTGATCCGGTTTCGCAGGGCTGTAATAACCTTATTCGTACCCACAAAGCGCAACTCATTTCTTGCGCGGATGAACTCATAGAAGCCATGAACTGGCCAATAGCTAATAGCCAAAAGCCAACAGTCAACAGCCAATTGACCATGGTCCAGATGTTGGCGGACAACCTTTCCGAGCGTCAGCAGGCTATTCTCACCAAACTGCAAGAGGCGGAGGAAGGAATGCATATCAATTTGCTGGTTATGGAACTGGCGCTGCCTTACGGAGATGTTTCTTCGGAGCTCGTTATGCTTGAATTACAGGGCCTCGTTCGCTCACTTCCAGGCGGAATTTATCGTTTTGTGAGATAAAAAAAGCAAATTTATTTGCATAAATGCAAAATTTTTTGTAACTTTGCAGCCGATTTACAATGAAAGGTTGTAAATGACTAAAAAGTAAATGATTTTATGGAAAGTTTTTTGAAGTATTTGGGGGTTATTCTCCTTCTTTTGGGTGTTGTGTGCCTTGTGGTGTACAAGTACTCTTTGTCTGAAAACTGGCTTCTTGTCACGAGCATGGCGCTCGAGGTGTCCGGTGTGTTGGCGTATATCTTTATCAACAAAGTCCTTCGCTAACGCATGGCAGCCCGAGAAGGATTCAATGATGCGGTGAAATATCATTTGACGGGAATGTACCAGGATTGGTTCCTGGACTATGCGTCGTATGTGATATTGGAGCGCGCGGTACCAGCTGTAGAGGATGGACTCAAGCCGGTGCAGCGCCGTATTTTGCATGCGATGAAAACCGTCGATGACGGCAAGTACAACAAGGTCGCCAATATCGTCGGCCAAACCATGCAATACCACCCGCATGGAGACAGTTCCATCTATGAAGCAATGGTTAAACTGGCGCAGCCTTTCGCAACCAGATACCCGCTCATCGACGGACACGGAAACTTCGGCTCCATCGACGGGGACGGCGCGGCAGCTATGCGTTATACGGAAGCACGTATGACGCCGTTTGCGCTGCAGATGATCCGTGACATTGATAAAAACACAGTCGACATGATTCCAAACTTCGACGAAGAAGAACTGGAACCAGTCGTTCTGCCATCACGCGTACCAAACCTTCTGATCAACGGAAGCAACGGTATCGCCGTCGGTATGGCAACCTCCATTCCGCCGCACAATCTGAGCGAGACCATCGACGCCTGCGTCAAGATGATCGAATGCGGAATCGATGACGAAGAGTGCACCGTCGAGGACCTTATGAAGATCGTCAAGGGACCGGACTTCCCGACGGGCGC
>ONQO01000117.1 GCA_900319995.1 uncultured Bacteroidales bacterium
AAAAAACTATCTGGGTGCTTGCACACAAGGAGTTTTTTGCGGCAAAGTACGCGTAGAGCGAAGCTCAAAAGCATTCAAAAGGGTTTTATAGGTTTTTGTCTAAAATTTATCGCAACACTAGTAATGGTTGACTATTATAAAAATTTTGGATAATTTTTGACGAACCTATAAAATACCAATTATTGATTTTTGACACACCCTCTTATCGCTATTTATTCCACATATAGCACTAATCCCTTCAGATATTCGCCCTCCGGATGATAAATATTTATCGGATGATCCTGTGGTTGATGTAATTGATGCAAAATACGCACTTTCCGACCTGCTTGTGCCGCCGCGCTGAATACCGCTAACCGGAATGATTCCTTATCAACTGCCTGAGAACAGGAAAATGTGAACAAGATTCCTCCCGGACGAATCATCTCTATCGCTTTCGTATTGATGCGCTGGTAACCCCGCAATGCATTCTTCACCGCATCGCGGTGTTTGGCGAAGGCGGGGGGATCCAGAATAATCAAATCATATGTTTTGCCCTGCTCTTTCTGAGAACTCAGGTATTCAAAAGCATCGGCGGCTACGGCACTGTGGTTGCTCGCTTCAGGGAAATTCTTTGCTACATTGATGTTCACCAAATCGATGGCTTTTTGGCTTACATCCACCGAATCGACTTTTCTTGCCCCGCCGCGCAATGCGTACAGAGAAAAACCACCCGTGTAGCAAAACATGTTCAGCACATCTTTGTCTCGCGCATACCGTTCCACTAATGCTCTGTTCTCGCGCTGGTCAATGAAAAAGCCTGTTTTTTGACCCTTCAACCAATCTATTCGGAACGAAAGCCCGTTCTCTGTGCTCCAGTATTCTTCTGACTCACGCTGCTCAAGCCTATCTCGGGAAGAGATTAACCATCCTGTTTTATCGCCCTCTATCGCCGCCTTGAAAGGTAACGTGTCATCGCTCTTGTAATAGACGTTCTGCACTTGTGGCACTTCTGCTACTACTGCGTCGGCTATCTCATTGCGGCATACGTGCATGCCTACTGAATGTGCCTGAATGACTGCGGTCTCTGCATATACATCAACGATTAATCCTGGCAGAAAATCTCCTTCGCCGTGTACTAAACGGAAAGTGTCATTATGTGGTTGAATACGCTCCTCTGAATGTGGATAATTCACTAATCCTATAGCTTCTCTCATCCGGTAAGCCGCGCGTATCCGTTCGCGCCAGAAATCCTTCGGCAGGTCCTCTACTCCAAACGCCAATATGCGCACAGCGATTGAACCTACTTGCCAATGACCTGTTCCTAATACCTCGTTTGCTGACGAACGTACACACACCAACTCGCCTTCATCGGGCGCGTCACTCGTATGACGAGCGTCCAATACTACTCGCTGGATGGCTCCGCTGAACACCCACGGATGAAATCGTTTCAGCGACTCCTCTTTCTTCGGCTTTAAGATAATAGTAGTCATACTTCGTCCCTTCGTCCTTTGTCCCTTTGTCACTTCGTCCCTTTGGCCCTTTCCCGTCACTCCACTCCGTGGGTGAGGTCATGGTATGCATGAAGACTCAGATTGTCGCTCACATACTTGAAACTATGTAGTTTTTTGAATCCCAACGAAGCAATGAACGCCAACTCCATGTCAAACACGCAATCTTTATAATCCGAGGCCAATACAAAATCGCAGTTAGTATAGCATAACGCGCGCTTGAACTTCGTCTCTTGTTCTGCGTCCTTCGTCCCTTGACCTTCATACTTCGTACATTCCAGTACCGGCTCCTCGTATGTCACGTTCGGGTGGTTAAGACGTACTTCGGTCACCTCTACCCAGGTGCCCAAATCAAAGTTCGCACTTCCGGCATAGCCGATATTGTACAACTCCGAATCGCGGTCAAGACCTTGAAGACTCCTTATGATGTTTATCGCGCCTACGCCCGTGTAGAGCAGTGTCGCATCTTGTAAATCCACTCCGAAAACTTCGATTGCTTGGTCTATCAAGGCATGCTCGCCTTCTTCTGCCATAATAATGTACTTTTTCATACCATTTCAATTTAGCATGCAAAATTACAAAAAAAAAATGAATTACGCAAATTTTGATTTTCGATTTTTGATTTTTGTGCAAAATATAATACTTTTATATGTGGTTAAGAGTAGTTTTTCTCTAATTCACGCGACTCCGAGATCCCAAGATTACGATGGATTAACATTAACTTTTTGGAATATTTTGGATCATTTTAATGTAAAATCCATGAATTTTTGAAAATATTTGCCTAAAAATTTGCATATGTCAAAAAAAAGCAGTACCTTTGCACCCGCTTTTCGAAAATTAATCTTCCTGACCTTTTTGGGAATGTTAAAATTAGAAGAGATTTAGCAGCGCGGAGTAGAGCAGAGGTAGCTCGTCAGGCTCATAACCTGAAGGTCGGTGGTTCGATCCCATCCTCCGCAACTACATAAACGATGATGAAAAAACACATTCTTTTTTTTCTGACAACTATCACGCTCTTCGCCTATGCGGAGGAGCGTGTTTCATTTGATACCCTCCAATCCGATTGGCGGAGGTTTACGAACAAAACAGTGGTTATCTCTACGCCCCTCGTAGTGTGCGGGAGTTTCTATGACAGCCTTGTCCTTGCCCCGGAGCGTCTCTTCTGCCCCGAAGAACGAGCCATAGGACTCGCCGATGGAGACAGTACGGACTATTTGACCCGTGCGATGCATAACCGGGACGTCTCTCTTTGCCTTCATTGCCGCAATCAGTATTACAAGGTGCGCACTGGGGACATTGTGCGCAATCTGAAAGCACGGGTAACAGGAGAACGGCAACTCCTTACCGGCAAATCAATTCGTACCCGCCATATGCCCAATGAAAGGCTCCCTAAGCCGCGCAAAGGAGAAATTCGGGTTGTCGGCGCTAACATCGAGAACTATTTCGCCGACCTCGGTGGATATGCGCATAAGAGGACCACACCCCAACAGTTGCTTTTCAAAACCCACAAACTGACGCGTGCTATGCGCGCCATGAATGCGGACATCTTTGCGCTATGTGAGATGCAGGTGGGAGATAAAGCACCACACTTGTTGCTCAACGAACTCAATAAAAACGGCGCACACTACGCCTATGTTACCATACCGATGGAGAATAAGGACAGGATAGGTGGCTGTATTGTTTACGATTCGCTCCGTGTACGGCCTTATGCACAACCTCTCTCTGCCTATGCGGACACCGCTGACCATTACCATGCACGTATGTTCGTGGTGCCTTTCGAGGAGGTAACTTCCGGTAAACGCTTTGTCATTTCGCTCAACCATTTCAAATCCAAAAGACCCGGACGGACACACTACGACACCAATATGCTGCGAATGCAAAACACCGATTCGCTACTCGCTTTGCTGCCAAAAGCTGCAGAGACATTCGGCGACGCCGATATTCTACTCCTCGGAGATTACAACTGTTATACGCAGGAGCAACCTATTCAAACGATTGTGCGGGCAGGATATGCCGACATGCTCCCTCTCGGACACGCAAAGGACTATTCCTACTCCTTCAAAGGAGAAGTAGGGTATCTTGACCGCTGTTTCGCGTCTCCTTCAATGGCTTTACAGATAGTACGCGTCCGGCCTTGGCATGTCAATGCGGACTGGTATTACCAGCATGGAGCTTACAAACTCAAAGACCAATCCCTCCACCGCTACGCCGACCACGATCCTGTCATTGTGGATATCAAACTGCAATAAAAAAGCTTCGTCCATTGTGCCGGATACCATCCGGCTATCACCATCGCCCTCGTCTTTCTCCCTCTCGCCCCGTGTTGTTCTGTGCGCGCGAGTTGCGCGAGCGCGATAATCTGTCTATTCGTTTAATTCGCATAATTCGCCGTTAAACAAATTGTCTTTAATTTTGTTAATTGTTGACTATTATTACTACTGTTGCGATATTTCTATAAGAGTAGAATATAAAACATTGTTATATTGTCACTTATACATAGATTGTTTTTTTTTGATTTGATTGAAAATGTTTGAGTTTGATGTAAAAAACTATCTGGGTGCTTGCACACAAGGAGTTTTTTGCGGCAAAGTACGCGTAGAGCGAAGTTCAAAAGCATTCAAAAGGGTTTTATAGGTTTTTGTCTAAAATTTATCGCAACACTAGTAGACTATTATAAAGAATTTTTGGATCATTTTTGATAATTTTGGACCAATAAAAATACGTTGTCTCCTTTGTTGCCTTTGTGAACAATAAAAAAACGGTCAGTTGGTGAAACTGTCCGTTTTATTTGGGGTCCCCGCAAATTATAATTTGTGGGGAGAGGAGGACGCGCGACCATTACATTTGTTACGCAGTAACTTAATCATGGATCGCCGCGTCCGACGATGTGACCCCGCTGGGGCTCAAACCCAGAACCTTCAGAACCGGAATCTGACACTCTATTCAATTGAGCTACGGGGCCGGGAGCGTTCTACCGACAGAACGGGAGAAACGCCTTCTGCCTAAAAGGGTTAACGTCGTGACCCTCCTAAAAATATCATAATATAATATATTAGTGTTGCTAATGCACTCAGAGCCGCTACTACATACGTGTAAGCCGCTGCGTGGAGCGCGCTGGAGGCCTTTTCTGTGGTGTCGCGGTCGGTGATTCCTGCTTCCTGCAACCAATTGACAGCCCGTTGGCTCGCATTCACTTCTACAGGAAGTGTGATGAAAGAGAATAATGTTATCATCGCGTATAGTACAATGCCGATACCCATCATCACCTGTCCGGCACCGGTATTGATAAGCAACAGACCGCCCAGAATAATCCATGTCACCCAATTACTGCTGAACGACACCACCGGCACCAACGCCGAACGAAGTTTCAAGGGCGCATATGCTTCCTGATGTTGCACCGCATGACCGCATTCGTGAGCAGCTACTGCCGCCGCTGCCACATTGGCGCCGTTATAAACCCCCTCTGACAAATTGACAGTATGAGTCGCCGGGTTGTAGTGGTCGGTCAACTGACCCTCGATACAAGTAATCTGTACATCATAAATGCCATTGTCATGAAGCATCTTCTCCGCTACTTCGCGTCCGGTCATACCAAGAGGCTCTTTCGAGTATTTCTTCATCCGATGTTGAAGTAACGCGGATACTAACCAACTCGCCAAGGCTACGCCTATAAATAGAATCCAATAAATGGCATTCGCTGATAGTTGTAAATCGTCCATATTATCCCTTTTTTCCTTTGTCCTCTTTTATTTTCCTGCGGCATAATTTGCACTCGCCATAAACGTACAGCGTGAAATGCGCTATATTGAAATTTGAGTATTTCCTTTCTCTTACCAATCGTTCAATGGCTTTGTCATGAAATTCTGTCACGCGGCTGCAATTCTCGCAAATAATCTGCATGCGCATCGTATTGCCCGGCAGTAACTCATATTCCGTAACGGTACGACCGCGTTGCCTTTCTTTAGCATGCAAAATTCGTGCCAAAATAAACAAATTGAGCGAATTATATACGGTCCCTACTGAAATACGTTCTGCTTTGCAGGCTTCTACCAGTTGGTCCGCCGTAAATGGCTGGGGGAGCATACACACTTGCTCCAATACCATATTACGTACTCTCGACGGACGCATGTTATTCGAACGGATGTAAGTACTCAACCGTCCCAAGGCACTTATATATGTCTTTGACCCTTTCAATTCTCAAATCACAAATCCTTCAAATACGCCCTTCTCCGTTTGTGCTGGATATGGTCAACACGGCTGAAGAAATCCAAAATCTTATTGTTCTTCTCCAGCATGGACGTCGTCTCCAAACCAGTCAGATGGTACTTCGCAAATATAGGAATCATATCCTGATAAAACAAGGTATCTACTCCCTTGTTCTGATAATCCGGACGTACTGCAACCAACAGGAAATTAAACGCTTCTACTTTCTTCGATTTCAGCGCTTTGAGAATATGATACCATCCGAATGGGAACAAGTGCCCGCCGCATTTGCGCAACGCTGCAGAAATATCGGGCATGCCCAACGCAACACCCACCACTTCATGCGCATCGTTCTCCACTATCGTCACAAAATCAAAATTCAACAACGGCAGATACATGTCGCGGTAATACTCCTTCTGACGCTGAGTCATGGGCTGGAAATTATACAATTTTTGGTAGGCGGTGTCTATGACATCCATGTATTGGAGACCGTAGCGGCGATTCAACTCGCGCACGTTCTTTACTTTTACCACGTGTACGTGTGAGCGTACTTTCACGATATTCGCTACACGATTTACTTGCTCAGGACACTCCTTCCCTGGATAAACACGCATCTCTATCCAGTCTGCCTCTTTTACCAAACCATACGCATCTACATGCTTTACGTAATACGGATAGTTATACAGCGACGCCATCGGAGCCGGGTACTCGTAACCCTCTAATAATAATCCCTCATGGTCAAAATCCGTGAACCCGACAGGACCGTTCAACTCATTCATCCCGTGAGACTTACCCCATTCGGCTACGGTGTCCAAAAGAGCCTTGCTTACCTCCATGTCATCTATGAAATCAAACCATCCGAAACGCACTTTCTTTACGTTCCAATGCTCGTTGGCACGGTGGTTGATGATGCCGGCTATACGACCAACAGGCTTCCCCTCGCGGTACGCCATCCATAACTTATGGTCGCATACCTCCAAGGCGGGATTCTTCTTCGGATTGAAACAATTCATCTCGTCGAAAAAAATCGGCGGGCAATAATACGCGTCGCCTTTGTATAGATCATTGGCAAACTCGATGAATCGTTTTATCTCTCTTCTCGTACTTATTTCGCGAATTTCTACTGCCATTCCTGATGTTTTTTCAAAAAATCGTGCAAAATTACAAAAAAAAAATGATATATGCAAAAAAAAATCTATTTTTCTTGCACATATCGAAAAAAAGCAGTACCTTTGCACGCTTTTTCGCAACAAATGTCAAATGACAAATGACAAATGTTTTGGGGCTATTTGGTTTTGACAGCAGGTAGAATGGTTGTGTAAGCACGCCGAGCAATGAGGCAACGCTCGTTAATCTCGCTTCAAAGCATAACTGGCAACACTTCTTATGCTCTCGCTGCTTAATCGAAGTATAGTAGATTAGCCTATTCGGGCGCAAGGCGCCTGAACGAGACGTCACTCCAAGCCGAGTCTGTGGGCTGAATGGATATAGTGG
>ONQO01000027.1 GCA_900319995.1 uncultured Bacteroidales bacterium
TTCTGTAGGCGTTAGATTCTGACCATACCAGTCTTCTATCGTTGCTCCCGGACAGATGGTCTGTGTCTCTGTTACAGGATTGACCGGCTTGTTCGTTTCTGTAAGGTGAAGCGTGGCAGTGTAGCCACAACCGTCTTCAGTGGTTAACGGAATAGTGTAGTTACCTCCTTCTGTGTAGGTCTCACCATACCATTCATAACTGCCGCCCGTGAAGAAATAATCCGATTTCTCTATATCATCAGGCACATCATAGAAGTCAACCGTTAGTGTGATGATGGTATTTTTGTCCGTTTCCTCGATGGTGTGAGTGAAAACATTGTCAGTTTCTGTTGGATGCAGTGTCTCTCCGTACCAGTCCTCTATCGTTGCGCCCGGACAGATTTTCTGTGTCTCCGTTTTAGTGAAGACAGGTTTGAGGTGTAGTGTAGCGTTGTACTTACACCCGTCTTCTGAAGTTAAAGTAATCGTATGATCTCCACCGGTGGTAAATGTATGCCCTCTCCATTCGAATGGAGTTCCAGCAAGGAATGTTTCTGACTCCTCAATATCGTCGGGCACATCAAAGAAGTCAACAGTTAGGGTGACGATGGTATTTTTGTCCGTTTCCTCGATGGTGTGAGTGAAAACATTGTCTGTTTCTGTTGGATGCAATGTTTTCCCGTACCAGTCCTCAATGGTAGCTCCCGGACAGATTTTCTGTGTTTCTGTTTTAGTGAAGACAGGTTTGAGATGTAGTGTAGCATTGTACTTACACCCGTCTTCTGTACTCAAAGTGATTGTATGATCTCCACCGGTGGTAAATGTATGCCCTCTCCATTCGAAGGAAGTTCCGGCAAGGAATACTGACTTCCAAAGTGACAAGTGTATTGCTCTCCTCACCTTCGATGGTGTGGGTAAAGACGTGGTTCGTTTCTGTAGGATGCAGCGTTTCTCCGTACCAGTCTTCTATCGTTGCTCCCGGACAGATCGTCTGCGTCTCTGTTACCGGATTGACCGGTTTGTTCGTTTCCGTTAAGTGCAGCGTGGCAGTGTAGCCGCAACCATCTTCAGTGCTTAACAGAACAGTATAGTCGCCGCCTTCTGTATATTTCTCACCATACCAGTCATAACTGCCACCCGTGTAGAAATAGTCTGATTTCTCAATGTCATCAGGCACATCAAAGAAGTCAACCGTTAGTATGATGATTGTATTTTTGTCCGTTTCCTCGATTGTGTGGGCAAAGACATGGTTCGTTTCTGTCGGCGTCAGATTCTGACCATACCAGTTCTCTATCGTTGCACCCGGACATATTTTTTGTGTCTCTGCTTTGGAAATGACATTTACTGTTTTCGCACATTCTTCACGACCTTCGAAAAACACTTTGAGGTTATGGTTTGTACCGAAGTCGAAATCTAACTGAATTTCGATAGTACCTTCGTCGGTATTGACTATTTGGGATTTAATAACCGTTTCTCCATCTTTGATTTGGATGTTTTTACCCGATGCATTGCTGTAATCGATAGTCAGCGTAACGTGATACTGTGTTTCACCCGGTACATAATCCGGTTTGAATGATGATGTCACAGTATTGATAACCGGCGAAGGCGGGGCTGTAGGTAGTGCGAAACTTGTCTCGCAACTATTTGCTCCGTTGAAGACAACATTGAGTACGTGGTCGTTCTTCCCGTCAGCAGGAACCCCTTCGTACTTGAGGTCAGTGAGTGTTATAAGAGAACTATGCTCGGTAATGGTTTTGGTTGAGTCTGCGCCACCGTCCACATTGTAATGAAGCACTCCTTGTTGGTTGATGTATTCGAGATCGAAGGTCAGCGTCGTTGTCAGATCCATACAACCCGGACTACTGAATTCCATCTTGGGGACATTGATGTTCGGAGTGTTAGGAACCTCTATTTCTTTTTTCTCAAACGTACAGTCATAATCAGTCTTGTCTGTCTGTATTTTTAAGTCATGTTTTCCCCCATCGTATGCAAGCCCTTCCAATTTGACATCTATAGTACCACCTGTTAATGGTGTAATAGTCTTCTTTACCACTCCATCCCACAAGAACTGTAATTCAGTGCCGTGTAGATTGCTGTATGTTCCTTTGATTTCCAAATCGAACGTTTCTTGGTGGCACTTCGGAGCGGGCACAGTAATAGGCTCCTCAATAGAGAGTGTTGGAACTTTCGGTATCGTATAGTTGTACGGGGTTTCCTTCTGACTTTCGCAATTAACAGCGTCTTCAAAATAAATATAGAACTTGCCGGTAGCCTTGTCCCTATTGACAATAAATTCATCGCTGAATTTTGTGCCGGTAATGTTATACGCAACCGGTTCGTCTTTTCCCGTATCCCCCGTAACGGTAAGCTTGTGACCAACCGCATTGTCGGACAAAACAGCCTCAACCGTTACTTTGTATGTTGTTTCGCCGCACTTCATCTCGTTACGGTCAATCTTAACAGCGCTTATCACCGGAGTAAAGGGCGCCTTGAAGTGCGGAATTTCCACGGAACAGCTGTTTTCTCCATCAAACTCTGCGTATAGTGTATGTTCAAGTCCGTCGCCGGGGACACCCGTAAATGTGACTTTCGCGGGATTATCCTTATATCTGAACTCTTGCTTTGGATTGCTGTCTATCCATCCGTATAGTTTGCCGCTTTGGTTGGTATGAGTAATATCAAATTTGACCGTATAAGTTGTCAGGGTACACCCCATGTCACCTACCTCCGGTCCTTGAGTAACGGAGATATGCGGTGTCACAGGCTCTACGTATTTGGCAGTCTTCTTGTTTTCGCAGCCAACCATTTCTTCAAACCAGATGTCGAAGTAGTCATCTGCTGCGTCGGTTTTAATTTTCTCGAATGTAACGGTATTCTTCCCCTCTTTCGCTGCAAAGGTCTCCATTTGGTCCTTGCCCCATACCGTCACCGTCTTACCTTGCCCGTTACTTACATAAAAATCAACCACCACTTCATACTCATCGATGTCGCACCCCATCTGTTTAGGCGTGGCAACATAATCATATATATACGGAGAGAACGAGACAAGTATCTCTTTGGAGTCTTGGCAGTCAAGGGTTGTGTTGTCTGTACGAATCAACAAGGTATGTTTTGCACCGTCGTAGGTAAGACCGGTCAGTTTGACTGTTATGGTATTGGACGGGCCATACGAAATAGTCTGCGTGTTTTTTTCGACATCATCCCAGAGGAACTGTAATTTAGTTCCCTTCAGATAAGCGTACGTCGTTTGGACTTCCAGATCAAATGTCGTTTGGTCACAATTAGGTGTAGGAACGGTGGGGGCCTTTACCGTTAAAACCGGTGTACCCGGAGCGGTGAAAGAATGCACCGGGCTCTTACCGGTTTTTACATTGCCACGTTCGTCTGTATATATGACATGAGCGGTGAGTGTGTGGGATTTGCCATCTGCCGGTAACTGCAGAGGGACGGTAATTTCAGAAGCATGTGTAGAAAGGTCTATTTTAGAGTCATAAACGGGGGTCGCTTCATCATCATAATATAGTTGCAGTTTATACGAGCATTTAGGACATTTGTCGCTCAAAGGACCGTATTTGACCGTTACTTCTATATCGTAATTCGGCTCTCCACACTTTGGATCGGTATAGACAATTTCGGGTTCATTGACTTTAACCGGCTCCTCGAAGACATTTACAACGAACCGTTCACAATGCTTGATAGCCTGTGTAAGGACGGAGATAGGTTGGAAACGGATATCGTCCAATGCAAAGTCATTACCTCCCGGGTTTTTGTTGGTATTCAGGTCTCGTACCATAATCTCCACTTCTTCGGCATCTACCGGAGAAACATAGACATGAGAATTCTGATGCCAGATGTTATCTTGATAGTAGTTAAGGTTCGTCGGATTGCCTAACGGTTCCGGTTCGCTCCATGTTTCATCTTGTTTCTTGTAACTTATAGCGAACTGTAGAATGGCAGCGTTGTTCATCTCGCCGTAGTTATTGATGTTAGCCACCCAGAAAGAGAACATATAGTTGGTTCCCTTTGCCAGCTTCAGTTGCGTACTTTTGCCTGTATTGGTAAACCAGGCCCTCTTCACACCGCTGTTATCCGCATCAAATAGGGCATAATACGTGCCAGCTTTCGCATCAATCTTCTTGGTATATCGTTTCCAGAAACTATTGGCATCTTTAACGATGGAAAAACCGCCGAATAGACTTTCTTTACTTTCCTCATCTTTGTATTCGTCGTAGAAATCACTGTTGGTGGTCACATCCTTTCCCCAAAAGTTGTAGTCGCTGATGTCACAACCCGTAACATCATTGCTTCGTTTTATTGTACCATAATAACTCTCGTCCGCATGAAAGTCTCCGTTTTCAATCAGGTTACCCGAAGCAGTAGGTTTAGGTTCCAACTCATAGTACGTATAAATGAAAGAGGTGTCAAAACAATAGGTCGCAGTAGTACGCATATAGCCTGCTGTATATCCATCGTGCCATTTATATCCTCCTCCGCCCGGATCGGGAGCTGTCTCCGGACCGATGGTTTTAGATTCATTATGCGTTACGTTGATTTGAGTGGTTTTGATTCCGTCTATCGCATTGGGAGCCACGTAAGGGTCGGAATTACGAGTGCATTCAGCCGCACCTCCTATGAAACTCGCAGTAGCTGTTAATGTTGCTCCATCCGCAAAAAGTCCCGGAAGACTGAAGATAAACGGAGTAGTTGGAGCGGTATAATCTACGTAATGTTTGCCTTTCGCATCTGTGACACTGATGCGGAGTGTCTTGCCCAAAGCATCTCCAAAAGCCACGACACCATCCAACGCATAGGTGCTGTCGTGGACATTCACGCTGGAGGTTACCACACCGAAATCCGTAATTTCGCATGTTGGAGAACAGTCTTTGGTAACAGCAATATCTATAAACCGTTGTTTGGCAGGGTCTTTCATAGAAAGAAGGAAATAATACGTGTGACTGCCTGCCGGACCTATCGTTTCGTTCAAACTGCCTTCACCGTTGAATCCCCATACGTTATAAGCGTTTGGGAGTTCTATCCATTTTTCACCATCCCATTTTAACCAAGTATGATCTTGATCATAATCATACCCCTCCGTTTCGCTGATTAGGCGAGGTTGCAGCGATAAGGGATCACCCGAAGATTGCGTGCATACTTCTACGTTCTCCTTTTCTATTTGAGCAATCACCGATGACAAAGAGGGATTTTCAACCGGATAATAGAGCCATTTGCACTTAACCGTACAATTATCTTCCAATTTGTTTTTTGCTGAAAATGTATAGAGAAGATTATAATCACCTTCCCAATTGTCCGGAATTTCTATGTCACAAGACTGGTTCCATCGGTCATCCCAGTTACCGGCAGAGCCTGACTCACTCTTGCGGATTACAGAAACGCGGTCGTACCACAGATGGTACGGAACAAGAGTTCCGACAAAATAGTTGCTACCTTCTTCCACGCGAGACAACTCAACCCATTCACTATTGGACGGGGAAGTGGACTGGAAGAAATAAAGGAATAATTTGGCGTTCGCTTGAGACCAGTCTCCCACTCCGTCGCTCTGAGAAGCGTTAATAAACACTTTCTCTCCTGATGCAATCATACGTGCATCCACATGCACTGCCACACACAGCAATACACATGATAATACAATATATTTGATTGCTTTTTGCATTGTTGTTCTTACCAAACTTCTTGCGGGTGGTCGGAGGTTTGTTTGGGGTAGTCAATCGAATAATGGAGTCCGCGGCTTTCTTTGCGCTCCAAAGCCTGACGAGTAATGAGATAGCCAACGTTAATCATATTGCGCAGCTCGCAAATCTCCTTGTCTGCTTTCACGCGCTTGAACAGGTCTTCTGTCTCTTCGTACAATAAATCCAATCGTTCCCAAGCTCGACGCAAACGTAAATTTGAACGGACTATTCCCACATAAGTGGACATAATTTGTCCCACTTCCTTCACGTCTTGCGCAATCAACACGCGCTCCTCATTCGTTAGCGTTCCTTCGTCATTCCATGCCGGAATTTTCTCGTTGAAATCGTAGTTTTCTATCACGCTGAGACTGTGTCTTGCAGCGGCGTCGGCATAGACCACCGCCTCTATCAGCGAGTTCGATGCCAAGCGGTTGCCACCATGCAGCCCCGTGCATGAACATTCGCCTACGGCATAGAGACGTTTGATAGTGGATTGCCCGTCAAGGTCCACTTTAATTCCTCCGCACATATAATGCGCGCATGGAGCAACGGGAATATACTGTTTGGTAATATCTATACCGATAGAGAGACATTTGGCGTAGATATTAGGGAAATGATGTTTGGTTTCCTCGGGATCCTTGTGGGTCACATCGAGACATACATGGTCAATCGCATGAATCTTCATCTCGTTATCTATCGCGCGCGCGACGATATCTCGCGGAGCGAGAGATAGACGGGGGTCGTATTTCTGCATAAACTCTTCTCCGTTAGGCAACCGCAAGATACCTCCGTAGCCGCGCATGGCCTCTGTGATGAGGTAGGCGGGATGGGTCTCTTTAGGGTTAAAGAGGCTGGTCGGGTGGAACTGCACGAACTCCATGTCTTTGACGAGTCCTTTGGCGCGATAAACCATCGCTATGCCGTCTCCGGTGGCTATTTCCGGATTGGTAGTGGTGGCATAGACCGCCCCTGTTCCACCAGTCGCCATGAGCGTGATGCGACTTAGATAGGTGTCAATTTTCTGCGTGTCGGGATTGAGAACATATGCGCCGAAGCACTCTATGTCTGGTGTACGGCGTGTGACCCGTACGCCAAGATGGTGTTGAGTGATGATTTCCACAGCAAAGTGGTTCTCCAGTACTTTGATATAAGGATTATGTCGTACTGCTTCCATGAGTCCGCGCTGAATCTCCGCTCCCGTGTCATCCGCATGATGAAGGATGCGGAACTCGGAGTGACCACCTTCACGGTGTAAGTCGAATGCACCTTCTGCGTTCTTGTCGAAGTTAACACCCCAATGAACGAGTTCCTCGATTCCTTTCGGTGCGTTTCTAACCACCTGTTCCACAGCAGCCGGATCACTGAGCCAATCTCCCGCCACCATAGTGTCGTGAATGTGTTTCTCAAAGTCATCAACAAGAAGGTTTGTTACAGAGGCAATGCCCCCTTGTGCTTTGGCTGTATTGGCTTCCTCGAGTGAAGTCTTGCAGCAAAGGGCGATACGATATTTACCAGTGCGCGCCACCTTGAGCGCGAAACTCATTCCGGCTACACCGCCGCCGATAATTAGAAAATCAAATTTATGTACCATTTAGCCATTTACTATTTAACATTTTTATAGTGCCTTGCACAAGGCAAAGACAGAAAATATAGCCCCCCGGAAATATTTCATTGCCGTCAGACAACTCCTTACCGTTTCACCTGTTGTAATCAAATCATCCACCACCAATATATGTTTGTGATACATCTGCTCCGGATGGTTGACGGCAAACGCGTCCGCTACGTTGTTTTTACGGTCATCTCCACTTCGTAATGCCTGCTGTGGTGTATTTTTGATGCGCGTCAGATGTGTTGTGTCCACAGGTATTCCAGTTATATCCCCCAGTCCTCTCGCAATATATTCTGACTGGTTGTATCCGCGGCTTCGTAACCTCTTTGGATGTAAAGGAACAGGTACAATCACATCTATTCCATCGAAGAAATCTGTGTATTGCATCTCTATTGCCGCTTGCCGTCCGAGCTGATATCCGATGAGCGGTTGATCGTTGTACTTCATATTATGAATCAGCTGTTGTACCGGATGTCCTTTCTCATAAAAAAGGAACGCAGCCGCTTTGTCCAGATGCATAACTTTCTTAGTTCGAAGCATTTTCTGCCCAACATCTGTAACAAACACGGAATTTCCCCCTAATAAAGTCATTTCGGTGAAGTTCAGCCGTTTTTCTGCCTGTTCCGTGCGTGGCAGTTCACGCAAGCACTTGTCACAAATTGAACCTTTAGGAAGAGGTTGATGTCCGATGGTGCTATTTCCAATATAGGCCTCGCACATCGGACATGTTTGCGGATACAATATACTAAAGAGTGACACCGTTCTTAAAGATAGCTATCTCGTGATAACCGTTCTTCTCGTTGTTCGTTTTCGCACCGTTAGCCACTTCTATTACGAAATCGGCAAAGCGTTTTGCTACCTGCTCCATCGACTCGCCTTCGGCGATAACACCCGCGTTGAAATCAATCCAGTTAGGCTTGTTCTTCGCCAAGTTTGAGTTCGTTGAGATCTTCATCGTGGGAACGTAGGTGCCGAACGGCGTGCCGCGCCCGGTGGTGAAGAGCACCATGTGACATCCACAGGATGCCAGAGCTGTCGAGGCTACCAGGTCATTTCCCGGCGCTGACAACAGATTGAGTCCTTTGACCTGTAAACGCTCGCCATATGGCAACACGCCACGCACGAGAGACTTTCCACATTTCTGCGTGCAGCCTAAAGCTTTGTCTTCAAGCGTAGATATACCGCCTGCTTTGTTTCCCGGAGAGGGGTTCTCGCCTACCGGTTCACCGTGAGACAGGAAATAGTCCTTGAAATCGTTGATAAGGCTTACCGTTTGGTCAAACAGATCCTTGTTTGCGCAACGGTCCATGAGGATTGTCTCTGCCCCGAACATCTCAGGCACCTCGGTCAGCACGGTCGTACCGCCTTGGGCTACCAGCCAATCACTCAAACAGCCAAGTAATGGGTTGGCTGTTATACCGCTGAAACCGTCACTGCCGCCGCATTTCAAACCTACACGCAGTTCGCTCAACGGCACCGCTACACGTTTGTCATGTTGCGTCTTCGTGTATAACTCACGCAGAATAGGCATACAGTACTCCACTTCGTCGCCCTCGATCTTTTGAGTCACTACGAATTTCACACGATCTTCGTCGATTTCACCGCAGAATTCTTTGAATACATCCGGTTGGTTGTTCTCACATCCGAGACTCACTACCAAGATGGCTCCCGCATTCGGATGATGAATCATATCACGCAGGATTTTCTTTGTGTTCTCATGGTCATCACCTAATTGCGAACAACCATAGTTGTGAGGGAAGGCGAAGATATTATCAGCTCCCGTCTCCTGACGAAGACGCTCAGCGCATTTCTGGATGATACCGTTCACACATCCGACTGTAGGGATAATCCACACCTCATTGCGGATACCTACTTGACCGTCTTTGCGACGATAGCCCATAAACGTGCGCTTCTCATCGGGAATTTCAAGTACTACATCTTTCGGATGATGTTCATACGAAAGCAATCCGGCAAGGTTGGTCTTGATGTTGTTCTCGTTCATCCAACTGCCGGCTTTCTTGGCTTCGCGTGCGTGTCCTATCGGGAATCCGTACTTGATGACATTCTCGCCTTCGGCTAAGTCTTTGATGGCTATCTTATGACCTGCAGGCACATCTTCCAACACGGTGATCTGCTTGCCGTCCACTTCGATAACCGCACCGGCGGACTGAGGTTGTATTGCTACAACCACATTATCCGCAGGATTGATTTTTAAGATATTGGTCATATTAGAACAAACTTTTGATTTTAGCGATGACGTCATCTACCTTGTCGGCAGCGAGCATGAGCTGAACGGTCTTAAGCATGCCGATGGACTCAATCGAGTTGAGATACAACTCTACGAGGTCGGTCAGACCTGGGATCTTGTTGAGGTCCTCTTTGGACTCTTTCCAGATGATGTCGGTTGCGCCGAGCACGCCTTCTGCCACCTTGCGGGTGTCGCCGGTTGCCCAGAGTTCTTTCAAGAGGTCCATGATCTCTTGTGCATCGTTCGGCTGGATAGGCGCACCATCTGCACGAACACCACCCTTGTAGTACTCGATGATAGCTGCCAAACCGAGAACCAAACCTTTCGGCAACTCGCCCTTCCGCTCCAAATAAACCTTCAAGCCCGGCAGGTCGCGCGTCTCGAATTTCGGGAACGAGTTGAGCATGATCGAGGTAACTTGGTGATCAACATACGGGTTATTGAAACGCTCCAACACGCTCTCCCCGTAAGCTTTCAATTCGTCTTTCGGCAAGTTGAGAGTTTCCAACAACTCCTCGAACATCACCTTATGGATATATTTTCCAAGCACCTCGTGGTTGCACGCATCGCGAACGATGTTCACTCCGCTGAGATAAGTAACGGGGCTCAATACCGTGTGCGGACCGTTCAGCAACGTCACCTTACGCTCGTGATAAGGCTTCTCGCTCTCGGCGATCAGGACGTTCAAACCAGCCTTGTTGGCCGGGAACTCAGCTTCCAATTCAGCAATGCTCATGTTCTCCGGTTTCTCGATAACCCACAGGTGGAAGATTTCTGCCTGTACAACGAGGTTGTCGTTATAGCCCACTTTCTCCTGAATCTCAGCGATATCCTTGCGCGGGAAGCCCGGTACGATGCGGTCCACAAGAGTAGCGCAAACATAGTTGTATTTTTCGAACCACTCTTTGAAGCCTGCATAGTCGGCTCCGAAATCGTCTTTCCACAACTCGATGTACTTACGGATGCAATCTTTCAAGTGATGACCATTCAGGAAAATCAACTCGCAAGGCATGAAGATCAGCCCTTTCGAGGGGCATCCGTTGAATGTTTTGTAACGGCGGAAGAGTAATTGTACCAGTTTGCCGGGATAAGAAGAAGCTGGAGCATCGGTGAACTTGCAAGCGGGATCGAAAGTAATACCCGCTTCTGTGGTATTGGAGATGACGAATCGAATTTCCGGTTGCTCCGCCAATGCCATAAAAGCAGCATTTTGGCTGTATGGGTTAAGAGCACGACTGATGACGTCAATACGCTCTAACGAGTTGACAGCCTCACCTTTGAGACGTCCCTGAAGATTGACATGATACAAGCAGTCCTGTCCATTGAGCCACTCAACCATTCCTTTGTCAATAGGTTGTACGACAGCCACCGAACCGTTGAAGTTGGTCTTGGCATTCATGTTCCACACAATCCAGTCCACGAAAGCGCGTAGAAAGTTACCTTCACCAAACTGAATAATTTTCTCGGGAGCTACGCTCTTGGGCGCAGTCCATTTGTTCAATGCTTTTTTAGCCATAATAGTTATGTTTTAAATGATTAAATTTGATTTATCGGCATAAACGGACGCAAAGGTACGAAAAAAAAATGACATACGCAAGCGTATGACATTCTTTAGGCGATTTTTCCACAATTCCGTCAATTTTTCTACATTTTGTCGGTTTTATCAAACCTCGTTAAAACCTCGTTAAAACCTCGTTCAAACCTCGTTGATGATTCGTAAAGCCGTTAATAGGTCGCTGACAACATCAAAAAATTAGTTTTTATAGATAAAAAGTACACGCGCGTTTGCGTATATCAATTTTTTTTTGTACCTTTGCAGCCGATTTTTGGGTTAGTTAAAACAAAAACAGTTATGATATACAGATTAGCATTTTCTTGCGAGGAAGGCGACCCTACTTTCCGTCGCGTGTTTGAAGCCGATGCAGATGCGACATTTTTGGATTTGCACAAGGCTATTCTAAAGAGTGTAAATTACTCGGATGACCAGATGACGTCGTTCTTCTTATGTAATGACGAATGGGAGAAAGGTCAGGAGGTAACACTAGTAGAAATGGATTCGAATTTTGAGTATGACAACATGGTCATGAGCGAGACGAAGCTGAGCGACCTCATAGAGGAGCAGGGGCAACGTTTGATATACATTTTCGACCCGATGTTCGAGCGTTATTTTTTCGGCAGTTTGAAAGAAATCAAGCCGGGCAACATGAATGGAGTCGAATGTGTAGAAAGCAAAGGCAAAGCCCCAAAACAATTGAAGAGCGAGGATCCTTTAGCCGGTATTAACAGCAAAGGAGGAAGTGACGACTTTGAGATTGACGATGAGTTTCGCGACGAATTAGACCTCGGCGACATTGACATGGAGGGTTTCCAGGATTTGAGTTTCGACGACGGGAGCATGTTTTAATGTCCACAACCATTGAAAAACCTCCTTCTCATACTTGGTCCAACCGGAGTCGGTAAGACAGAGTTGTCTCTTCGTGTGGCTGAACATTACGGATGTCCGATAGTGAGTTGCGACAGCCGACAGATTTACCGTGATATACCTATCGGGACAGCCGCTCCGACCTCAGAAGAGCAAGCACGTGTGAAACATTATTTCGTCGGTATCCGCGCTTTGGAGGACGAATACAACGCAGGACAATACGAACGTGACGCTCTGACATTATTAGAAACACTATTCGCGGAGCATGAGACGATAGTAATGACCGGCGGTTCGATGTTATACGCAGAAGCCGTATGCAAAGGTCTGGATGATTTGCCATCCATTCCAACCGATGTGCGAGCAGAAGTGAAAAAACAGTTTGAGACATATGGCTTGGAATGGCTGCAAAAAGAAGTGCAACGACTGGATCCGGTCTATTGGGAGGAAGTTGACAGAAGTAATCCTGCGAGGCTGGCGCATTGTGTGGAATTGAGTATGGTGGCCGGACGACCATATTCGTCCCTACTGACAAAGCATTCTTCCACCGACAGTCATACATCTGCCAATAAGCGTCCGTTCAGGATTGTAAAAACAGCATTGGAGCGTCCGCGCGAAGAACTATACGAACGAATCAACCACCGTGTGGAGCAAATGATGGCGAATGGACTGAAAGAAGAAGCAAAATCAGTTTATCCCAAACGCCATTTGAATAGTTTGCAAACGGTAGGATATAAGGAGTTGTTCGGCTATTTTGACGGACAATACGATTTGCTCCGTGCAACAGAACTGATACAACAGAATACGCGTCATTACGCCAAACGTCAGATGACTTGGTTTCGGCGCGACAAAGAAATCTATTGGCTGAACGCCAACGACACATATGAAAAAAACATGGCTATTATTGATTCTCTGCTGCGCGGCGATAGCGTGCAAGAAGACAAGCGTTGATTTTACGTTTACCCCCTCTGACCCCAAAGCCGGTGAAGCAGTTCGTTTTTCCAACCTATCCTCTTCGGGCGAGGATTGGGAATGGACATTCGGAGACGGGAGCACCTCAACGCTGAAATCCCCATCTCACGTGTACAAGAAACCCGGTACGTATCGCGTAATATTGAAAGTGGACAAGAAGAACTCGCTGACCGCAACAAAAGAACTTACAGTTTACGATACCATCCCGACTTTTGTAGCAAACGATAGTGTATTCTATATTTA
The DNA here is from genome assembly GCA_900319995.1 of uncultured Bacteroidales bacterium. Lineage (GTDB taxonomy): Bacteria > Bacteroidota > Bacteroidia > Bacteroidales > Paludibacteraceae > Colicola. Next base: position 13,161 of record ONQO01000027.1, read on the forward strand.
CAAAGACTACACCTTTACCGCAAATGTATATAATCCATATAACTACGAAATGGATTTGGAATGGGAACTACCTGTTCCACCCGTGAAAGCGGAAAGTAATTATATCACCTGCTATTTCACCCAAGCCGACGATTCCGCCGAAGTTAGCCTTCATATCACACTGAACGGAGAAAAGACGGATATAACGAAAAAATTCTATATCCGTGACCGCGAAACTAATTCCGTTTATATGCGCACAGCAAAAGGTGACTACCGCCAACGAATTTTCAGCGAACGCTCCGAAGATGCTAAACTGCTATCCGGTTCATCTGCATTGCTGGATACAGAACAAGATACCGCACAAACATACAACGGCAAAGTATTCCTGTTGAGCGAGTTAATCACCATTTTCCCAGAACTTCAAGGATTCCATATTGCGAACCGCAAGATTTATTACCGTGCAGACGGATTATATGTGGCCAATATTGACGGGTCATACCCCGTACAGATTGATGCAACTCCATGTGCCGCAATGACACTGGACACGTATGACAACCGTATCTATTGGGCGAATGCAGAAGGCGTATGGTATATGCCGTTCGTTGGTTCGGACAACAACAAGTTCGTTACCGTGCCTACAAAACTGAACGAGATGAACAACGTAACCAAAATCGCCGCAGATGGCAAACTGAATTAAACCTGCCCATCGGGCGAACAAATCATGCAACCAGATTATATATTTGAAACCAGTTGGGAAGTATGCAACCGCGTAGGCGGCATATATGCCGTTTTGAGCACCCGTGCAGCTTCCATGCAGGAAGAGCATCCCGACAAAGTATTTTTCTTCGGTCCCGATTTCGGAGAACACAGTAACATCTATTTCCGTGAAGACAGCACTCTTCTAAAAGAATGGCAAAATGTATTCCGCCTAAGCCATTCCGAAATACCGTTGCGTATCGGCAGATGGCAAGTTCCTGGCGAACCGATAGCTATTCTGCTGAAATCCGATGCTTTATGGGCAAAGAAGGATTCTATCTATGCGTGGGCATGGGATAAATTCCATGTGCAGAGTCATGCGGCATACGGCGATTATGATGAGTCGTGTCTATTCGGTTACACAGCAGGAATAGTGATGGAGAGTCTGCACAACTACTTGGTCAGCCATCGGAAATCCAAATCCGAAAGACCAAAATTCTGCGCTCATGCCAACGAATGGCAGACTGCGTTCTCTATTTTCTATCTACATGATAAATGTCCAGAAATTGCTACTCTTTTCACCACACATGCAACGGGCATCGGCCGCTCGATAGCGGGCAACGGCAAACCGCTGTACGACTATTTCGAATGTTATAACGGTGACCAGATGGCGCAAGAACTGAATATGGTTAGCAAACATTCCGTAGAGAAACAGGCAGCGCATTGGGCAGATTGCTTCACGACAGTGAGTTATATTACCGCACGCGAGTGCGCGCAACTATTGGACAAGAAAGTGGATATAGAGACGCCCAACGGCTTCGAACCGACGTATGTACCGAAAGGAAAAGCATTTGACGAGAAACGCTCCATCGCACGTGAGGCATTGCGCAAAGTGGCAGGTGAACAGTTAGGCGGAGTTGTGCCCCAAAACGCATTGTTGGTCGGCATTTCCGGGCGCCTGGAATGGAAGAACAAAGGTATTGACGTATTTGCAGCCGCGTTAGACAAACTGGCACAAAAGATTTACCACAGCGACCAACCCGAACGGGAAGTGGTAGCGTTTGTAATGATTCCTTATTTGGACCGTGCCCCATCCCGAAAAGGAAAAGTAAGTGCGGTATTTGTTCCCTATTATTTGGACGGTCATGACCCGCTTTTCGGCATGACATACTACGACCTTTTGATAGGACTAGACATCACGGTTTTCCCGAGTTATTATGAACCATGGGGATATACTCCGCTGGAATCTTGCGCATTCCATGTACCTACTATCACCACTTCTCTGACCGGTTTCGGTGAATGGGCGGCACGTCAAAAAGAGCAAGGCGGTGTAACCGTCATCGAGCGTAACGACTCCAATTTTGACGAGGTTGCCGAAAAAGTTGCCGATGAACTGCTACGCTTCGACCGCTTGTCGAAAGACGAAAAAGCATTAGCACGCAAAGCAGCCGCAGCGGTTGCAAAAAAGGCTGACTGGAAACATTTCTTCCAATACTACCGCAAAGCGTACGATATAGCTCTCAAAAAAGCTAAAAAAAGAATGGTTGAACTTCAAAACCCCACATTATTATGAGAAATTTGACGACGGGCGGTCTGTCAGCCAAACGATTTGACAGGTTATTTATAGCCGGACTAACAGCACTCATCTTTACTCTCATCCTTCCGCAGGAAGCATTTTCATGCACGAATTTTCTGGTCGGCAAGCAGGCATCGACGGACGGTAGCACGATTATCTCATATGCTGCAGATTCGTACGGCATGTACGGTTTTTTGCATTTCTCACCTGCGGCAGATTATGAGGCAGGTGCTCTGCGCGAAGTGAAAGACTGGGATACGGGTCGTCCACAAGGATTCATCCCGCAAGTGAGCCACACTTATTCGGTGGTAGGTAACATGAACGAACACCAAGTGACGATAGGCGAGACCACATGGGGTGGCAGAGAGGAACTATGGGACACGGTAGGCGTGGACTATGGAAGCCTCATTTATATTGCTCTGGAGCGCAGCAAGACAGCCCGCGAGGCGATTGAATGGATGATTATGCTCGTTAACGAACACGGGTATGCTTCAGAGGGCGAGAGTTTTTCCATCGGCGATCCGGACGAAGTATGGATATTGGACCTCATCGGAAAAGGTCCCGGAAAAAAAGGCGCCAACTGGGTAGCTGTACGTATTCCCGACGATGCCATCAGCGCACATGCCAATCAGGCACGCATAACTACATTGCCTATTGGCAGGAAAGTGAAAATAAGTGCCCCATTAGCGAAAGAGCAACGCCGTTTAGAGAAAAAACTGAACTGCGTATGCAACGGGGACTGGATGTGGGATAAGAACTTGATTTCCTTTGCCCGCGAAAAGGGTTATTTTACAGGAGCAGATAAGGATTTCAGTTTTCAGGCTGCATATAACCCATTTGATTTCAGCGGTTTGTTCGTATGTGAGGCACGTGTTTGGTCATTCTTCAACCATTTCAGCAGCGACATGGAGAAATATTTTGACTATGCAACGGGCGCCACTTTCCGTGCAACTCATGGCAAGGATGCCGGCGAGCATATGCCCCTCTGGATTATTCCTGACAAGAAAGTGAGCGTTCAGGATATCAAAAACTGTATGCGTGATGAGTACCAGGGTACGCCGTTAGACATCACCAAGGGAACCGATGCCGGTCCGTGGAACAGCAAACTCCGCTACGGCGGCTTAGGTTTCAAAGTAGCACCGGAGGGAAGCACGGATACGCTGCAATACTGGTATGAGCGTCCCACGGCAACCCAACAGACTGCGTGGTCTTATGTGGGTCAGATGCGAAAGGGCAAAAAAGGAATCTTCTGGTTTGGTGTGGACGATGCGGCATGCAGTTGTTACACGCCCATGTACTGCTGCATCAACCATGTTCCCGAGTGCTTTGCAGAAGGGAACGGAGACAGTTATACCTTCAGTCCGACGAGCGCGTGGTGGACATTCAACATGGTTGCCAACTGGGCATATACCAAATATAGCCGCATGTATCCGCATATCCATGAGTTGCAGCAGATATGGGATGACAAATTCAATTTGCAGATAGAAGGTGTAGATGCCGAGGTTGCAGGTATGAGCGAAGAGAATGCGCGTGCTTTCCTAACATCCTATTCGTGCTCACAGGCTGAGAACGTGACTGCCGACTGGCAAAGATTGTATATTTACCTGATAACCAAATTCATAGATGGTCAAGAGCGCAAAGAAGAAAACGGTCAGTTCAAGCGCAATGCCTATGGAAACAGTTGCAGCCCAAACAGACTGCCATTCCCGGAGAGTTACTTACAGAAAATAGCTCCAGAGATTACGCACGAATAAAACGAATCCGTTTTTTTCAGAAACGATAACTGAACGATACGAACCAACCCCATTCAGCCATATACTGATTCGGGGTTTGTTTGTGTTTGACGAGGTTGTTGAGACCGAAGTCATAGCCACTTTGCAAGCGGTAACGGTCCCATTCCAATCCTCCGCCGACTCCCCATTGTATATTTGCTCGGATAAGTTCGTCCGCCAATCGGTCATATGGCGAAGTAGGAATACCCTGCGAGTCCATCCATGTCTTCGCGCCGTCGGAAAGGTGAGGAATCAGATAATCGCTCTGCGCCAAACCGATATGAAGTTGAGGACCGGTATAGAAGAAGAGGTTGAGCTTTTTCCAGAGCGGTATAGTATAATACATTCGCACGGGTATCGTAAGGTTATGGGACAAAACACGATGATTGATTGATTCGAACTGAACGGATGGCACATCTACTGAACGCCAGCGTTGCTCGTTGACTCCGTACATAAGGGTATAGAGAAGCCCTGTCTGAATATCAAAATGAAGGGGCAATACAAAAGAGAAAGTAGCACCTAATCGAATACCGTGCAGATACATGTCGGGAAAACTGATGGCGCGAGTGCGTTGGTTATGCTGCACATAACCTATCTCCAAACGGTAATCTGTATGGAAAGAATAACTCTCTTCTTTCTTCTCTTTTTTAGTAGGGTCGAAGAAAGAGTTATCCTCAATTTGATACGCGTTTTTTTTCGTATCATCTGCATGCATCGCACATACAACAAAGCAGGCAAGCAGAACTATTATTCCTAATTTTTTCATAGCCTTTGGGCACGATTATTCTATAATTCGGGTGCAAAGGTACACTTTTTTTATGAAATATGCAAATTTTTTTACTTTCAACTTTCAACTTTCAACTTTTTTTTGTACCTTTGTGCCCGAATTGAAGTTATGTCCTACTCATTCCGCAAATATTTGCCGTATTACAAGCGTAATCTAAAAGTTGCGTTTCCGGTCATGTTGACCCAGTTTGGTGCAGCGATGGTGGGCTTGGCTGATTCAATCATGGTAGGTCATTACGGCACTACGGATTTAGCGGCTGTCAGTTTCTCAAACGCCATATTCTTCACGGTCATGGTATTCTCGATGGGTGCTTTAATGGGCGTGACGCCTCTTGTGGGTCATGTACACGGACGGTTGGAGAAACTGGAAACGGCGTCTTTCACTTCGGAGGAGGAACGAGAAAAAGAATTATCCCACAAGCATGAGCAGATAAGTTCGTATATGGCAAACGGAATCGTATTCACAGTTTTGATGTGCGCGATTTCACTCCTTTTGCTTGCGCCATGTATTCCCTATCTGGATTCGTTCGGTCAAGAGCCGGAGGTCATTGCGTGCGCGCGCCCGTACTATATTTTAATAGTGCTTTCAATTATTCCATTCCTGCTATTCTGCTTTTCGAAACAATTCCTCGAAGGACTTGGCAACACATGGGTTGCGATGGTCATTACATTAGGTTGTAACTTGCTGAATATCTTTCTGAACTGGCTTTTTATCTTTGGTCATTGTGGTTTCGAGCCGATGGGGGCGAAGGGAGCCGGATTGGCATCTCTGATTGCCCGTTCGCTTATGGCGGCTATCTTTTTGATTGCTATGATGGTCCATTCTGATTGGCGGAGATATATCCTGGCTATACGTGGCAGACTGATTACGCGTCGGGAAGTGGAGCATCTTTTGGCCATCGGAACACCTATCGGATTACAGTCTTTTGCGGAAGCGTTTCTCTTCACGGCATCGTTTGTTATCATCGGCTGGATAAGCAAAGAGGCACTTGCCGCCCACCATATAGCCAACCAAATGGCGGATTTGACATTTATGCTGGCTATGGGCATCGGGGCTGCGACTACTATCCGCGTGTCTCACCAGTTGGGGAAAGGTGACATCCAAGCCGTTCGAATGGCAAGCCGCGCCTCTATCCATCTCTGCCTTCTGATGAACACCATCGGAGCGGCTATCATGATTTTTGGCAGAAATCATATCCCGTATATTTTCACCGATGATCCGGAAGTAGTTCCTACCGCTTCTACTCTCCTCATTATTGCGGGAACTCTGCAATATGTGGATGGTCTGCAATGTATTGGTGCCGCTATGTTGAGGGGCATACAAGATGTTCGTGCTCCGATGCGTATAGCGCTATTCGCATATATCGGGGTGGCAATGCCGTTAGGACTCTATCTCACTTTCCCGGCAGGATTAGGAGCCAAAGGCATGTGGATTGCATTTGTAATAGCACTTGCTATTCCTGCCGTGCTCTTCCATATACGATTCCACAGAAAATTGAAAGAGGAAATAGAGTTGCTGAACTAAGTATGAATAATTGATAATCATAATAGAAATGGACGCAAAAAGAGTATTTGAGATTTTTGCAGAGATCTGCAAAGTTCCCCGTCCGAGCAAGCACGAGGAAAAAATCAGTCGTTGGTTGCAAGATTTTGCTGCCACACATGGTATTGAATGTGTCGCCGACGAGGCGATGAACGTCATTATGCGTGTTCCTGCCACTCCGGGGTACGAGGATCACGAAAGTGTTGTTTTACAGGCCCATATGGACATGGTTTGTGAAAAGAACGGGGATGTGGAGCATGATTTCCTGAAAGACCCGATTGAGACCTATGTTGATGGAGAATGGTTGAAAGCGAAAGGAACAACGCTTGGAGCTGACAATGGAATAGGAATCGCGATGGCTCTCGCCGCAATTACGGACCAAGAGCTGTCTCATCCGGCTATCGAATGTCTCTTTACCGTTGATGAAGAGACAGGACTCACAGGCGCGATGAAGTTGCAGGATGGTGTTTTGAAATCCCAACGCCTCATTAATCTGGACTCAGAAGACGACGGACAGATTTTTATCGGTTGTGCCGGAGGTATAGACACTTTGGCGAAGATGCACTATGAGCCCATGCCAATACCTAACAGTCAACAGCTATTAGCCGTCCGTTTATCTGTAAGCGGACTAATGGGTGGCCATTCGGGCGATGACATCAACAAAGGAAGAGCCAACGCCAACCAACTGATTGTCTGGTTCCTTGCACGTGTCTGGCCGCAAACAGAAATGCAACTGGCTTCTATCAACGGAGGCAATCTGCGGAACGCTATCGCACGTGAAGCGGAGGCGGTTATTTGCATTCCTATGAACTATAAAGAGCAAATCCGTATAGAGTGGAACCATTATGTAGCGCAGATGGAAGGCGTGTTCGGCGAAGTCGAGAAAGAGATGCGACTGGAGTTGGAGACGTGCGACAT
>ONQO01000076.1:0-5232 GCA_900319995.1 uncultured Bacteroidales bacterium
GGAAGACAAGCAACTCTTCCTATTGCTTGCACAGACATCCGACCAAGAGATGCCGCAAGACATAGCCGAGGAAATCACCGCTTTTGTGAACAACCTCGGACAAACGGAGAAAAAGCCAGTTCTGTCTGAGGAGAAGCAAAACAAAGGAATCATCTACCGTCTAAAAACACCTCCGAAGATGTGGTATCGAGTAGCAGCAACGGTGGCTATTCTTTTCGCAATAGGCGGCGGTGTGTTATTTCATCAACGAACATACACAACTGACCCATTCCGCGACACGTGTAGCACACCGGAAGAAGCTGCGCGAGAAATCCTATATGCCAATGACATCATCAATCGTTCATTAGCACCGTTCCGGCAATCTGCTAATATGGCAACGGAGCAAGTAAACGAAATGAATAAAACCATTCAAACAGCAACCCGATATATCAACTATTAAAACTATACAATTATGATGAAACGAATTCTTTTAGTAGCAGTCATCGCCCTTTGTGGCATCGCTGCGCAAGCTCAGAATAAAGTATTTGAGAAATACGCCAAGATGGAAGGCGTGGAGTATGTCTGCATCAACAAAGCCATGTTCAGTGCCGGTTTGTCTTTGGCAACGGCAGGACAAGTTGTTTTTGATAGCATCAACACAAAAGGCACCGATCTTGAAAAGTTCGCCAATTTCAATCGAATGATCATCATTACTGCTGAAGGCGACAAGAAGCAACTACTCTCCAAAGATATTCAGAAACTATCGAAAGAGAAAGACTACGAAATCCTTATGGAGTCACACTCCAACGGCAACGATGACGCGATATTTCTGTCTTCAAATACGGAGTTCATCATCTGCGACATCAGTGAGGAAGATTGCTCGGTGGTAATCTTGCTCAAAGACAAATAATCTACTCTTTTCTATAAAGAAGGCTTTGTAGCGACCGTTCTGCGGCTATCAAAGTTTTTCACCAAATTTCTTCATACCATAGTATGTAGAACGGTTGCTCTATGCCCTTTACCCCACAAAATCCAGACAAACAATGAAACACTCTATATTTCTTGCGGTATTGTTTTGTTCTGCCATTACCGCAACGGCGAACAATGCCAGAATATCCGGTCGTATCAAGGACGCAACCGACAAGTCAGCCATCATCGGTGCAACCGTCTTGCTAATACAGGACACTATGCAGATAGCCGGAACCACCACCGACAACAATGGCAAATTCTCCCTTGACGCGGACACCGGAAACTATATTCTGGAACTTTCCTATATCGGTTATGAAACAATCCGCATGGCTCTTACTGTGAACGGCGATACGCATATAGGCACGATACAAATGCAAGAAGGCGCAACGGAATTAGGCGAAGTGGTTGTGGAAAGTCAAGCCATTATTCAGAAAGTGGACAGGCAAATATTGTTGCCGTCGAAAGAACAGATGCAGGCTTCCTCGGATGGCGTTTCTCTGTTACAGAACTTGCAAATTCCGCGTATCGTAATCAGTCCTATTGACAATTCCGTCAAAACGCTTTCTGACGAGAGCGTGCAGCTGCGCATCAACGGTGTAGAGGCAAGCACGGCAGATGTAAAAGCCATCAACCCGAAAGATATTATCCGCATTGAGTACCACGACCAACCGGGTGTGCGATACAACGGCGCAGCTGCTGTTGTGGATTATATCGTCAAACACCGCGACACAGGCGGTTCGCTCATGCTTGCTGGCACAAACGGTTTGACCCTGCCGGGTATCGGTAATTACTATCTGGCGGGTAAGGTTCATTTCGGCAAATCGTCTATACAAGCAGTCGCTACTTATGCGCCGTACGATATTTATTGGACGCGCACTAACAATGAGACCTACCATTTTAGTACCGGCAAGATAGAGAACAACGAAGTAGGAGAACCGACACGCTATAAGACCTACCCCATAAATGTCTCGCTGAACTATAACTGGGCCAACGGCGACAAAAATATGCTGAACATCCGCCTGCGTGATAATATGGCATATACGCCTTACGGGCCATCTGACCGCGACAGCCGTTTGTTTCAGCCGACGGATTCATTTGAGATACACGATCACGACAAAAGCAGCAGTCAGTCACCGTCATTGGACATTTACTATCAGCATAACCTGCCGCACAAGCAACACTTGTATTTTGACGTGGTCGGCACGTATATCAATACTCACAGCGACCGCCGATTCCGACAAACACCGCTTCGGGGCTCAGCTTCGACAGATACAACCGATGTTTTATCGCGTGTGAGAGGTGACAAGTGGTCACTCATCGGAGAAGCTATTTATGAAAAGGAATGGGAAAATATCATGCTTACCGTAGGTGCACGGCATAACCAACAATGGGTGAAGAACACCTATTGGGGAAACACCGCCGCGACCGTCAATATGACCACCGCCGAGACCTACGCGTTTGCAGAAATGCGGCACAGAGTAGATAAGTTTTCGTATGTGGTAGGTATCGGAGTTATGCACACTCTCATTGACCAAGCCGGACAGAAACAAAGCAATTGGATTGCCCGTCCACAGTTGACCATGAGTTACGATTTCGGCAAAGGTCGGTTCTGGAAATACAAAGGTTATGTGTCAGGCTATCAACCCTCTTTGTCGCAGTTGTCCGATATTACGCAACAGATTGACAAGTACCAAATGCGGCGAGGCAAACGAAATGGAATTGTCATGGCAGTCCAAGCATGTCAATCTCAACCTTTGGGCAAACTACAGTTACGACCACAAGCCTATTATGGAAGAAACCTTTGAGGAAATTATAGACGGGTCACCTTATGCCATCCGCATGTATGACAACCAGCGCGGCTATCATAAATTGCATGTCTCGCCGAGTGTGCAGGTCAAACTGCTTGATAACAAACTGATGTTCAATGTCACGCCATTTGTCAAATACATGGTCAGTCAGGGCAACAACTACCACCATGAGCATGTCAATTACGGTGTGCGTGGCGGCATTTTCTATCTGCTGAAAGGATGGCGATTCTTTGCCGATGTGGTTACTGCGCAGCATAACTTATGGGGCGAAACGCTGACCCTCGGCGAGTTAACGCACGATATAGGCATCAACTATAATTCGGAGCATTTTGGTTTTGGTATTATGATGGTTAATCCGTTCTCTCCGCACGGCTCCAGAACCGTCACAAAGGACTTGTCTGCCCTTGCCCCGACTGCCAATACTGCCGTTATGCAGAACTATCGCCAAGTGCTGATGCTCAATTTCAACGTCAATCTGGACTTTGGAACCAAGCACCGCGAGGGTTGGCAACGTCTCAACAATGAAGATACCGAAAGCGGCATTTTGAGTGGTACGAAATAAATTTGACTTTTCCTTAGAACAAAAACGTCCTTCGTGGCGTTTTTATTTGCTTATCTCGAAAAATTATTGTATCTTTGTGTGGATTTTGGGGATGTTTATGCGGAAAAACTTGCATATGTCAAAAAAATACTACCTTTGCAGCGTCAAAATGAGTTTATGCAACCGATTGATTTTGCGGACATATTATCGACGGAGTTACAACTCGCGCACGCGGTACGAAGAATGTCAGTGTTTCATTCTATTCATTACTTGCGTCATGCAATGCGCGGCGCCGTAACCGTCTATCAGGCTTTCCAACGGCACCCACTCTACTTTCACTCCGGCATCGCGAAGCCGTTGCTGCAATGCCGCACTCTGACCGCCCACCGCCATGATATGACGTGGCGCAATAGTCAGATAATTATTGGCATAGTGCATTTCGTCCTCACGGTCTATCGGGAGAATCTGCATTCCCCGTTCGCGCAGGAAACCCACAAACGGCATATCTTCCGTGATGAGGCGATATTCCTTCTCTCCGGCTGCACGGGCATAGATGTCGCAAGTCACATACTCCGGTTCATCCGGCATTGCCTCTAACCGGCTGCGCACCATGGTACACAGGTCACGGTCAATAATATTGAAATACGTATCAAGGTGCATCTGCATTTGCCAGAACTTATGGTCGCGCACCACTACCACCGTATCGTGCCCGAACGCGTCTGCCGCCATCACTTGACGGATTCCTTCCCGGTTCGTACGCATGCCGCAGCCGATGAGCGAAATAGTGCCGGCAGGGAAATAATCGCCGCCTTCCAGCCTGCCCTCGCCCTCAATACGCAAAATCGGGCGCATGCCCATATGGTGATAGCACACCTCGATAATATCCGTTTCCGGTGCACGTTGCGAGGAATTCATCTTGCAAATCACATGTCCGCGCGGAGTGGTAATACTCTGGTCCCGCGTGAAATAGAGGTTCATCAGCGGGTTCTGGATATACTGCGCCTCATAGCCGGTGTTATTGTCCGTGTGGCTCAGTTTGACCGTCGGTTGCAACAAGATACAACGGATCAAATCGCCGCGGCTCATCTCTCTTATCGTCTGCTCGCGGTATAATTCCGAAGCCTCGGCGTCCTCACCGGGGATTGCGGATATATCGTACCGCAGCACTTTGGAGGCCAACACCCGCAAGGTGTCAATGCCCGTCTCTTTCAAGATTTCTTCAACCGTGTATACGCGGATGCCGTTCTTCTCCAAAAGGCGGATATACCCGCGATGCTCCGCAGCGGCCTTCTCTACATCAAAATAGTGTTCAAACAGCCCTGCCGAAGGATGAATCACGCCGTTGAAAAGTTCTGGTCCGGGCGTGTGCATCAGTATCTCGCAGGCATCACTCCACTCCGCCTGCGGGTACGCCATCTCGCCTTTCGGCGTTTGTTGGCATGACACCATGCACACAGCGCATAACGCCATGATTAAGAATAATAGTTCTTTTTTCATATCGCTTATGCCTTCAGCCATTCGTATTTGGCTACGGAATAGATGGGCAGGAACGGAATCAGAATCGGAGTCTTCTTCACGTATGCCTGATATTCGGGGTCATTGCCGTAGGCGGCGTTCTGACGCAGCTCCAGACGGCGCGCTCCGCTGAACATCACAAACACGATGCCTGCGTACCCTATTCCTACTATCAGCCACTGCCTCCAGTTCAGCCCTGCACCTATAGCACTGAGCAACGCGCCCGTCCAGATGGTCACTTCGCCCAGGTAGTTCGGGCAGCGGACGATACGGTACAGACCGGTATCTACAAACCGCTTCGGGTTCTTTTTCTTGGCGGCACTCTTCTGCGCGTCGCTGATGCTCTCTAACAAAATGCCGCAAGCCACAACCGCCGCACCTATCCATGCCCACAACTCGCTATCGTGCGGTCCGTTCGCC
>ONQO01000076.1:5240-18893 GCA_900319995.1 uncultured Bacteroidales bacterium
CCATACAGAATCTTACGGTACCCAACCGCCTTGCGCTCGCGCACCAGCAGGTACGTTCCTAACCGCACGCCGAAGATGAACAGCAGCACTAACATAGCCATCGTCGGCACCGTGAGATTCGCATGGTACATCACACACATTGCCACCGCCAGAGCGGCAATGCCGTACCCGTAACCGAGACTGAAGAAATACACGAAGTATTTCCACCCCACTGCGGACACCGCCATCGCCACCGCAAAAAGAATCAATAAATCTGTCATAATTGTATTGTTTTTGTTTTAGTTATTACAAGTACATATCTCCTCCGCCATCTGATTCATCGCTACGCACTCCGCGCGCAACACATGGCGCTTGGAGGGGTCGTACTCCCATGGGCTGAGTATCAGCACGCGCCCGGCGGCAACAGAGTCGAACAAGCCGTCACTCGGCTTGTAATAGTCGCCAAAACCGTTATCTGCGATATAGATGATGGGATGCTCCTCCGCAAGAAGAACCACCATCACCTCTTTCTCCTTATCGGAGATGAACGGCGAGACCATCACAGTGCCCTGTCGGGCTGCCAGCACGCAGCCGTTCATGTAATCGCGCAGCCGTGTGTTGTCGCCGTGCATCGCCTCGTCTATCATCGTCCGGCGTACATGCACCGGCGCATATCTCTCTGCTTGCAGCAATGCCACATTCCCCACGCCACGATAGGTGCGCCCGGCTATCTCGATTCCCTCCTGCACTCTAAATAATTCCGGGTATATGCGCTTTGTCGCCAGCCGCTGAGGGTTCATCTGGACGTAGCGGATCATCGTCTGTAACTGCCCTTTTCGGGAAAGAGGACGGACAAATGGACGCTCGGTAAAGATGGGGAATGGGACATCGTTTGTTTCTCCGTCTATTTCTCCGTTTGTTTCTCCGTCTGTTTCTCCGTCTATTTCTCCGTCTGTTTCTCCGTCTATTAGCCCCGAATCTGATTCGGGATTAATGGACAGAGTATATGCTCTTCCGAGTTTCTTCGCCGCTTGCCACAGGCTACGCACAACTATATTGAACGTTTTTTCCATCGGTCGCGTGACATATAGTATAACATGGAGATGGTCCGGCATGAGACAATACTGAACAATCTTTATTTCCGGATAATAAGTGGGATGTTTCAGTAGTTTCTCAACCAAAGCATTTCCCAATTTCGTTCTTTGAATATATGCCTTTTGTGGATCATTCTCAGGAATGATAAGTTCTCCCAACTGCGGCTCCCTGCTTGGTATTGTCAGCGTCACATGATAGATCCCGACACCCTTCCATGCCGTCCCCGGCTCCTGCCATTGCCATATGTCATGCTCATTTGCCATTTATCTTCCGGTTCTTCCCTTCCTTGTTTTCTTCCTTTCCCTGTTTCGTCCATTTCAGGGCAATGCCATTGCCCGCTCCATTTATTACGCGGACAAGTCATGGACTAAATTAGCCAATCAAGGTAATTGTCGGGAGTGACTATTGCTGTTTTTTTGATGTCATAGGCTTTCAGAATTTTGAATTCTGCAAGTTTTTGGGAGTATAATCCGAAAAATCACATTATTTTTTGGAATATAATCCATAAATTTGTACTGTTTTATGGAATAGCGGTGTATGTTAATTCTCTTGTTCCATTGTGTTTGCGTTCGCGAATTGCGAACATTTAGGTTATTGCGTATTTATAGTTGTATTTATAGTTGTATTTATATCCCTCCATATATAAGTCAAAAAAGACCTAAAATCTATCACCTTAAAAGCAACTTTTTTCATTCCGATTGCAAAGCTGAAAGTTCAATATACCGTTTTGGATCAAAACCATTGTTTTGTGGTTCGTCATGGGAGAGATAGCCAAACTGGTTAGAGATGATTTGTGTTTTTCCAATCTTCGCATCCATATTACGGTGCGAGTGACCATAAATCCAATAGTCGATACCCGAATCTGCAATGTAATCGCCCAATTCAACCGTAAAGGCACCATTGATTGTGCTTCCTTTGAATTCATCAACTGTGCATAACTGCGTGGGCACATGGTGTGTCAAAACGATTTTTGCTTTGGCTTGACTCTCTGTTACTGACTGTTTGATAAAAGCTAAGCAACGCTCATGCTCTGCATTGAAATTCTGTGCATTTAAGCGGTGACCTTCATATTTGATGCGGTAGAAATCACTCACACTACGTTCGACTATAAAGTCTATATCCGGCTCAATAAATGACCAAAGGGTAGAGACAATGATATCTACATCCGGCAGATGCACTACGCTGTTGTAGTACGCTTTTACGTTCGGGCGGATGTCCAGACAATAACCATCCGGCATCGTCGCCAAATCATAGTAGCCGTAGAAATCATGGTTACCGAGGCACACAATGACTTGCTTATAGTTGCGTGAAGCCCAGTCCCAGAAATCGTACGCCTTATATGTCTCACGTCCGGAATCCGGCAGGTCAAGGTAGGCTGAATCTCCGGCAATAAGCAATATATCGCCCGTTACCTCCAATGGATGCGCCGCCAACCACGCGCGGTTGTCCGGAAACTCCAGATGCAAATCACTCACAAATTGAATCTTCATAGCACTCTTCTTGTTCCCCGACATAACGCTGGATGTATTTGTTCAGTTCGGCAACAGCAATCTCTCTTTCGCGGGAACGCCCCATACGCAGGGTGTCCGCGATGACCAGCAATTGGTACAACTCCTCGTCGCGCAAGGCGGCTTCCGGCACTGAAGGATACAGCGGAGTGATTTGTTGCCCGCGTGCATCGCCTTTTGCGTAGCGCCATACAAACTGCTCGGAAGAATTGGAAACTTGTTCTTTTATCGGTGAGGCACTTACATATGCAGGAATACCACGGATGACGCGTCCAGTCTCTGCAGGGAAGACATAACCGAGACCATGAACCATAAACTCCTGTAGTGCCAGCGTGTTCACTCGTTTTTTGTTACGATCTACCAATTGGGCCTTTTTGCAGCGTTCCAAACTCTCGCTTACGCTTGAAGCACTCATGCCGAGTTCATCAGCCAATTTACGAATAGAAAGGTTGCGTCCTTTTCTTGTTAATTTCTTTAATAATATGACAATATCTTGCTCTTTCATATCGTTGAAATTAAGCATTTTACATTGTTTTGTTCGCCGTTCGCGAATCGCGAACACTCAAATACGCTACAAAGGTACATAAAAGCAATAAATACACTCTATATTATATACTAAATAAGCTACAGGAATAGGTCTCATGAGCACTATCCCGCAAATTTTTGGAGCCAAAACATGCACTATCCCCAAAATGTTTCGAGGCAAGATATTCACTGAGCGTAAAATTGGTAGGAGCGAAATATACTCTGAGCGTAAAATTTGCTTAACATCCCTTTGTTGGATGGCATCCAACACAATGAACGATGTTTTGAAACCGAATTAAATTCGGAGCTAATGAACAAAGGACGCCGATTACTAATCGGCAAAATGAACAAAGCAACCAGACTGATAGTTTGGAAAACATGAAGAATCTTTGAAAATGGCATAGATATGGTATGTTTATTGGAGAGTCAAAAATATGGATTATGATATATGGTTATATCCGCGTAAGTTCTGACAAGCAGACTGTCGAGAACCAGCGGTTTGAGATTGAACGGTTCTGCAAAGTGAATAATCTGCACATTGACGGTTGGATTGAAGAAACAATCTCCGGCACGAAAGCTTACAACAAACGGCAGTTAGGTGTGTTGCTAAAGAAAGTAGAGAAAGAGGATGTGATCATCTGTTCCGAGTTGTCACGGCTTGGGCGGTCACTGTTTATGATTATGGAGATACTTAGTATCTGTATGAAGAAAGAGTGTCGCGTGTGGACGATCAAAGATAACTACCGGCTGGGCGATGATATACAAAGCAAAGTGTTGGCTTTTGCATTTGGATTGTCGGCAGAGATAGAGAGGAATCTAATTAGTCAAAGGACGAAAGAAGCTTTGGCAAGAAAACGTGCAGAAGGTGTACGGCTTGGGCGTCCACATGGAAAACTATCGCGGCAATGTACATATAAGTTGCATAAAAAAGAGGACTTAATACGCGGATTATTAGCAGAAGGTGTTTCATTTGCAAAAATTGGTAAATTATTAAAAGTGAACAAAGATACAGTACGAAAGTATTATCATACTTTTATGGAAAATGACTGACATCTATTGAGCGATTTTGTTCGGTTGAATGGTAGTATGTGTACTTTTAATGGTTCTGACTCATGGGTTATTCTTTCGCCTATAGAACAAAGCATAAAGAATAAGATTGAATCAGTAGGAACGCCATTGCGCGATTGGAACATTAACATATATCGAGGTGTACTCACTGGCTATAATGAAGCATTTATCATTGATACAGCAAAGCGTGAAGAGATACTTGCCAATTGTAAAACGGAAGATGAACGCAAGCGCACGGCTGAACTTATACGACCGATTTTAAGAGGTCGTGATATAAAGAGATATGGATATGACTGGGCTGGATTGTACCTGATTGCTACATTTCCGGCGAAGCATTATGATATAGATCGGTATCCTGCGGTTAAAAATTACTTATTGTCTATAGGGATAGAGAAATTAGAGCAAACAGGAAAAACGCATATAATAAATGGAGAGGTAATAAAAGCTCGCAAGAAAACTAATAACAAATGGTATGAGACACAAGATAGCATCAGCTATTGGGACGATTTCAACATGCCAAAAATTATATATCCTAATATGACAAAATATATGCCTTTTGTTTGGGATACTCAAAAATATTTGACAAACCAAAAATGCTTTATTATTACAGGTTCAAGTACGGCGTTCTTGACTGCCTTTCTTAATTCTTCTTTGTTTAAGTATTGTTTCCGAGATTCATTTCCCGAATTGCAAGGAGGTACGCGGGAATTAAGTAAGATATTCTTCGATAAGATACCTGTATTACAACCAACTAATGAAATAGAAAAGCACTTTAAAGATTTAGTTGATGATATCCAAAGAGATTTTTCAAAAGAGAAGGCAATAGCAATTGACGGAGAAATCTACAAGTTATATAATCTGACGCAGAATGAGATTGAACAAATAGGATATATTGAAATCAAATAAGGACGATTTCTTTAAGCCAAAAATATGTTGGAAAGCCGTTGGCAGAAATTTAACATTTGCAATTGTCGAAGCCGGTACTTTTTTAACTGCTCCTGCAAGTTTTATCCAAGCAGGACATGTAAATGAATATATACTAGCCTATCTGTGTAGCAAGGTTGGTAGATATTTCATTTACAAGAATAGTGACACCACGGGAGCAGGAGATATAATGCTTAACATTCAGTCACTTATTAGGTTTCCTATTCCTAAAGAAACAAAACATAATTTGCTCTTGGCTAATTATGTGTCAGAACAAAATATGCAGTATTCACAAGATACTCAAAATAAAATCGACAGTTTAATTTTTGAGATATATGGCTTTAACGAAAGCGAAATTACAGAAATAGAGAGTTGTTAAAGCTCTCTATTTTCTATATATTTAATTTCTTCTGCGCTCAAATTATATTCTGTATAAATATCGTTATTCAGCGATTTGGGAATAGGAATGTTTAATACATATATAGAAAACATACGCACAGCCTTTTCTCCCAGTTGTACCGATAAAGTTCGATAATACCAATCGACTAATTTTGAGTTCAAATAATGCTGTATCAGTGGTAATAATGAACTATCTTTTGCTACCATAAAATAGGTGGTATTATTACAAAACATAACATCATCACATTGAACAAAATTTAATTCCTGAGTTATATCTGCATAGAACAATTTTGGCTTAAAGAAATCGTCCATATAAGCGCAGTTGCGGAGGTTATATGGAGTAACGCCTTTATCATCTCGTTTTCTGATTTTATCCCAATACAAATCCAGATGTTGTTTAATTGCTGGATAGTTATTGATATCAACAGGTGGATATTTCCCTTTTACACCATTATGAGTATTTATTAGCCATAAGTTTGCCCAATCGTAACCATAGCGTTTAATATCTCTACCGCGAAGAATCGGTCGTATTAAATCGGCTGTCCGTTGTCGTTCCTCGTCTGTTTTGCAATTTGCTAATATCTCATCGCGCTTTTCGGTCGAGATAATAAAGGCATCGTTGAACCCAGTTTTGATACCATAGTTGATTTGAATATCCCAATCTTTAAGAGGTGTACCGATCGCCTCAATTTTGTTTTTAATTGATTGTTCTATCTCTGACAATATTACCCAACTGTCTGAACCTCTAAAATCACAAACAGATGAGTGCGACCGAACAAAATCGCTCAATTGTTTTAAGTCGTTTATATTGGATTTATTCGTTACAGCGCATAGTGTCTTGTGTTGGTTCTTGCTATTGGCAAACAAAAGGATATTTGTATCCACTGTTGCAGATTCAAAAATCTTAACACCCGCAAAGTCAATTAATAGTTGTGGGTCTGTGTTTTCCGCAAAGAATAATCTTGTATTTTCACCATAGCCCGCTCTCATCCATTTATTAGACGTAATGTAACAAAGATGCCCACCTTCTTTAAGTAATTGATGCCCTCTTTCATAGAAAAGACAATACATGTCGCCGCTTCTGTCAAAAGTTTTATAGTCACAATCAATATACAAATCGGCAAATTTTATATCGTATTCCTTACCTTTCTTGTCAACTCCTTTTTGGCCTGTACTTTTTTGTAATTGAATGTATGGAGGGTTGCCAATAATTATGTCAAACCCATCCGTCACGCCAAACATCCATTCGGGATCAAAGAAATCTGCTACAGCATTTTGGTCGTAAGGATTCCATTTCGCCATTTGGATAGCATCCTTCGGAGCAAAAGTATCTTCCTGTTCCAATAATTGCAGAAGCTCTGCACGCAGTATTTCGTCTTGTTTGCGCAACCGCATTTTCTCGGAGGCTTTTTTAGCGCGGAAATGCTGATGACGAACATCAAGCAACTCTTTCTTCTTTAAATTGACCGGACTTTCTTCGAAATCAGCAAAGATGTCAAGAGTAACTTCTTTCTTCCGTTTATGTAATGCTATTAGTGAATTAGCCGTAACAAATTTTGTTTCTAGGTTCGGCAAGGTTGGTATACCAAAGTTTGGTTTAGATGAGTCTTTCTCACAATCACAGATAAGAGAAATAAAGAAACGCAATTTACTGATTTGAGCGGCAATATTCTGTATGTCGGAGCCGTAAATGCAATTCTCTATGATTTGTAGTTTCAGAGTGTATGTATCTTGTTCGGGTTCTATCTTTTTAAGAATATCAATCAGTCGATTGAGCAAACCCATAGGGAACGCACCAGAACCGCATGCCGGATCGAGAATCTTAATCTGTTTAAGTTTATTTGCTATCGAACAATATTGTGCTTGGAGTTCATGTTTGTATTCGAAAGTATCAGACATTATTTCGTCAATAATCTCTGTCGGATAGTCCTTCAAATAGGCTTTAATAGTCTCATCCACCATGTAATTTACTATCTCACGAGGAGTATAGAACGAGCCGGATTGGTTGCGTGCTGTTTCGCGTGTTTCGGGGTTGTACGCACCAAGTAGGTTTTCAAATACTTTACCAAGCAATTCCGGATCAAGTGCCACCGTTTGTTCGTTTGGTGTGTTCTCCTCTATAGTAAAATTATAGCGTTTGAGGATATTGAGCAAGCCTTTTTCCTCGTCAAAAAAGAATATGTTAGGAATAAATGCACGCTGACGGTATCTTCCGTTTGGCCAACGATTGGGATTGCGAGAGAATCCATCATAGTTGAAAGCTTTATCTACGCCATCGATCTTTTTGGTTTTATCAAGGCACTCAAATAAGCCACCATTAAGGAACGGAACTTCTGCAAAGAGCTGTAATACCTCATCTTCACTGATACGGAACATTTCAGCATACCGATAAAGTGTTTTGACATCCCTTTGCCCTTGCAATTTCGCAAAACCGCGCTTGCCTTCCTCATCCTCAATTGCACGGTTAAGCGTGGCAAAGAATAAGTTCTGGAGAATAGCATTATAATAATTGCCATTATCCGTAGCTTGCGGGTCGAAGTCTTTTAAAATGCTTTGTAATTGTTTCTCATCAAACAACTTTCCTGGCACAAGGTCTTTTTGCTTGATGAACCAAACAAACATTAAACGTGTGAGTAAACGGATGATTTTCTTGTCTATATCTTCAAAATCATCAGAAGTCGTTTCTGTATTATTCGGGAAATATATACCTCCATCAGGACTAACTGCCCATTGATACCAACCGAACAATTCATTGTAGAACTCTTTGGTGAGTGCTTCTACAGAGAAGGCGTCTTTGAGTGTTTCAAAAGTAATGCCCTGTCCTTGTAAGTCCACAAAACGTTTAACCGCAGTGTTATAGTAATTGGTTTGCTCGCCAAAGACGAATGTATAACGCTTAGGTTGTGTACGCTCATCCTTGAGGTCGCATATAAAGGACAAACGCCAATTATCACCATCATCAAAAACAACAAGTGCAGCATCCGCAGTAAATCGGAGATACTTAGCAAGCAGTTGCCGAAGTCCTACTCGGCGGCGTGTAACCGAGCGATTGAGACGGAGATAGAATAAGGCAATATCAAAATTGTCGATTGTTTGTTTTTGCCCAAGGAAATAGCCCTGTCCCTCAGCGGGATCAATGTCTAATTGTTCCGGTTTCTGACGATACGTTTGAGGCTTAATTACATCCAATACGAACTTGTTCCAATCTTGAAGATTGAACTTGTTTTGGAATAACTGACGGAGTTGGTTGGCGTTATACATGGCAATACTATTTATTCAAATGTCTCGGAAGTTATGATTTCTGATTGCTTAAACTGCTCATCGCGTTCAAATTTCTCACGACTGATATAATAATGGTCGTAGAGATTTTCAAGTTTCATAGCGAACATTGGTTTGAGTTCACTTGTCTTTGTTCCGGCTCTATTAAGACGGTTCAGTTCACGATTAAGGCGCGTGAGATTAAGCGTAAGCATGGAGAACATGCCTTCATTGACATATTGTTCAAGCGTAACAATCTTATCATAAATCTCATCACTTTCAAACATACGTTTCATCATGCGCAACAGAGCAAGTGCGGTTTGAGCATTATGGTCTTTTTGTCGCTCGATGATAGATGATTCCGCCGTTTCGCCTGCAATTTCTTCGGCGTTCTGATACGCTTCGTATGCCTTGTGTACATGTTCATAATGCAATTCTTTTATCGCCTCAAAAATGCCTGGTTGCTCATCCTTTTTAGCTCGGAGACAATCAACTGCATCAAGGAACTCTATTTGTTGGGGTTGCTCTGCGCCTTTAACCAAATAGAATTGTGAGCGCTTACCGGTGGTGATATATACGATAGTGGATTGTGACTCTGCTTTTGCTGGGCGATCTTCTGCACGGCGTATTGTGCGGCTCTTGCAAGGCAAGGCTTTGATACGCTTATATAAGTCAGGATTCGTTTGGTACAATTCGCGAACCTCGCGGAGTAATTCTAACTGTTTATCAACATTGTCACGCACTTTGTCATCAAAGAGTTGGAACTCTCGGAGCATTTCTTCGCGCGAATAGACTTGCGCGTCCTCTCCCAGTGCAGAATGGAAACTCTGCAACTTGATAAGTGCGTTACGATAAAGTTGTATCTGCTCGTCACCTTTCTTAGACGGATAGAACATGTAATTATAGATATGGTCGGATGTGGAACCGATACGATTGACACGTCCAATACGTTGCATCAAACGTGTTGCATTCCAAGGAGAATCATAATTGACAATAACATTGGAGCGGTGGAGGTTCACACCCTCTGCTAATACATCTGAGGAGATTATGATGTTGTATTCGTTTTTCTTCTCTCCTGTATAATTGGCATCAAAGTTCTCGCGGATATCGTTTAATACATTCTTGCGGTTGGACGCACTAACGACCAGCACATCTGTGCGGTGGAGGTCGTTTTTGAGTTTATCGCCCAGATAGGTAATCGTGTCCACACTCTCAGAGAAGATAACCAATTTGCCCTCTTTGTTAAGCTCAACCATCTTTCCTTTGGTGTCCATTTTCTCTTTGTCAAAGAGCTCGTTTTCAAGGTAGAGTTTGAACAAATCATATTTTGGGTCTTTCTCTACAGCATTCCATTGTTCAGCCAGTTCTTGCAGTTTTTGCTGGTCTTCTTTGAGAAGGCGGATGTATTCAGGATTGAAGTCTTCTTGAGTAAATAAGATTTCGTCTTTGTCGTATCCATACGCAAGTGCTTTCTCAAGTATTTGATCAAACTCAATATCATTCGCCATCATGCCTTTGACATCAATCTCCGGTGCAATAAGGATTTGATTATCCTCCCACATCCGAATCATGTCGTTAGTGATGCGTTGGAATGTTGCAAGCGAACGTTTGAAGGCATAGAAACTACTCTCAAGTCGTTTGACCATGTGAACACGGAAAATACCGGAAAACACTTGGGCGAACTGAATAGCATTACGATATTTGGCAGCTTTTTCTCCAATGACAAACTCAATAGCACGATAACGGGCATAATGCAAACCTGTTCCTTGTGGATTGTTTTCTATATTGGGTGTATCAGTTAGCAAGCGGATAGTTTCATAAAACAAATCACTCAAATTATCTTCTAACTGGTATTCGCATTCGTTAGGTTGTTCTACTTGAGGGAAGTGTACGCCTTGCGATTGGAGATCGGCGCGATACTCATCGTTTTGCCACAAGTTCTTACGAGTTCTGCGCACGAGTATCTTATCCAACACGCGTGTACGCATTTCTTCATAGATACTATCGGCTTCTGCTGTTATTTCTGCGTTCTCTGTCTTTCCACGCTTACGCATCAATTCGTTGTAACGTTGAATCCACGGTTGGAATAATAGTGTGATATTGCTCACACCGTCCAACGTCGGTCGACGCGCATTTTGGAACAGAAGAATAAGATTACGGAAATCTTCTGGACGGTTATTGAGAGGAGTTGCGGAAAGCAGCATTACTTTCTTTTGTATGCCTTCAATAAGTCCTTCATTGACACGCGGAGTTTTGCAAATACGTTGTAACTCATCGTATCTGCCGGAAGTATCTGTGCGGAAATTGTGAGCCTCATCCACGATAACAAGATCAAACTCTTCTGCCCCATTAAAATCACCATCACCTTCAAGGACTTTCTTCAAGCTACCATTAGTGATGAACTTGGTGTATTTTTTCAACTTGAAGTTCTTGAAGGTCTCTTCCCAGTTCTCCTTGACAGCAGGCGGATATATTACCAGTATACGGGTGTTCTTGCCATTCTCCTCGACAAAGCGTTTTGCCACCATCGCGGCAACGATAGTCTTTCCGGTTCCGACCACATCTGCAAGGAAGAATCCATTATACTCTTTGAGCATTTGAAAACCTTGAATAACCGCGTCTTTCTGATATTTCAAGTCCATATAGCCTTGCGGTAATTCGATTGTGAAATCATCTTCTACTTGGTTACCAAAAGCGTCAATCAGCACTTTGATAAATATTTCGTATGGCGTTGGCAGTTCTTCGAGGTGGGTCTGCTTGCGAACTCGCTGAATATCTTCCGGAGTTATTTCAATACTCTCTGCCCAAAGTTTCTCAAATTCATCCTTGCAATATGCCACATCGTCATAGTCCTTTATTTCGACATTGAGTTCATATCGCGGCGGTTCAGTAATACCCAATCCTGCTTCCGATATATTGGAAGATCCCATAATTACACGCCCATCCGTGTGCTCGCTGAAATTAGCGGGAAGACAGATGTAAAATTTAGCATGCAAGTTTTTGGAATTGTGTATGCGCATTTGCACTTTGCCGGAAATTATATCCTCGCAAAGTTGAATGATGCCATTCTCTACTTCTTCGCTATAATTAGCCTCTTTCACGTCTTTTATGAAAGTATCAGCGTATTGGCGTTTGGCTTCGTCGCTATCTGCTCCAAAAAACATCATTCCTTGCTGATGCTTGTGCCAAACGTTGTCGATGTTGATGCCGACAAGAATGCGTATCTCTTGCACACTTTCCAATTCCTTACGCAACTTGAAATAGCCAGAGGAGCGGAAATATCCCACTACTGCGAGGAAAGTATCGAAGTTGGGCATTCCCTCTACAATGCCTTTGAATTTATTGAATAGAGGGGAGTCAACATTATTAAAAAACTTGCTGCTCATATAATGATGGTGTTTATATCAATCAAATATGTGTGTATTGCTCTTCTCTCGTCCTTTCTCGCTCAAGAACAAGGTGAAAGACGGAGAGAGAAACAAAGGACAACTACTTATTTTCAATTTCGTCAATGCGTTTTTGTACTCTGTCTTTAAGAATTGTTGTGCGGTTTAGCCACTCTTTAAAGACAGTTACAGCATGAGCAAATTTTTCGTATATAAGAGTGGCAAGAATTGATGATAGAAAGCCGATTATTATTTGCCCTTCTATTTCCAGAGAAACATCAGTGGAATGAAATAAATAGCATAACACACCTATTACAATAGCAATAATTACTATAGGCCATACAATACACCGGAATATCATTTTTGTTAGCATCTTTCGATATTCTTCGATGTATATGCTTTCTTCAAATGCATCTTT
Organism: uncultured Bacteroidales bacterium; assembly: GCA_900319995.1. Taxonomy (GTDB): domain Bacteria; phylum Bacteroidota; class Bacteroidia; order Bacteroidales; family Paludibacteraceae; genus Colicola. The sequence continues at coordinate 17,801 of ONQO01000076.1, forward strand.
GAAATTTTGTTTTCCACGAGTCTCTTTCTTCAGACCTAATTTTACACTATCCAGTTCTTCATCTTTTTTCGATATCTCTGACCGCAAAGACAACTCTGATGCCGTGATAGTATCATTTATAAATAATCTCAATTCTTCCTCCGGCAACCCTTTTACCATTTTCTCATGAGCCTGCCAAGCGATACGCTCTGTCTCCTCTTCTGTTAATTTTGCTATTCTGTTGTTGAGTTTGTATAATTCATATAATTGACATTGTGTGAATGTTTGCTCATGAGGGAATAAGTTATGTCTAATCAAAGTGGCATATAATGCAGTATATTCAGAAGAATCAGTAATCGAACCACCATTAGTGGCTAATACATTCAACAATGTATCAATGCCGATTGCTAATGGTAACCCATTATCCAAAGGTTGATTCTTAGAATATGCGTTAATAGATGCTTCCTCTGACAAAATGAAGACTTTATGTCCATTTGCACGCAGATGTTTAACACCTTCAATAAGTCCTACATCATGAGTCAACGCATTTGGACGTTTATCTCTATTTTTAATGGCAGCATACAGACTATTCAGGTGCTGCTTTTTCTCTTCGTCATTCTGGGCGAGCGTAATAATCTCGTTCAATTGTTTATCTCCATCAAATAATTCAATCTCCAAATCTTCATGAATATATGTTGGGAAATCCTGTATGTTATCAAAGAAGCGTTCGAATTCTTCTTCTGTTCTACAATGTAGTGAGCGAGCGCATTTAGTAAAGTCATCATTAGCAATGTTAGCGGAGTTTCTTGTTCCAAAATTTGAGATGTTGTTTAACGTTGCTTCTCGTTGAATCGATACGCGATGATGATACTCTTCGGATGTAATATATAAAATTTGTGAGTTTATGTTAAGATGCCGGAAAGTTTGTTCAAGCAACTTGAAAGAGTCTTTAACAGAATCCGTCGCGAGAGCAATAAAGATAAGAATATTGGTATTAATAAAGAGGTATTAGAGTTTGATGATAAGGAAACTTTTATATTGACATTCTTGACTGGTATATTATTTGATATTGTTGTTTATGAAGGTTTAATGAATTTATTATTATCAATGGTTT
>ONQO01000043.1 GCA_900319995.1 uncultured Bacteroidales bacterium
AGGATCCAAAGACTGAAAGTCAGAAAACGCAATCCGGAACTCAAAAGTCCGAAGATGCCTGAGCCTTCATTCTGGGACCATTTGGACGAACTGCGTAGCGTGTTGTTCAAATCGCTCGGAGCGTGGCTGGCTGCTTCCGTAGCGGCATTCCTTCTGAAGGATCAACTTTTCTCTATCCTCCTCAAGCCGCTCGGGGAAGGCAGAAAACTTATCAATATTGATGTCACAGCGCAGTTCTTTACGCATGTGCAAGTGTCTTTGTGCATCGGTTTTGTCGTGGCGCTTCCTTTGATTGTCTGGTGGTTGTACGGCTTCGTCGCTCCGGCTTTGTATTCTAATGAGAAACGATATTCGGTCGTATTTGTGATATGCTCGATGATCCTTTTTGCGGCTGGAGTGGCGCTTAATTACTTTCTTATTTTTCCTCTTTCATTCAGTTTCTTGGAATCCTACCAAGTGAGCGACTTGGTGGTTAACCAAATCAGTCTCGGCTCGTACATGTCTCTTCTGTTAGTCCTGTCCATTATGATGGGATTGCTGTTTGAGGTTCCTGTCATTACGTGGCTTTTGTCCAAACTCGGGGTGCTCAAACGCAGACATCTGAAACGATATCGGAGACATGTTTTTGTCGGTATTCTGGTTCTGGCGGCCGTCATTACCCCAACAGGCGATCCCTTCACACTCATGCTGGTAACATTACCTGTTTACGGGCTATATGAGTTGAGTATTCTTATTATCCGTGAGAACGGAGATTGAAATCTGCATTTGTTCTATCGCTTTAAATGTCTGATATTTCACGCAATAAGGCTTGAAATGTCCAATTAGTTGTGTTACTTTGTAATGTTTACTTTGCAAAAAAAAGAAAAATGAACGATTTTTCGCTTAAATGCTATTAAAATGTTGCGTATATGAAAAAAAAGCAGTACTTTTGCACAAAATTCCAAAAAGACGGAATTATTTATGTATAACAAACAGTTTAAGGTATGAAGAAATTTTTTCTCTTCGTGTCCGTATTGTTCATAGCAATCGGACAGGTTTGGGCGCAGACCCAGACTATTTCAGGTACCGTTCTTAATGACGCAGACGACGAGCCGGTTATCGGTGCGTCCGTCCAAGTTAAGGGAACGGTAAAAGGAACAATTACCGATTACAATGGTAAGTTCACTCTTGAGGTGGACAAGGATGCTGTGCTGTACGTATCGTTCATCGGTATGGGCAGTGTGGAAATTCCTGCTGTTGACGGTATGGTAGTCCGTCTCTCCGAGAACACGAAAGAGTTGGAGGAGGTGATGGTAGTAGCCTTCGGTACTACGACGAAAAAGTCGTTTACGGGAGCGGCTTCTGTTGTGAAAGCTGATGAGATTACCAAACGGCAAACCAGTAACGTAACCGACGCTTTGGCAGGCCAGGTAGCTGGTGTGCAAGGCTTGAGCACAAGTGGTCAGCCGGGTACTACGAGCAACATCCGTATCCGTGGTATCGGTTCTATGGCTTCCAGCAACGCTCCGTTGTACGTGATTGATGGTATTCCTGCTGATGGTGATGCAGTGAGTACACTGTCGAACGCCGATATTGAGTCGGTGACGGTGTTGAAAGATGCTGCTTCCAACGCTCTCTACGGTGCACGTGGCGCAAACGGTGTAATCCTTATTACTACCAAGCGCGGGAGCACGCGCGACGCGCAAATCAAGATTGACGCCAAATGGGGTGTCAACCAACGCGGCGTGCCCAATTACAACGTGATGACTGATCCTGCCATGTATTACGAGAATGTTTATCAGGCATTGCTCACAGGATTAGGCTCTCACGATGCTGCTTACAACCAGTTGTTCAAGAACACGGATGGCGGTGTAGGTTATCAGGTGTTCACTGTTCCTGACGGCGAGCGTGTGATCGGTACCAACGGCAAGTTGAACCCGAACGCCAAACTCGGCTATGTGACGTACAAAGATGGCGTAGGCTATACGCTGATGCCGGATAACTGGTTTGACGAGTTGTTCAAATCCAACAACCTGCGTCAGGAGTACAACTTAAGTATTAGTGGTAGCACTGACAAACTCACTTATTTCGCTTCGGGCAGCTACTTGGATGACTCGGGTATTATCGAGAACTCCGGTTTCCGCCGTGCTACGGGTCGTGTTAATGTGGACTATCAGGCTAAGAAATGGTTGAAGATCGGAACTAACATGAGTTATAGCCACGCTGACATGCAGTATCCGGAGGAGGACGAGTATGGACGCTATTCCAGCGGTAACTTGTTCTATGTGAGCAACAACATGGCTCCGATTTATCCGCTTTACATCCGCGATGCAGAAGGAAAAATCATGATTGACAACAACGGCTACACAATGTATGATTTCGGTGATGCCAAAATCAATGGTCGTACTCGTTCTTTCATGAACCAGTCCAACCCTGCTTCTGCTATTTCTCTGAACAAATCATTGTACAAGAAAGACATCTTCACGGGCAAATGGTTCATTCAGATTGAGCCGTACAAAGGTTTGAAATTCAGTGCAAACCTCGGTGTTCACTATGGAGGCGTACGCTACCAGATGACCCAGAACCCGTTCTATGGCCAGTTTGCTGCCGCGGGAGGTTATGCGCTTGTTAGTTCCAGCCGAAATGTAGGTATTGACCAACAGTATTTGGCTACATACACCAATACATTCGGAGAGCACCATGTGGATGCTTTGGTCGGCTATGAAAATTTCCGTCGCATCATGTCTTCAATGTCTGGTACACAACAGAAACTGTTCAACCCGGACATTGCAGAGATTAGCAACGCCATTCTGTCGCCGAGCACAAGTTCTTCGACAAACACGTATTTTACACAAGGTATCTTGGCGCAAGTTAAGTATGACTACGCAAGCCGTTACTACATAAGTGCAAGTTACCGTCGTGACGCTTCTTCTCGTTTCGCAGTTGGCAAACAGTGGGGTAACTTCTGGTCTGTCGGTGCGGCATGGGATATCAAATCCGAACCGTTCATGGATGCAGTGGAGAATGTTGATCTGTTGAAACTGAAAGTTAGTTATGGTTCCCAAGGTAACGACGCATTGCTGACACAAGACGGCTATGCTAACTACCAACCTTGGGCTGACCAATATTTTGTAAGCGAGAACAACGGTGAGTTTGCTACCACGCTGTCTTACAAAGGAAACAAAGACATCACATGGGAGACCTCTTATAACTTCAACGCTGGTATCGACTTCGGTTTCTTCAACGAGCGCTTGACCGGTACTATCGAAGGATGGCGTCGTCGTACGGAAGACATGTTGTACTATCGTCCCGTACCTGCATCTCTCGGATATAGCTATCTGCCGGTAAACATCGGTTCGGTTAGCAACGCCGGTATGGATGTAGAACTCCACGGAGATGTTGTTAAGACCCGTAACGTGACTTGGTCGCTCTATGCTAACCTCACCTTCTTCAAGAATAAAATCTTGAAACTGGCTCCGGAATTGGAAGGTCAGTGGATCGACGGTACTTATATCTACCGCGAGGGAGAGAGCATGTACAACCGTTACCTGCCTGCATACGCAGGGGTTAATCCTGAGACTGGTAAGGCACAGTGGTACATCGACGTAGCACAAACAGATGCTGAAGGTAATCCTGTTCTCGACGGAGACGGCAACCCCGTTATGATCGAGAAAGGCGGCGTAACAGAGAAGTATAGCGAAGCCAACTCCGGATTCAAATATGAAACCGGTGACATCCTTCCGAAGGTTTACGGCGGTTTCGGTACCGAGTTGAAAGTGTATGGTGTTGACCTCTCTGTTGCCTTCAACTATCAGGCAGGCGGCCGTATCTTCGACACCGGTTACCAGCGTCTGATGCACGCAGGTACATCCAGCGATGCAGGTATGAACTGGCATATGGATATCTTGAAAGCATGGACTCCGGAAAACACCAATACGGATGTACCTGCATTGAACTCCAAAGAAACTTATGCTAACGGAACTTCCGACCGGTGGTTGATCAGCAGCAACTATGTAGCGCTGCAGAACATCACTCTGGGCTACACTTTCCCCTCTAAATTGACCAAGAAAGCGCATATCGAGAAGATTCGCTTATTCGCAGTTGCTGACAATGTGGCATTGTGGTCTGCACGCAAGGGTCTTGACCCGCGTCAGGGCTATGCTTCTGCAAATACAATCTTTTATTCTCCCATGCGTGCTATCTCGGGCGGTTTGAGTATTACATTCTAATCAAAGAAAGGAGATTATTATGAAAGCAATATCTAAATATGTATCTATTCTCCTCGTCGCAGCGTTGACCTTTACCGCTTGCGATGATTGGATGAATGCAGTTCCGGAAGGAGCAACAAAGATAGCAGACCAGAAGTCTGATGCCGCAGCAGCCAATCCCTCTGCTGCCGCAGCTGACATCTCCGCAATCTATGCGCAGTTTATACAGGAATATGCCGGTCTCGGCGACCTCGGTTACACCCGTCACAACGATTTCGGTTATGCTGCCATCTGTATGTTCACGGAAGAGCAGGGACAGGACCTCGTCAGCCCGAACATCGGTTACAACTGGTTCAATTTCTCTGACTTCTCCAAGAACCGCGACAACACCCTGACAACAACCTACGGTCTGGTGGATCACCTCGTATGGAACGAGTATTTCAAGATTATCCATGCTTGCAATAATGTCATCGAGATTGTTGACCGTGAGAATCCGGGTGCTATGCGTCATGGCTTGTCTCAGGCACTGGCTGTTCGTGCATTCTGCTACCTGCAGCTCGCACAACTGTACCAGAAGACCTACAGCCCAGAAACTCTGGATAAACCCTGTGTGCCTATCGTAAAAGACCGTATGTCGGCTGAGCAGCAGGAAACCAACCCGCGTGCAACCGTGAAAGAGGTATTTGAGATGATTAAGGCTGACCTCGACTACGCTTGCGACTCGCTTGACGGCTTCGTACGTGCTGACAAAGGTTATGTAGATCAGGCTGTTGCCTTCGGTCTGCGTGCACGCGCTAACCTTATTATGCAGAATTGGAAAGAAGCTGCCGATGATGCACAGAAGGCACTCGACCTCTCCGGTGCTACTCCTCTTTCTATTGACGAAGCTGGTATTCCGGGTTTCGCAGATGCTGCCGCACATAACGTCCTCTGGGCTAATATCGTCGTTGAGACCAATGACATCGTTCAGTCCGGTATCGTTAACTGGGCGTCGCATATGTCTTCGTTCTACGGTGACGGTTACACGGCCGTAGGTGCTACACGCTGGATCTCCAGCAACCTCTTCAGCGAGATTGCCGCTACCGATGTCCGCAAGGGGTGGTGGTTGGATGAGAGTCTTAACTCGCCTCTGCTCGACGCACCGGGTTATAGTGCTCTCAAAGCAGACATCCAAGCACAAGAGACTCCGTTCCAGAATGTAAAATTCGGTACGGGTGACGGTACTGTGACCGGTCTCGGAGCTGCTGCTGCCGATTGGATTCTTATGCGCGCTGAGGAAATGTATCTCATCAAAGCCGAGGGTCTTGCGCGTTCCGGTGGTGACGGAGCCGGTACATTGGTTAACTTTGTACAAACGTTCCGCGATCCTTCTTTCAACATAAGCGCTCATGGCTTGAGTGTTGAGGACGAAATCTGGTGGCAACGCCGTGTCGAACTCTGGGGCGAAGGTTTCGCTTGGGGGGACATCATGCGTCTGGATAAGGATATCATCCGTTCCAACTCCAGCAACTGGCCTGTTGAGTGGGCTAAACAAGATGTCATCGGGAACCACGATGTATATCTGTGGCGTATTCCGCAGGCTGAGATTGAGGCTAACAGAGGTATCAGCGAGGCTGATAACAACCCGTTTGTAGCATTTTAATCCATAAAAAAAGTAAACTATTATGAAAACTGTAAATAAATATTTATTCTTGCTCGCAGCGGCAGTCTTCGGACTGACCGCTTGCGAGAAGCAACAAGAGCGTGAGCCTTCTCCCGTTGACCAGCCGGGCGCTGTCGCTTTCACAAGTGCAGGTGCTGCTGTGGAAATCAACAAGCAGAAAGAGCCTTTAGAGAAGAAAGTGACGCTTATCCGTACGCAGGGGATTGAACAAGAAGCTTCTATTACTCTTGTCGTTGATAGTGCTGATGCGGTATTCGTAATTGACCCCGTTGTAAAATTTGCCGCCGGTGAAAAAGAGGCTTCAACCGTGGTTAAGTTCCCTTCTGCTGAATCGGACAATACCTATTTCTTCAAGTTGTCTATCCCGGAGGATAAACGTAGTTTGTACCTCGATGGTAACACTTCCTTCGAATTTAGTGCGACTATTGTGAACTGGACGGACCCGCAGATTGGTGTCTTAACGGATTTTTCACTGCCTAATCTCTATGGTTTTGATGTGTTCTCTTGGTACGTAAGCTACATCTACGACCTCAAAAATGACGGCTCTTTCAAACTCCGTATCCTTAATCCATTCTACGAGATTGCCGTAGGTGACGAGGCTGCTGACGAAAATGGCGTCTTCCCACGATTCCTCTACAATGAGGAAGGAGACCTCATGCGTCAGGGCGACTACAACATTAACATCCGCGTGGATGCTGATGGTGTAGCTACCGTCGAGGATTTCTCTACTGGTATGGCTTGGACCGACGGAGAGATTTCGATACACAACTTCAAAACCGTTGCTACAGGTACTGGTGCCTTTGGTAACAAAGTACAATTCGACATCGCTTCTAAACAGATGGTCGTTGCACTCGGTGGAGAAGCATATAACTACGCTGGATTTACATTCTATTTTAACGTGGATGCTTTCAACGCTGACAAAGTAGAAATTGTTCCTGTGAATGCTGAGGTAGAGTCCTATGTCGGTAACTGGAAACTGAAAGCGAAAAACTTCAAAACACAAGAAGATGTAGATATAGTGATTTCTGTAGCTACCGACATCGATGAAGATGGTCAGTATTATATCATCAATGGTATCCATGAGGATGCTCCCGAAATTTATGGCTATTTCGATGAGGATTTGCACACGTTCATATTAGCGCCCTCTTACGGAGTGAAATTTGAGCAGGATAGTAAGACTTACCAAACCTACTGGTATCCTATGACCGAAGATGGCTCGCTGACAAGAAGTCTTGTCCTCGAACTCAAAGAGGATGGAACATTAGGCGTTCATCAAACTTCCAACGCAGTTGCTTTTGCTTTGCTCTATGAGAACGTTGCTGACGAGGATGACTATTTCTTCGGAGACGCATTCTTAATCAGCGCGGCTGATCCGACAACTGAGGAACCGAATGTGTCACAGGAAGGTGCTCCGCGGCGCGCAAAAGCTGCGAAAAACGGCTGGAAAAATAAACGTGCGATTTTGAACCAAATACCTATTCACTAATATACTGTTCCGCTTTCATCTGAAAACGGAGACAGCACTAAAAAGAAGCTCCAAGACAATTCTTGGGGCTTCTTTTTAGTGCATCTACATACTTCTTCTGTTTTCATCCGCATACATCTTCTTACTTCAACGTCATACATCTTCTTATTTCAACGTCATGCATCTTCTTACTAATAATTGTGCCCCCAAAAACATCGTTGTCCATTGTGAGGGTGTGTCAAAACTATTAGCATACCCTCAATTTGATTAATAATTGTTGATAATTGTCTTTAATTGTTGCCTATTATAAATAATTTTGGGATAATTTTGGATAATTTTTGACTAAAAAAAAGCAATTATCGATTTTTGACACACCCTCTATCTCTCTCGTCTCACGATGTCCTGTGTTCGCGCCCTCCGTGCGCGAAGAATAATTTTTTGTATCCTTTTGTGTCCTTTGTGAACAAGAAAAAATTCGTTTAATTCGCACAATTCGCCGTTTAATATCGCCCATAAGTTGTCCTTTTGTACCGTATTTTGACAGTATTCTTTTTCACTTTTGTCTCCCTTACTTTGGATTTGCCGGAGAACCTCTCCCTTACCTCGATTTTCAATCATGGTTTTATAATGCCATGACCCACACAATTCCGCGTGATTCCCGCGTGATTCACGCGTGATTCCCGCGACATTAACCATATGTCCGGCTAAGAACACACTATTAGGGCACTTTAAAAATGGGGTTATTATGATTAAAAGTCTTGTCTTGAGTAGATTGTTGGTTTTATTGCCGGCCTTGCGGCTGTGGAGCATAATAAAATGCTCTTTGCCACATCACGACACTGCGGACATTGTGACCGAGAGAAACCCTAATGCACTATAAAAGTGCCAAATTTGCATTAATCGGGCTATCTTATAAACGTGGAATTTTTAGAAGTGCCCTTTATTTCATTGTTTCCAAAATCTTCCATATGTCGGATAAACCTAATACTATGCCATTCTGCTTAAAAATTAAGATTTATATACGTTTTTTGCGAAAAAATTTGCACATATGGGATTTTTTGCTTACCTTTGCACCCGAAAAACCACGCTGGAGGGAATATGTATCTTCGAAGGAAGGGTATTTCCCCTTTCTCTCTTAGGCGGAAGTCGTTTCTCCTGCTTTGAAGGGAGAGCGCTCCGGGGTGGCTTTGGACATATTGAATGAGCGTTTATTGACGCCTGTTTTGCGCTTCAAAACTTCGCAACTTTTGATAACTCCGCAGGACAAGCAGCGATAATCGTTCACGGGTGTGTATACACGTGCGTACTTTATTATATATGTACGCAATATATACATACGGCGTGGACTTTCGTTTGCTGTTTTTGGAGTTGGGCAATGCGAAGGCCTTGAAGCGTAGACAGCAAGAGAATGTCTGCGCTTTTTATGTGTCCGTGCTGGCAAAAGATGTCACTAACAACCAATTAACAAACTATAACTATTAACAAACAATTTAATGATTATGAGAAAGACATTACTCATGTTGCTCGCGTTTATGCTGAGCATTGGTGGTTGGTCACAGACTAACCACCTTGTCTCCGTCTCATCGTCCGACAATGACGCGGGGGGGCCTACTCGCAGCATCAAAAAGGAAGGTGTGAGAGACAGAGCGGACTACCGCACCTCCCATGCAAGGAACGCGGCGGAGTCTAAAAAAGTTGGAGCCACCTACACTGTTGCAGGTGATCCGGGTTTTGGTTCTTTTTGGAGTCCAACTGACACCAACAACGATATGGAGTTGGTGGGGAATGGATTGTACCGGCTTGTGAAAGAAAACGTAGCACTCTCCGCTGGCGAAGTACAACTGAAAGTCTGCAAGAACCATAGTTGGGACGAAAGTTGGGGGAATGGAAAGTGCGACGAGTGTAACTACAGACTACCCATCCCGGAAGATGGCATTTACACGATTACAGTTACATTTAATGAATCAACCGAAAAGGTTAGCGCTTCTGCCGTTAAGACCGGTGATCCCATTCAGACATCATTTACGGTTACAGTCAAGGCTGACCCTGCTGAAGGCGGTTATGTACAGTCATGGATAGAATCGGGAACTGAGATTGATTGGGGATACGAATCGACTGACAATTATGGTAATTCGATGGTGTGGGTAACTGCGGAAGACGACCCGACAATCGGAATCTATGCGGAACCCTTAGCCGGCTACCGTTTCCTCGGTTGGTACGACGGTGAGGAGCAGATTTATGGCCCTGAATACAATAACGAAAATATTGTATTTACTCCTACCGAAAGCAAAACCTATACCGCTAAGTTTGAACTTATCCCTACGTACACCATCACAGTAGAAAAGAATATAGATGGCGGCGAGGCTTCTGTCTGGCTTTGGAGTGGTGAGGAAGTGGATGGAGATAAAGATTACTATTCATGGATTGAGGTGCAAGAAAATAGCGAAGTATATTTGTATGCGGAGGCATCTGAAGGCTACCGTTTCCTCGGCTGGTTTATAGGAGACGAAAAGGTCTATGGACCTGAGTCTGAGTATCAAGATATGCGTTTTACCCCGACCAAAGATGAAACCTACACCGCCAAGTTTGAATTTATCCCAACTTTCACCATACAAGTGGATGTCACTCCAAACGATGTGGAAGATGTGTCTGTGTATATAGATTACATTGATTCCAATGATCCAGGTCAGTATGAAAGTGCAGATGGCACAACCGATGCCGAACTGGTGGTTATGGAGAAAGAGGGTTGGCAGGTGTATGTAGAAGCTGATTACTATGATGGAGATAATAATGCTTATAATGACATGTGGAGTTTCAAAGAATGGAGCGATGGCGTAACCGATAACCCGCGTGTCTTTACTCCTACCAAAGACGAGCATTTTACGGCAGTATTTGAATATCGTCCCAATTTCACGATTACCACAGAAGCGAATCCAGTGGATGGAGGTTATGCCGAAGTGGGTACCGTAAATAGTGATGAAGATTTGAATCCGGATGAAGATTACCAAAACGTAACAGTAAAAGAAAATGTGGAGGTTGAATTCTATGCTGAGCCCTATGTTGGTCATCGTTTCCTTGGTTGGTACTACAACGAAGAGTTAGTCAATGAAAATGAAGTATGGAGAGAAACGGTTACTGCTGATAAAACTTACACAGCAAAATACGAAAAGAAACCTGGCATCACCATCGAAGTTCGTAGTTGGCTAGCAGCAAACATTTTTGTAACTGCGTGGGAAGATGATGATGATCTGGAACCCGATGATGGCAATGAAAAATCTGTGACTGTACGTGAAGGCGCAAAAGTATACCTATACGCACCCAATGTAGAAGGATACAAATTTAAAGGTTGGGGTCAATACACGTATGATGATAATTATGTGGGAATGATATCTTATCGTGATTATTCTTTTGTTCCGGAAGAAAGCGGATGTTTTTATGCAGTATACGAAAAGATACCGGTCAACTATTACATTCTGTCATCCAATACCGAAGCAGATAGCAATGGAGGTTGGGTTTCGATGGATATAATAAGCGGAGAAATGTCTGATTCAGGCGACGGCTGGATTGAAGTAAAACAGGGTTCGGTTGTCCGCCTTACCGCTCAATCGAAAGGTGAATACCGGTTCGATGGGTGGTCTGATGGCAATACGGAACTAAGCCGGACCGTTACAATAAACAGCAGCAGGTATATTGGAGCATATTTCGATTTGGATCCTGAGGCTGGCGGATACGAACAAATAGGAACCACCGACCTTTATTCCAAAACTCTCTCCGAGGCAATAGATATCAAGGGCGCTGACTATGACAAAGGAAGGGTTTATCAATCAACATACAATTACAGTGGATATAAAGGAGCTATTCAGGTAAATGGTGGTGAAGCGCAGTTCTTTAATCCGGAAGGTACGGAAATAAATGGTGTTCATGTAGAAGCATACACCGTACAGTCCGGTATGCTTGCACGCGTTGTGTATGTGGTTTCCAATGACAATAACCAACCGGCTACCGTGTCGCTTGGTACCTATGCCGATGTACAGATTGGAAATAATGATTCCGCACCTATCGAGAAGATTACCGATGTGGAAGGAAAGACATTCGGCGTAATAATGAAGGATGGCGAAGGAGGACAACTTTATGTGTCGTTCGGTATGGGTGTTGCTGGTCTGTCGCTCATTGATGACTACTGGTTTGGTCGTCTCGGTTATAACTATGACCCCATACAAATAGTAGGAAACTATGACACAGGCTTTGACGGCTATATGGAAGAGAATGGTAACTATGATAGTGGTATGGGTTGGTGCTGGAAGAACCGCACGATTCAGCCGGGAGAGAGCCTTACATTCTCATTCTTGGTAGGTATAGGTGAAGTGGTTCTCAAACCGACATGCTCAATTGAACTGACACCGGTTAATCCAAGCACATGGAATGACGTTGCCGCTACACATACGATGGTAGTGGAAGGATTGTATGACCATAGTGCAGGTCTGGACGGACGTATCCAGTATGCAGTGGAAGAACTTCCTGCAACCGATGAAGGATGGACTACACTGCCTGTATCAAGTACATGGATTAAGCAGGGCGATCATTTTAGTGCCAATATTGATGTGAACTTCAATACGGCAAAGGCTGTACATACCATTCATTTCCGTGCTATGGATATTTTGGGTAATGTGGCAAGTATTCCGTCTCGCCAGTTCGAAGACATCAGCTCGTTCGAATTGTCAGGAACAATTTACGACAGGACCTATACCGGTGCAGCACAAAAGCAGGCAGCTACGCTGGACGGACTGGATGCAAATAAATATGCGATACGTTATACTAACAATGTCAATGCAGGAACTGCATATATGTACTTTGAAGGTGTATTCCCAAATACCATCGGACGCCAAGGATATTCATTCACTATCAACCCGGCAGCGTTGGATGGTGAAATAATATGGCTCCAAAACGATATTGTATATAATGGTAGTGCGAAGACACCGACATGGAAATTCTCTGACTATAGTAATCTGCACGAAGGAACAGACTACACCGCTACATGGAAGGACAATATCCTGCCCGGTACGGCTTCACTTACTGTCAAAGGTAAAGGTAACTACACCGGTACACTGAAAGCTTATTTCCAAATCAAGAAGATTGCGGTCACGAGCGACATGTACAGCGTCAAGCTGCCGCTCAGCTGTCAGTATGACGGCGAGGCGCACGTAGCGACCGCACAGACGATCGACGGTGTCGGTGCTGCCACCTTCACTTACCTTGTTAACGGCGTAGCGCAAGAGCCCGTTGACGGAGGCATCTATGACGTGGTGCTCTCAATAGCCGAAGGTGATTTCTACTACGGCATCAGCGATGTTCCTGTGGGTACGTTCACTATCTGGCGTATGGACGCAGCGGAATGGACCGCTTTGCAAGCCATCTATGCCGAGCTGAGCGTCCGCAACTGGAAGAACCGCTGGGATATGTCGAAGGGTGAAGCCGGCGCAGGCTCCTTCCAAGGCGTGACCTTCAATCAGGGTCATGTGGTAGAACTCAATCTCGCGGAGAACGAGATAGACGGAACCTTCCCGCTGTCCGTACTGAGTCTGCCGTACATGACTTCGCTCGATCTGTCGAACAACAGCTTGAGCGGTGACATCGAGGATGGAATCATCGAATACGTACAGGCACACCCGATTGCAGCTCCCGCACGCGCCAAAGCCGAAGAAAACACCATCACCGTTTATGTCCAGAAACCGGCAGAGTGGAGTGGAATGAATGTGTACTCATGGACAGACAACGCCGAGTTGACCCACAGCTGGCCGGGCGACCCGATGAGTGACAGAGGCGACGGCTGGTGGGTATATAGCGGTCTGCCGGTAGGAGCGAACGTAGTCTTCAATGACGGCACCGGCAATCCGAACATGCAAACAGGCGATATTACGAATATCCAGTACAGTACGGCTTATACCTTGCAGGCCAGCACCGGACATACGAGTATGGGTAATGTGCCTTATACCGTAGCATCCGCAGTGGTGGTCCAGAACGGAATTATCCTGCCGAAAGGCTTGAAGACGGTTAATATCTCGCACAATGAGTTGGAAGGCAACATAGGTCTCTTTGCACAGGCTCTGCCGAAACTGGAGGCACTGGATGCTTCGTACAACCATATCGAAGAGGTGGTACCGATGCTGTCAACGGCTATTACACAACTCAATCTGGATAACCAGATTATCCTTGGTACGCGTGTAATTGACCTTCCGGCTGTGGCAGGTGATTATGAAGCCTTGTTGCCGATATTCCCGTCTATTATGCTCTACAACCACGACGCGCAGAACTACCTGCCGACATCGAACACAATCGTTTCTGTCAAGGATGACTTGGAGAAACCGCAGTTCGAGGCGGAAGTGGTAGTTACCGACTGGATCAACCATGAGTGGGAGTTTGCATGCAACGAAAATGCGAATGTATTCAGATACACAGCAGAGGACGAGCTCTTCGTAACGAAAGAGAACACCGCTTCCCGCTTCGCCGTTAAGATCAACTTCGGTAATGGTGATGCTAACTTCAGCGGTACGACTGACGTGCTCGACCTCCAGGCAAGTATCAACTTCATCTTCGGTGAATACAGCAACCTGCGTCCGTTCAACTTTACCGCGGCTAACCTGTTCAAAGACGAGACGGTTAACGTACAGGATATCGTCTTGTTGACCGAACTGCTGCTCGCTGATGAACAACAGCAGCCTGCGCCACGCCGTGTCAAAGCGGATGAGGCCGATGAACAGGCTACTGCCGAGTTGCGCTGGGAGAATGGTGAATTGCACTTGACAAGCGAGACTCCTGTTGCGGCTCTGGATATTACTATCAGTGCCAATGCTGCTATCGAATGGCTCGTGCCGACACACGATGTTCTGACCAAGGAAACAGCACGCGGACACCACGCCGTAATCTATTCGCTCGAAGGCAATACACTCGCCGGAAAGGGTGATGTAGTGATTGCCCGCAGCAATGATCTGGCGCCTGTGACCCTTAAGGCTGTCCTCGCGGATAGTGATGCAATGCCGATTTCTGTTCGCAGAATAACGGTTGATGCGAAAGTTCCGACCGGAACCGAGAACGCGCAAGACGATAGTGTCCGTAGTATGAAGGTTATGCGCGACGGTGTGCTCTATATTGAGCGCGGCGGTAACACGTATGACGCAACAGGAAGACTTATTAAAAAGTAATTAATAAACAATTACCGATATGAAAACTATCAGAAAGTATCTATTCATGCTGTTTGCCCTCGCCGTGACTCTCACGGCGACGGCGCAAACCGCCAACAAGTTGTCGGTGGGTCAAGTGCAACTGGAACCTAACACATCCATCGCACTGCCTTTCTCTTTGGACAACAACTCGGAGATTGTGGCTATGCAGTTTGATCTTACTGTGCCGCAGGGAGTGACGCTCAACACCTCCTCTCTCGCTTTCTCCGAACGAAAAGCCGACCACAAAGCTGTCGTGAAGAAAAAGAATGGAACAAACATCTACACCTTTATGGTTTATTCGCCTTCCAATGCGGCTATTCAGGGCAATGAAGGGGAAGTGTTTAACATCCAATTGTCTATTGACAATTCACTGACGCTGGGAACGGTCAATCCGCTTTCACTGTCTTCCGTCGTGCTGTCTATGCGCAATGGTTCGAATGTGGTTACGGCTGTGCAGGATGGCTCAGTTCAAGCTATCACGTTCATTACCATTACTGCGGCTGCGTGCGAGCATGGACATATCGAAGGAGCGGGAATATATGTGGCAGGACTGCCTGTTACACTGACTGCTGTGCCGGATCCTACATACCACCTCCTCCAATGGGAAGACGGTAGCAACGAGACGGTGCGCGTGGTCACTCCGCAAACTGATATGGAAGTGTCTGCTACCTTCTCTCGTGACCGGTTCTCATTAACCGTCCTTGCTTCCGATCCCGTTATGGGTTCCGTTTCCGGAAACGGTGTATATGACTACGAACAACAGGTTAACATCAAAGCGCAAGCGAATACCGGTTATCATTTCGTAGAGTGGTCGGATGGAAACAAGAATGCGGAACGAATCTATGTGATGGGATATGAAAACGTTACTCTTACCGCGCAATTTGCACCCAACCAGTACAAAATCTCTGTCTCCTCGCTCAATACCCAAATGGGTACGGTAGCCGGTGGTGGTTCGTTTGACTTTGCTACCGAACATGAGATTACGGCTACTGCTAAGGAGGGATACCACTTCGTCGCATGGAATGATGCTAACGAGCAGAATCCGAGAAAGGTAATGGTCATTGCGGAAGACCAGAGTTTTACTGCCTCTTTCGCTCCGAACAAATACACCATTGCCGTTTCTTCCTCCAATGATGAAATGGGTAAGGTTAGCGGAGCAGGCGAGTTTGACTACAAGGCAAATGTGCAAATAGCTGCACAGCCGGAAACAGGATATCGCTTCCTCCAATGGAATGACGGAGACAAATCGAATCCCCGTACGGTGCAAGTGCCCGTTGGCGGCAAGTCGTTCGTGGCTCAATTCGGCCCGGCGGAGTATGTTATCAATGTGCTTTCCTCCAATGCCGAAATGGGTCTTGCCACCGGCGGCGGAGTGTTCCCCTTCAAATCGGAGATAGAGATTTCGGCTACTGCCAATGAGGGATACCATTTTGTTAAGTGGAACGACAATAACGAAGAGAATCCGCGTTCAATTACTGTTGGAGCAAAAGACGAGGACTTTACCGCTATCTTCGCGCCTAATAAATATATTATTAATGTGTCTCCGGAAGATGCCGAGATGGGCTCTGTTACCGGTAGTGGACCTTACGACTATAAGTCGAACGTGCAGGTGGAAGCCATTCCTGAAGAAGGTTACCACTTCGTTGCATGGTCTGACCAGAACCAGGACAACCCGCGTACCATCAATGTGCCGCTCAACGGTCTGTCACTTACTGCCTCTTTCGCTCCGAACGAGTATAACATTACCGTTAAATCGGCTAATAATGAGTTAGGAACGGCTACCGGTGGTGGCAAGTATTTGTTCAAATCATCTGTACAGATATCTGCAACAGCAACAGACGGCTATCATTTCGTCGCTTGGGGCGATGGAAACAAAGATAATCCGCGTACCATCATCGTGGGGGCGAAAAATGCAACCTATACTGCCTCCTTTGCTCCGAACATCTACCATATAGAGGCGCTGTCGGCTGATCTGGAAATGGGTACTACTTCCGGTTCGGGAGACTATGAATACAAGTCAACGGCCATCCTCAATGCTACAGCCAATACGGGTTACCATTTCACGAAATGGGCAGACGAAATTCTGACAGCCCGCCGCGAAGTGTTCGTAGGTATCGGTGATGCTTCGTTCACCGCTGAATTCGATTACAACGAGTACAATATCACTGTTCTCTCTGCAGATGAGAAGATGGGTGGTGTAAGCGGAACAGGCTTGTATAAGTTTAAGTCCGAAGTAACCATCTCCGCCAATGCTATCGAGGGCTATCACTTTGTAGCATGGAATGATGAGAACCAAGAGAATCCTCGCAAGGTAGTAGTAGGTGCTAAGGACGAAACCTTCACAGCTACGTTCGCTCCGAACCAGTACATAGTATCTGCAGAGCCTGCCGATGCCGAGATGGGT
>ONQO01000104.1 GCA_900319995.1 uncultured Bacteroidales bacterium
GAACTTCTGTTGATTGACGGCGGTAGGCGCTAAGAGTGCCGCTTCTACTCCTTTGATAAACCATTCCGGAAGCGGTTGGTTTGATTTGTTAATCGTTACGTCCTCGATAGATTTCTTTTGCGGGTGTTGCACGCCTTGCGTTGCTCCGTAGCCTAATGAGATGACTGCTTTCAATTCTTCGCCGGGTGCGATCGTATAGGCAGTCTTGATATTCTTGAAAGTTAAGCCCACCCAACAGGTGTTTAGTCCAAGCGTTTGCGCCTGGAGCACTACCCTTTCTCCATAATAGCCAGCGAGTTCGCTGCCTTCGTTGCCTTTGGGCGCGACGATAGCAATATAATTACGCACATTCGTGAACTTACCATACATAGGGGCATTGCTTTTGCTGAAAGCGAGCGGCTCGTCTGTTATTAGTTGCAGATGTGTACCGCCTTCGCGGTTGCAGAGGTCGATAGTATGACATAGTGATTGCAGTTTGTCGGCTTCTATCGGTTTGTCTATGTACTGCCGCACGGAGTGGCGGGCTTGGATGGCTTCTAAGAGTGTCATTGTAGTGTTGTTTACATTTGCGAGTGCAAAGGTACAACAATTTTCCGATATACGCAAATAAATGTGAGTGAACGTATTGAGAAAATGCGTTCACGTTCCTCACCGCAGGTAGATGCCCTCGCGTTCGGCAACAAGATCGCAAAGACCAAACCACTCCGCTAATTGGTAAAGGCGACTTGTGCCTCCGCTCTCCCCATCGCAAACATTACATTGGTTTACGCTGGGGTCCCCAGTGCTACGCACTTATGACAGCCGTGAGGGTTACCGAACACCTTATTGGAAAGACCTATAGACCTTATATATTATACACGTGCGCGCGTGAGCGCACTCCTTATTTGAGAGAGACCATATCTTTAATGTAGTCGGAAGGAATAGGCAAGTTTTGGGGGTGATATGTATGCCTCAGCGGTGGCGGAGTGGCGCTATGGGGTGCGGTGTGCGCCATGCGGGGTGTGGGCTGTGCGCGCCTGCGGCGCGCGGGAGAGAGAGCGGAGAGCAGCGGAGCGGGCAGAGGCGGGAGACAGCGGAGCAGAGAGGCGAGGGCAGCAGCGAGAGACAGCATCGCCGATGGTACTGCACTGCGTTGTGGGAGAGATTCCCCGATGGCTCTTTGTTTATGTCGCTACGCGCCATAGGCGGAGCGTCCTTCCGCTTTCGGAAGGAGCGGCTTCCGCCGAGGATGGCAACTCTCCACCCTCCACGCTGCCTGCCTTCTATCTGTCCGTCTTTTTAATTGGTCGCTTCGCTTCATAAGGCCGCGTCTGTTAGCCGCCTTTTTGTACCCGAACCCACCACCCCTCATCCCACCATCCAGCGCATCCACGCCATAACCCTCGCTTTTATCTCGCTTCGCGAAAAATGGGGGGAAAGAAATCTCTCACAAGTGCGAGTGCAAGCTTGCTTGCGCAACTCGCCGAAGTTGAGATTGGCAACGTTGGCAATATTAATGCCAATGTCGAAAAAATATGTCTTTTCTATTGCCTCTTTGCCTCATTTTTGCATCGTCCTAATCGGCTACCCTTGCGTTACCCTTGCGCTACCCTTGGGCTTCTTTTGCCTATAGGGTGGGGCTTGCGGTGTAGGCAGATTACCGCTGCGCTGTCCTCTCTTTGCGATAGGACGTTTGTTATTGCGCATCGCCCTTCGTCTTTGTGGTATGTTCTGCACAAGGTCACAAACGCCGAAGGTCTGCCCGACACACGCTAAATGCGGGTGTATCCAAAGCCGGTCAACCTCGTGCTAATCGTATACCCTTGCTATACCCTTGCTATACGTAATCAGCGGCTTTGCTGCAAATACGAACTGTGCTTTGGTTGAACAATGACTCTCTGCGTGGTGCTTAGTTTCATATCATCGCGTTAGCGGTTGCACTGTCTGTCAGATGGTGTATATTGCCCTCTTGCACTCGTCCATTTGGGCTAAATCCCAAATCAGAGGTCAGTTTTTTTGCTCATTTGAAGAAAAATTCGTACCTTTGCACGGCATTTTGTGCGATATTAGGAAGTAGCATGGCTAAAAACAATGAGAAAAGAATTGTTAATTATAATCCTTGCAGCGACGTGTATAACATCCTGCAAAAACAATCTCCAAGAGAGTTCCAAGACATTAGAGCAGTACACCGAGTCCGCTGCAATGAGCGTGTATATGCAGGAGCCGGAACGCGCCCTCACGATCATTGATTCAGCGGTCATTGCCGGGAACATTGACCCGGACAAAGCCGACTACCTGCGTGCGGTAGTTTATTACGGAGGTCTGCACGAACCCGTGAAGGCGAAGACGGCGTGTTACAAGCTGTTGACGCGGGATGACGTGGAGAACGAGGACTTGCTGCATGAGCAGATTTACACACTGCTTGCCATCATAGCCCATGCGGAGAGCAATGATCTGAATGTCTTGCAATACGCGACTCAGGCTTATGAACTGGCTCTCAAACTGGGTTTTGAGGACGATGCCGTCCAAATGGCAAGTTACATCACCCTCTCCATGGCACATAAAGGAGATATAGATAGTGCTATCGTCCGAATGGAAGAATTCCGCAGACAAGCACTTGTGCTTCACACCCTTGGAGGGGAAATGACGTACATATCGGTCGTTAAATCGCTGATGCATATTCTGTATGATTCAGGACGATATGACGAGATTCTGTCTTTGGCAGAAGAGGCGCTGGCAGAGTTGGCGCGTTTCGAAGCGCATCCGGAACAATGTACCGACCTGCCAGAGAATTTCAACACCACCGAGTTTGTGGACTACAGCCGCGGACAGTTGTACACGCATATGGCGCTCGCGTACGGCGGGCTGCATAAACCGGCAGAGGCGCACCGGTATCTGGCGCAGGCAAAACATTCCATCTGGGCGCAGAAGCCCTCATTTGATTTTACCATCCTGCCGATGTATATTGAGTTGCATGAATGGGAAGAGGCAGAGCGTGTGTTCGAAAAGGCGGACGCGATGCAACTGACCGACACGCTCAATTACAATTTCATCCGTTTTCTACTCCTACGCATGCAGGCGACCCGTCAACAAGGACGGTATGACGAGGCATTGGGTTGCTGCCGCAGAGCTCTTTCGATGCAACACGATTTGGCTGATCAACAGATACAGCAGCAGATAGCCGAGCAGATGGCACTCTATGAGCTCCATAACGAAAAGTTGTCGCGCGAGCGCGAGCATGCACGCACACATTTCATTATTGTGATTTTGATATTGGTCATTTTCGTCACTATTATCATCGGTATTATCGCGGCCTACTCCATCATCACCAAACGACGGATAAAGGAGAAAAACCGTACGATGGTAAAGATGATTAACGAACTGAACGCACGCAAACGAAAAACGCTTATTTCTGTGGAGAACAAGGACTCCAAAGAGATATATCGGCAGATATTGGAAAGGACGTTCGCCGAACGACTATATGCCGACCTACAAATGAATCGGGAGAATTTTGCCGCACAAATGAACATCTCGCGCCATGAGTTGAACGACCTCCTTTCCGCTAATACGGACGGACTTTCATTCCCGCAGTGGCTCAATAATATCCGTCTGGAGCGGGCTTGTACGCTGTTGCAAAACGAGCCGGACAAGCCCATCAAGGACATTGCGGAGGCAGTTGGTCTCACGCCGAATAACTTTCTCCGTCTCTTCCGCCAGCAATACGGCATCACTCCTACCGAGTACCGCCAGAACAGAGAAATAAGCGTTTGATATGCATACCCGTAATAGTAATTCGGACTCCCGTGGCATATGAATGTCGCGGGAGTTTTTATACGCCCCCTCTCACAACCGCTCATTTGGGCACAATCCCAAATGGGAGGGTCGTTTTTTTGCTCAATCCAAACAAAAGCAGTACCTTTGTGTGCGAATTTGCGTTGCGCGCCTTGGCAATCGTGGGTTAACACGATGGATACTGTGCATTCACACCGCCTATAGTGAAGCGCCTGTCTCCAACACAGGATTAACACAGCATTAACACAGGATTGTCGGCACGACATCGGCACCGTGACAATATCGGCTTCTGGATGAGCGTAGCGGTCTGGATTTTCCGGATTTTCCGGTAAACCACCGAGTGCCGCCAGAATAAAAACTAGATACAATTGTTTAACTTAATTAATTTAATGTACAAAAAAAATTGAAAAAGATTTTCTCACTTTTTGTTGCTGCGCTTCTATGCGCCGCAACTTATGCATCGAAAAAATCGTAAATCGTCAAATCTTAAATCATCATGTATTTGTTAGTAATTTTATATATCTATTTTGTGTCCTTCTTGGACAAGCCGGAGAAGAGTGCACCGGCTTTATCGCCACGCGCCGTAGAGCAACGCGCCAAATGGCATATTCCGACGGACGAGATGGATTATCCCGTATGTGCCGCTTATTTGGACAGTCTGCGCGCAAGAGACATTAAGATCCACCACACGAGCCGCTGGTTCAACGGCGCCACGGTAGAGATGGATAGCGCCAAAGTTGCCGAGGTGGAGAGTTTAAGTTTCGTCACCGCCGTCGAGTTGACACGAGACGAAAGCGGCTCCCTCTATAGCCAGCGCAAAAGAGCCCTTAGCCGTCACCAATCACCCATCGCCCATCACCAATCATCCATCAATGTCCGCTACACGGACCAACAATTAGCGCTCTATAACCTCACGCCGCTGCACGATTTAGGATACGAAGGACAAGGGATTCTGATGACCGTTTGCGACGGCGGGTTTACCAATGCCAACACCATGGGATGTTTCCGGCAGACACAGGAATTGGGGCATTTCGATTTCACGGACGACACCGATGATTTCTATGGTAATACAGGAGATCACGGCAGCGAGTGCCTGAGCGCCATCAGCGGCATACAAAACGGCTATTACGGCGCAGCGACAAAAGCCGATTATTACTTGATGCGCTCCGAAGAATACGCCACCGAGAGCCCCAAAGAAATGGACAATTTGGTGGCGGCACTGGAGAAAGCCGATTCATTAGGCGTCAATGTGTTCTCCTTCTCGGGCGGTTACACACAATTCGACAACCCGATATGGGATTTGAACAAATGGAATGATTTAGACGGCAAAACGACGCGCGTGAGCCGCGCAGCCACTATTGCAGCACGCAAAGGTATGTTGGTCTGCGCCGCCGCCGGCAATGAAGGCGATGCCACATGGCGTACCATCAGCGCTCCCTGCGACGCGGATAGTATTCTGACGGTCGGAGCGGTACGAACCGACAGCGTCGCTGCCGACTTCTCCAGTTACGGTCCTTCGTCGGACGGACGTATCAAACCGGAAGTGTGCGCAGTAGGTGTGCAGTCCGTTCTGATCAATCCGTTCAGCAACGCGATTGAGCGCAGCAACGGAACCAGTTTTGCTACGCCTCTGTTAGCCGGCATGGCTGCCAGCCTATGGTCCGCACTGCCGGACAAAAACGCGATGCAGATACGCGACCTGATTATCCAATCGGCACATTTATACCCGAGTTATGACCCGAATAACCAGATGGGCTTCGGTATTCCCAATGCTTGGGTTGCATACACGATGGGCTTGGGAGAGGATACAGACAACCTCACCCCTGCCATTGCACCGGAAGAGGGAGTAAAAATGCTCATAGACGGACAGATCTACATCCTCCGCGGCGGAAAGAGGTATGATCTATTGGGAAAAGAACTAGGGCACTAGGGTCATAGGATAATTTCATTATTGTGATTTTGTAAAAAATTTAAATTTATATACAATGAAACGATTTTTTCTCTTTTTTATCTGTTCCCTTATCGGGCTGGCAGGGCAACTCTGTGCACAAGGACATTTTTCCCATATTGTTGAGGAAGAAAATGTTAATTTGTCAGAAGTAGAAAGCAAATTCAGTGCATGGCTGGATTTGCCTGAAAACACTAATTTCGTTATGTTTCGTGACGAAACGGATGATTTGGGTATAAGACATCAATCATATCAACAATATATTGATGGTATAAAGGTGTTGAATGCCGTTGTGTTAGTTCATGCTAAAGATAATAAAGTGATTTCAGTGAATGGGGATATATTGTCTGAAAAAGTACAAATGATGTCCACTAAACATCCAAAATCACTAATTGTCAGAGTCAAAGATGGGAATACGGTTTCTACTCGCTATGCCTTTGAAAAAACTACAGACGATCATACGAAAAAAATTTACATTGATGCTCAAACAGGAGAAATTATTAAAACAGTACCGCTTGTATATAATGCAGATGTTGCAGGAACCGCCACTACCATGTATGCAGGAACGCAACCTATTACTTGCTATGAGCATGAGGGAATGTATTTCCTGATGGATGACGAGCGAGGCATTATTACTTTGGATGCAACGGACAATGTATATCAGATTGATTATACAAAAGCTGATCAGTACGCCACGGAGGCAGAAGCAGACTCTGTTTTATCAGAAGAAATTGTTAATCTGATAAATGGATGTGCTTATATTCATAATACCTCTACAAATTGGAACTCATCATGGAACATGCAACTTACATCTGTGAAAATTGATAGCATTATCCAGAATGCAAATTGGTACACGGTGGGGGAAGGTACTGCAGATGTATATATTAAGGTAAAAAATGCTTCTGGAGCCGTTTTGTATACATCTGAGTATTATAATGATCCTACTTTCCCTGTCGAGATAGTTCTAACTACTCCTGTCAATTTAACAGCCCCTCCGTATTATGTGGAAATTTACGACTATGATGCTGTTGGAGAAGATGATCTAATAAAAACTATACCGATT
>ONQO01000025.1 GCA_900319995.1 uncultured Bacteroidales bacterium
ACCCGTGACGGCAGTTCCGATTTTTGGACGAAAGCGGAACTGAAAAACGACAGTATTATATGGCATAAATGTGCGCCGCTAAAGGGAAAACGGCACAATGCAACGGCCGTCAGCGACGGACAATACATCTATCTGTGTGGTGGCAGTTTTTACGGAGGAACTCTTACAACTGGAATTTATTACAATGATATACTTCGCTACGAAGCGGCTAAAGACGAATGGGTGCGCCTTGGTCATCTACCGGATGACGCACGCGAGAATATGATTAGCTGGGTAATAGACGGAACGCTCTATACCGGTTTGGGAAACGATAAGCGCAATACTCCATGCGCACAACTATACCGTGTCCGATTATGAGGAAAGTATTCGCGACCATAATAGTAATTGTCTGCTCCGTATCCATGCAAGCATGGGATTGGTGGCCATTACCGATGGCTAAACCGGACACGTGCCGCGACAGCATTTTGTACGAAGTATCCTTTGCGGCTACTGCCGGAAGCGGCAAATACAACGCTTTCTGGATGCAATCGGGCGAGCAAGGCAGCGTTTCCGCAAGCCCGTATAGTGGTTCACTTCGTACCCTTGTATGTAAGCCTGCCACACGAGCGAACAGATGGTTCGATTACGAGGCAGCGGTTGATCTCATCGGTATGGTACACTCTCGTCAGCCTTACAGCGATGCCCTGATTCCGAAAGGCCCGTTCCCTGTTTATCTAGGAAACTACGGCAGTTTTATCGTCCGGCAGTTCTACGCGCACGTGCGTTTATATATTGTGGATATAGCAGCCGGCGTTATGCCTGTGACGGACGGGATGGACACCCCATTAGGTTCCGGCAGTTTGATGCTTTCCCATAATGCGCCCTCCATGCCTGCACTGCGAATCGGTTTCGACCGATGGACACCAATACCGGGACTATTCGGCTACGCGGAACTGAAAGGAGGAATCGTTCATGCATGGCTGACGGATAACATCGGTGTAAGCCATTCCAAACTGCACTACAAATGGATAGGAATGCAGTTAGGCGGGTGTTTGCCAGTTAATGTGAGTTACGAACTGCACCATGCAGCCCAATGGGGCGGTTATGATGCCGAAGGCAATGATTTGGGGAACAACCTGAGTACCTTTAAACGCGTGTTTTTAGCACAGGCAGGCAGCGGTTCGTACAATGAATCGCATAATGCAGCAGGAAACCACACCGGCAGCCAACAAATAGCGGTGACCCTAAAAGGAGCCCAATGGAACGTAAAGTGTTATTGGCAGAATTTTTTGGAAGACAATTTCAATTTCATCGGTATGGGGCATAATCTGCCAGACGGACGATGGGGTGTAAGTGCCAATCAAAGCCAATGGCCGTTTATCCATACACTGACAATAGAATATGTGTGCACGACAGACCAGTCAGGTCCTATGCATGACCAAGACGGCATCATCTATGCAGGAAACGACACATATTATTACAATTATATATACCAACAGGGGTGGAATTACTACCTTCGCTCCTTGGGAACACCACTCATTACCTCACCGATATACAATCTGGACAGTTATACACAGACCCGAAACAGCCGTATTCAGGCATGGCATGCCGGCGTCGGAGGAGATATTTACGGGTACCAATACCTACTTATGGGGACCTATACCCGCAATTACGGCGATTATGTCCACAATGACTGGTATGATATGCAGAGTGAAAACACGGCACTGATGCTGGATGTCAGCAAACGTGTAGAGAAAGCCTGGGGTTTAGAGTTCGGAGTACGCCTGGCCGCCGACTTCGGCACACAGTGGGGCAACCAAGTGAGCGGCATGATAAGAATAAGTAAAAAAGGAATTTTAACAAGTTACAGATAATGGCAAGTTTTACAGAACAAGCAAATCTAATTTTCGCACAAGCGGTGGCGGACTACCACCGTACGGACAATGTGAACGCAACCATGCCCAATCCGTATGAGGAGGGAACAATTGAATATGATTTGTACCGGAAGAACTGGATTGACACCGTTCAATGGCATTTGGAGGACATTATCCGTGATCCCTCCATCAACCCGATAGAAGCACTCTCGCTCAAACGCCGGATTGATCATAGTAATCAAGAGAGAACGGATTTGGTAGAACGGATAGACAGTTATTTCATGGAATGTTATCGCGATGTACAGCCTCAGTTGGACGCACGGATTAACACGGAGAGCCCTGCATGGGCTATTGACAGGCTAAGTATTCTGCACGTAAAACTATGGCATATGCGGGAACAGGTGGAACGCAAAGATGTCAGCGCAGAGCAGCATGCCAAATGTACCGCAAAACTGACCGTATTGGAAGAGCAATTGAACGACATGACCATTTCAATCAGCCAGTTGTTAGCTGATTATCAAACAGGGAAACGAATCATGAAAGTCTATCGGCAGATGAAGATGTATAACGATCCCACTTTAAATCCTGTTCTATATAGCAAAAAATGAAGCGTTTGCTTGTCATACGTTTTTCGGCATTAGGCGACGTAGCGATGTTAGCACCGGTCGTCCGTGCCACTGCAGAGCAGTACCTTGATATAGAAATCACGGTACTGTCACAAAAACATATGGCAGATTTGTTTGCCAATATGCCGCGCAATGTACTATTCCACGGCGTAGATTTGAAGTATCAGTCATTGCATGAGATAGTATCCCGTTTAGGACGCTTTGATCTGGTGGCAGATATGCACGGCGTATGGCGGTCAAGGTATATACGGATGGTCATGAGGATGCACGGGTCAAAAGTCCGCATCATTCACAAAGGACGTTTCTCTCGATTTCTTCTCACGCATCATATAAACAACAATGCCTTGAAACATACCTCGCAGCGCTATGCAGATGTTATGCAGAGCATCGGATTACCCATATCCGTTCCTTTTATACCCGGTAGGAGTTATGGAGAGGGAATAGGAATCGCTCCTTTTGCTGCGCATCGCGGAAAGATGTATTCTCTGAAACGGATGGAGCGTGTGGTGGAATTATTAAGTCAAAGAGGAGAGAACGTAGTTCTTTTTGGAAGTAAGGAGGAAGCGAAAGTATTGGATCAGTGGGCGGAGAAATATGCGGGTGTAGAGTGCATTGCCGGTCGAAAAAGTTTGAGTGAGGAATTAGACATCATGCGCGGTTTGCGTGTTATGGTAAGTATGGACTCAGCGAACATGCATCTGGCATCGCTGGTCGGCACGCGCGTTTTATCCATATGGGGTGCGACTCATCCAAAAGCCGGTTTTTTAGGTATCGGTCAAGATGAAAACGACTGTATCCAGCGACATATGAATTGCCGTCCGTGCTCTATATACGGCTCAAAGAACTGCAAATACGGTGATTACCGATGCTTAGATATCGCACCGGAAGAAATAGTAAAACAATTAGCATGATACTTCTAAATCCCACATATGCGTTTTTGCGTCCTTCACTCCTCCATCCGGAACAGTTAATTGACCATGGGAAGCCCATTCATCGAGGGCGTAACGAATTATATGTAACAGAGATAGAAGGTGTGCGTCTGTGTATCAAGAAGTACGGAACACCAAACTTGTTCCAACAGTTCGTTTATCGCTATTTCCGCAAGCCCAAAGGGACCCGCGCATGGCAAAATACCATCATGCTCCGCGAGGCGGGATTCGGTTCACCGGAACCGGTGGCATACATTCAAAACGATTCGCTCGCAGGTATTGACGATTGTTATTATATCTGCCTATATGTAGAAGGCAGAACACTTTACCACTGGGGAGACAGCAAAACAATAGACATCTGCAGAGAGATTGAACGATTTGCATGTTTTGCAGCAAAGTTGCATGAAGCAGGGCTGATGATGAGTGATTTCACACCGGGGAATATCTTACAAACGAAAGAAGGATTCGTACTTGTAGATACCAACCGCATGCGCAAGGGATTCGTGTCCGTTGAACGCGGTCTAATGAACATGGCAGGTCTCTGGATGCAACCGGAAACAGCGGCGATACTGGCACGTTTGTATGCACAGGAACGAGGAGCATTACCAATTCCATCGTACGAATCACTCTATGCAAAATACCGGAAACTTTTCTGGTGCCGGTTTGCACGCCGACATGGTCTAGGGGACAACATTACTCACCGAGATCTGGACGGTAGCGAATATACCTATCATTTTAACAGCGTTATACAATGAAACGATATTTGCTTTTTGCATCACATAGTTACGCGTTTGCGATCCTGCGACCAATAGCAGAAGCCATCGTCCGCCGCGGCGACGAGGCGGCATGGTGGATCGAGTATAGTTGTCCTGATTTGCGCAAAGAGGGGGAGAAACGACTATATAATCTGAAAGAAGTGAATGCTTTTGCTCCACTTGCCGTAATCGCTCCCGGAAACTGGGTGTATCCTTTCTTTCCCGGAATCAAAGTAGAGGTCTTTCACGGCTATCCCATGCGCAAGCGAATAGAGGCCGTTGATGATCATTTTACGCTACGCGGTTGGTGGGATATTTACTGCACACAGGGTCCGAGCAGTACACCATTTTTCACAGAGTTGGCCAAAGAGAATGGGTATTTCTGTGTGTATGAGACAGGTTGGTGCAAAGCAGATACGTTTTTCTCCAAGCGAGAAACGGAAGCTGTCCGTAAACGACCCTGCATACTATATTCGCCCACTTTCAGCAAAGGCATTTCATCCGCGTGGATTATGCCCAAAGAGATTGAGCGGCTGGCAGAGGAATGCAATTGGGATTGGATTATCACACTCCACCCATTATTAATGGAAGATAAAGAACTAGTGCAGCAATACGAGACACTGGCTGAACGACATGCAAACGTGCAGTTCTTGCGGATTAACGAAGGAATCCAGACATTCCGGCTATCAGATGTACTGCTATGTGACAGCAGCAGTCTCATCGTCGAGTATCTGATGACGAATAAGCCTGTTGTGACACTTAGGAACACACATCCGGGAGAGTATCTGATAAACATACAAACACCGGAAGAAATAAGAGAGGCAATAGAAAAAGCGCTGACGCATCCTGAACGACTGATGCAGGCTATAGAGAAATACACCGCATATCATGAGGCGCATCGCGATGGTCATAACTCGGAACGAGTGCTGAATGCTATTGATGATTTCATGGCGAATCACAAGAACCAAATGCGTCATAAGCCACTGAATTTGTGGAGAAAAGCACAAATGATAATTCGTTATTTAAAGAGCCGCCGATGCTAGACATTATACTGACCATATTTGGTATATGCATATATATCCCGTTTTTGGTGCAACTCTTCCACACACACTGGGAGAAGGACAAATTGTTGCATCAACTGACGGTCGCACTTGTATCGCTGGAATTGACGGCGCTTTTTCATGTTCCATCCGTAATGTATATCGCCACAGTACTTTTGATTACCGTCTTTGCGGTGTATGTAATCGTCAAGAGACCGACATTCAGATGGACTCCAATTCTCATCATTTCTATTCTATACGGACTTTGGTTTGCCATTTCCCTCTTTTGGTCAGCCATACCGCTTCGAGGAGCACGGTTTTTATTGGATTATAGTTTGCCCCTCATTGCTTTTGCGTTTCTATCAAGTATATGGAGTATTTCGAAAGAGGACATACAGCAATGCTTTCGGACGTTCGGTTATGCAGGACTGGTTTTCATCGGTCTGTCACTGCTATCTTGGGGATGCACATGCGCCGAACTCAATATTTTGCCATGGGAATGGAAAATTTTCGGCAAGTCATACATCAACGGAGAGAATGCATACCGCTGGATTTTCCGTTTCAATGGAGGGATATGGGGTTATACCCATCCTTCGTATAATCTCCTGCCTCTTTTCGCTGCCACTTGCGGAGTTATGAAACTATGCAAAAAGCATGTAATACAACCATATATCAGTTGGCTGCTATGGGGAGGCGCGACTATGCTGACACTGCTTTCACAATCAAGAATGGGCATTGTGTATGCCGCCATTATTTTGATGGCTGGAATTGTCTATTGGCTTCCTTCCAAACGTCTCCAATTGTCCGCTGCATGTGTCTTTCTTCTCATCGGAGTTGCCTTGTTGTGGGGAACGTGGGATAAATGGCCACAGTACGACACGAATCATAACCGTCAGAAGTTATACGATGTTACATGGCGTTATATCCAGAACAAACCTTTACAGGGAGCAGGAGCAGGAGCGCTCAACCCGATAGAAATTTGCCATACAACAGGCGAATTGTACTGGCCACATGTGGGCTACATTGACCCTCAGCGAGAGGTAACTGACTGGCAATGGAAAGTACATATGCTTCCGCATAACCAATTCATGGCTGACGCGGCACATGCAGGTATCATCGCCGCTATACTTTCACTGCTGATGTATGCGTGTGTCGCTGTGCGATGTGTACGGATACATAGTTACTGGGGGGGAGTGATGATGCTGATTTTCACCTTGTTCTCTTTTTTGGAACCACCTTTATATATTGGGAAAGGGCTGTATTTATTCTGCTGCATGATATGCTTGCTATATACAGAAAAGACCATTTCATAGCGTTTCTATAACCTCCATGACGCGCTGAACGAATGCACGCGCGTATGCTTCCCATTTCGGATTATCTCCCATGATATGTTTGTTAACTTTAGCGTCTATGACGATGCTATCCTGCGCTGTAAGCAAGGCAAAGCCGTCATTGAAACTATAAAATGCGAAAGGAACGGAAGCGGAGTCCAGCACATTCTTACCGAACTGGTATTCCGAATAGTCTATCTGCATCTGCGCTAAAAGCGTTGGTACAAGGTCAATCTGCGAACACCGTTTCCCTATTTCACAGGGTTTTCCGACTGCTCCGCCTGACCATATCATCGGAATCGAATAACGGCGCGGCTCGTAGTTCTGTGTTCCTGCAGGATATGGATAACCATGGTCGGCAACTAGCACCAAGAGCGTGTTTTCCCATGCAGGAGACTGACACAACGAGTCCACAAATGCTCCAAGACAGCTATCTGTATATGCCACAGAATTGAGAAAAGGGTTTTCAAAACGTTTTGTTGCAGGCACTTCAAAAGGCTCGTGACTGCTGAGACTCAGAATAACGTCCAGTGTATGGCAAGTATCTGCCTCTCGGGCACAAATCTCTTCCGCTGCCCGGCGGAATAACAGATGATCATGCACTCCCCATTTGGAAAGACGTTGCGATACAGGGAACGAATGGTCGCTCACGCGGTCAGCAAAACCTCCACTGACAAGGTACGAACGCATACTCGTAAAATCTTCATCCCCACCATACCAGAATTTGAGTTGATAGCCTTCCTTCGCCAAGGTTCTTCCTAATTGAGGTAGATGCTGAGACTTGGTAGGAGAGGTCATCAGCGACGAGGTCGGTTGCCCGGGGAATCCGCTCAGCACCGCCACTACACCTCTGTCTGTCCGGTAACTGGACGCATATGCATCGGAGAAGAATACACCCTCTGCCGCTAAACGTTGTATGTTAGGCATTGCCTCTATTGCATTGGAGGAAAAACTTTCTAAAATAAGCAGTATGATATTTGGCCTCGGTGTCGTCAACAGAGACGGATAAACACCACTTTTATTCGGCAAGAGGTCGGACACAAGTTGCAGAGCCTCATCTGTTGGCATGTATGTATAACGCTGTGTATCAAACGAACATCCACCGAGGGATTCCATAAGGTTAAATACCGGATTGATAGCCGCCATATTCAGCATCTGTCGGTCAGAAAAATAGACGCGACCGGTATTCATAGTTGAGGTAGTCAAGCTTCCTCTTATCGGCAGGAAAAGCAAAGCTGTTACCAGAAAAAGTTCTATAGTGTAAGCAACTCTAAGACGGTTTTTTGCAGGTAATTGGATTTCTATTCTGCCCTCTATGCGGCGATATAGTAAGAACCATACGGTGCATGATCCCAACCAAAGCAACACCGCTGACAACCAGACCCACCATTGAGCACACGCCAAAACCTCTATCGGGGAAGCCAGAAACGCAAAGACTGTGCGATCCAAATGAAAGCCCCAATAAGGAAAAACGCCCGTATCTCCAATAAAGACCAACAAAGCAACCAATAGTACAAGCGCCGTGTAAACGTTAGCCACATATGACCAGACACGCGAAGGACGGATACAATAACCTACTAACAGCAAGCCGAACATTGCCGTAATATAAGATGCCGTACTGATATCCAAAGGCAACGCATGCCATATTACGCGAAACCAATCCTGCCAATATAATTCTCCCATCTGCGACAAATTAGCGAGCATGAAAAGCGGTTTCTGTATTACAAAGAACAGAATCCAAAAGAGATAATATTTGAAGAACGCGCGCATTCGAAAATTTGTTGATTAGAAGATTTATAGTTCTACGGCATACGTAAGCAAAAGACCTGTTGGAACAGTCATGATAATTGAAGCACGGCTGGCCTGCGGGCAGTCTTGTGCGAAAGAGAGTTCTGCCAAATCATGACAGAAATCCCATAGATTATAGCATTCCACATTCAGCCGCATCTCTATATTCCGTACTTCCCATGTGCCTTGTAGATGGAGATCAACCATATACACCGCTCCGTGACGTCTGCCGAAATTACCGTCAGTCGGATTGGTCCCCCGGGAAGTTTCCGGTATCAGAGCCATCTGTCCTGATGATTTGTCATAGTAATAACAATATGAACTGAAGGGTTTTCCGTCCGTCCATTTGAGTGTCAGCCCCGCTTGTACCCATCGGCAGATATTATAGCCCAGATAGAAGCGGGCTACGTATCCTTTGTCCAAATCCATACGCCCAACCCCTTGAAAGCGACCGGACGGATTATTTACGACATGTCCCGTATTCGGATTGGCAGTCGTCTCTGACAATACACCTACCGTATTACTATTAGCGCCGTTACCAAGTCCTGTGTAACCAGCGGCCTGCATTGATTGCCAACTGATTCCTACCGTCACATGCTTGCCAGTGTAGGTATAACGCGTCAATTGAGAGAAATAATACGGCGAGTTCATCAATATATTCGTCCCGAAAGCAGGTGCGGTTCCTATCTCATATTGTTTAGTTCCAAGGGTCATCAAAAATACCGGCACACTTTCAAAGTTCTGATAATATCCGTTTGCTTCCTCTCCGCCGGAATAGAAAGTATGCCACACATTGAAGAACTTGCGGTAGGCATTCTGTAGCACTATCTCATGTTGTCCGCGGCGGCTATGGAACACAAAACGGATAGGAATATGCAGTTCCAAATAAGAGGTCTGCATTAGGTTTTTACGGTAATGGTGAAACTTGCCGCCTGTGGTTGCAAAAAGCATGTTCGTACCTGCCAGATACACATCCGCATTCATATAATCATCCGAGAAATACCGCAGATAATCAGCATTGTAAGGCATGCGTTCATGGGAAAAACTCAGTCCCATCTCAAACCAGCGGCAGGGATGTAAATCAAAACTGACTCCTGCCTGCCAGTTGGGAGAAATTTTGCTCTTGTGGTTACCTAATAGCATGCCGTCCAATGTAAAATCCATATGCGCATGCAAATCCAACTGGCGGCAGATAGTATAATCGGCATTAAGACCAAAAGTGTTTTCCAATATTCCACCAGTATAGGATTTGGTTTTCCATTCATAGCGGTAGAGCGCCGTGTCTGCCGTTGATATAGGAGAACAAAAATAGACCTGATTAACAAATGTCTCTTTTTCCGGACGGAAATGCAACATTGAGTTATGAGAACGCACATGTACAGAAAGCCATGAAAGCAACGGTTGCTCATAATTAACGGACCAGCTCAGTTCATGCGTACTACCATCTGCCACCCAAGGATAAAAACTCTCTCCGTCTATATCAAGGATATTTTTTCGGAACTCTGAATTAGTATGGTGTACCGTATTCGTCGCCCATGTTATACCTGTGGTCAAATATTTCCTTTGAACATATATTTGTCCTGTGTAATTTTTCGTATCAAAGACCTCGTTCCAATTGTACAAATATTCACTACCTCCGTCTTCTTTGCCTGAGAAATTGAGTCGATAACCTAAGCGCAGGAACGCATGGTTTGGCTTCATAGGCAATAGTCCGTCTGCCTGTATTTTGTAGTAACCGGCAGTATAATAGGGGTCTTCTGAAATAAGTCCTCGCTCGTTCTCTCGCGTTATAAGCCGCTGTCCATAAGCCGCTAACAGATGTTGGCGGTATGCGTTTCCTTCTTTGTCATGAAGGGTATAGGCGGCATCCAAACTACCCGCTCCCTTCAAGTGACGCCTTGCAGATACATGCTTGAACGTTTCCGCGCTCTGCATGGCAGTTCGATGGGATATATTGATGATGGCGGCTGTTCCTGGGGCTGGCTCTCCGTTACCAACCTGTCCTGTATTGTACTGTACTTGAATATAATCTGGCGCCGTTGTGTCATGCGTAAATTGTAACTGAGCTTGATGTGTGTCTATCAACAAGTCGTATTGTCGCATGTTCGGAACAAAAACTGTGTTCCCAGGAGCAAAGCGGTCATCTACACGCATACCATCAATCATGTATCTATTCATCATACATGGTAATCCAGAAATAGCTATATTAAGTCTGTCAGGAAGCCACCATTGACCCGTTGTATGATTCTCTACTATCACATGGTCGTTAAGCGCTTCCAAATAATACATCAAATCCGAGCGGTGATACCATTGGCGAAAATATGAAGCGGGGACAGAGTCGTTCCCGCTCATGTCTGTACGGCTGACTTCCAACGCCTTTATGGACAAAGGACATAGGACAAAAGATAAAAGACATATTATTGGTAGTCTGTTCATTTTTGCCTTTGTTCTTTATGCCTTAACGACTTTAAGATATCCAAGTTATATACCAACCCGACACGTATTTGATGAAAAGGATAATCCTTAATACCATATTGATACTGAACATAGGGTTCTAAGCCTTTGACATGTCCGGCGGCGCGAAGCTTAATACTCATCGGTGCATCTCCATACCGCTCCCAACCGACATATCCTCCCCATGTTGCCTTCAATGAGAAGTACTCGTGCTTCAACTGTGCTTGTATGCCGTACATGACCGCATCGTTCTGACGTCCGCTATCGGTCTGCCAGCAGAGGAAACCGGCAGAACATGCAAAACGAAACGTTACTCTTTTTAGCGGAATTGACTGTCCGAGAGCCAAATCAAAGAAATAGCCCGGACTATCAAAATGGCGTTTGCGTTCAAACTGTTCTCCACTGGCAGTTTTAATCCCGATACGCAATACCATCTGGGGGATATATTTCGCTTTGCCTGTATGAAACCATTCGTTATGGAGCACTTGTATGTCCGTGGACAGATATACATCGCTTGCGCCGCCGCCTATTCCATCTGTTTGACTGTACCACTCATAAACGGGCATCCAGACATTCAAGTTTGCCCATCTCGTGAATAATGGTATCTGCACGCGCGCGAAAATATCACCCGTACGGCTGCCATCATAACCGAAATAACCATCTGCTGCCAACTCGAGGCGCAGACGGTCATAAGTCTGTCCGTCAGACATGTCTGGTATCGGGAGCGCATTCGGACCAAAGAAAGCCGGTGCTATTCCTGTCGGCTCACGCAGATTAGGTCTCTCCGTCGGCACTAATGCCCATAGAGGTAAAAAATGAAAGAAGAAAGATGAAAGGATCATCCATCCTGACAACCGGTTACTCAATGAGATTTTCCTTTTCATGTTTCCTCTTAATCATATAATCATATTCCGAACAGGTTCCTGAAGAAGTTCTTCTTATCCGCTGAACCAGGTGCTATGTTTGGACTGTTCTGCAACTGTTCTATGAGTTGTCGCTCGTCTTTATTCAGTCGTTCAGGTATATATACACCTACATTAATCAGCAAATCACCTGTTCCATAGTTCCGCCCGTATTGGTCTATACGCGGAAGACCTTTGCCTCTCATACGAAGCACCTTGCCGGGTTGTGTCCCCGGAGTAATGGTTATTTTTACGTCACCGCTGAGGGTCGGAATCTGCACTTGTCCTCCAAGAACAGCAGTCGGCATATCAAGCAATAAATTATATACCAAATCGCTTTCTTGACGAATAAAATCTTTATGTTCCTCTTCTTCAATAAGCACGAGCAAGTCTCCGTTAACGCCTCCTCGTGGAGCTGCGTTTCCTTTGCCTGGAACCGTCAGTTGCATGCCTCCGGACACTCCGGCAGGAATAGTGATTGTGATGATCTCTTCGTCACGCAGCACACCTTGGCCTCCACATTTCGTACATTTATTTCGGATAACCGTTCCTTCGCCGCCGCAGTTTTCGCATTCGCTTTGAACCTGCATCATTCCAAAAATACCGCGTTGCTGGCGGACGACGCGCCCCGAACCTTTACAAGTAGGACATGTGTCGGTACGTCCGTCGGCACTTCCGCTGCCATTACAGTCCTTGCATTGAACCAATTTGCGCACTTTGATTTTCTTCTCGCAGCCTTTGGCTATCTCTTCCAGAGTCAAATGCACTTTCACACGCATGTCGCTTCCGCGTCTTACTCGCTGTCCACGACCTCCGCCGCGACCGCCCATGAACATCTCTCCTATGTCGCCAAGATCGAATCCTGCGCCTTGGAAGATGTCGCCGAAGTGTGTAAAGATATCTTCCATTGACATACCTCCACCACCGAATCCTCCGGAGCCTTGCATGCCCGCCATGCCGAATTGGTCATAACGCTGACGTTTCTGAGGATCGGAAAGAACCTCATACGCCTCTGCCGCCTCTTTGAATTTCTCTTCGGCTTCCTTATCCCCTGGATTTTTGTCAGGGTGATATTGGATAGCTTTCTTGCGGTAAGCTTTTTTTATTTCTTCTGCGCTGGCATTCTTGTCAACACCTAACACTTCATAGTAATCTCGCTTCTCTGCCATAATTTCACTCTCCTACTACCACTTTGGCGAATCGTATAACTTTATCGCCAAGTTTGTAACCTTTTTGTGTACAATCTATTACTTTACCTTTATTCTCCTCGCCTGCGGCAAACGTCGTTACGGCTTCGTGTTCGTCTGTATTGAAATCCGCGCTTGCGGTCTCGATAACGTGAACATCGTTCTTAGCAAGGAAGGCAAGGAATTTTTGCTGAATAAGACGAATTCCTTCACGCACAGAATCAATATCATCTGTCTTTTCCATTGCGCTGACTGCGCGCTCGAAATCGTCTATTAGCGGCAACATCTCCGTGAAGATGCGTTCGCCTGCGGTTGCCATGAGCTCCAATTTCTCCTTATTCGTCCGACGGCGGTAGTTATCAAACTCTGCCATCATACGCAAGTTCTTGTCCTCAAGGTCTGCTATACGCGCTTTCAACTCCTCCGTTTCATCCTTCTCCGTTTCCGGCATCTCTTGGCGTTCCTGAGTCTCTTCGTTTTGAACTGTGGACTCTTGACTTTTTTCTTGTTTTTCTATTCTTTCTTTCTTACTCATATTCGTATATAATTATCCATTTTTAACTATCTCAAATAACATGCCACATGGCACTTTCCTGCCATTTTGGCAGTATTTTACATGTGCAGGGAAAGTAATTGCTTTTTCGATATGCACACGCAAAAAACGACCACAAAACTGCCACAATAATATCACAAGACTATTACGAGACTATTACGAGGTTTTATGCTGACAACCGTTAGAGATTAGTTAATGATAAGTTAGACATAAGTTAGTCATCCCCTACCTTCTACCTACCTTCTACCTACCTTTTACCAACCCTTTACCGACACAATAAGGAGGTAAAGTAGCCTAACCTTACTGCGAACACACGGCAACTAATTTGATACAATTTATTTTTAAAATATACTCTGTTGTCCGTCAGCACTAAGAGGGGTTTTTCCGAGATGCTGATAGGCAAGAAGCGTCGCTTCGCGTCCGCGAGGCGTCCGTTTGATGAATCCT
This sequence comes from uncultured Bacteroidales bacterium, assembly GCA_900319995.1. Lineage (GTDB taxonomy): Bacteria > Bacteroidota > Bacteroidia > Bacteroidales > Paludibacteraceae > Colicola. The sequence goes on from ONQO01000025.1 coordinate 13,866, forward strand.
TCTTTGATAAGGTAAGGTTCATAAACATCTTCGATAGTTCCGGCATCTTCGCCCATCGCTGTAGCGATGGTATTGAGACCGACAGGACCTCCACGGAACTTATCAATAATTGTGGTCAGCAGTTTGTTGTCTATCTGATCGAGTCCGAACGTATCAATATTGAGTGCTTCGAGCGCATATTGCGCGATTTCAAGGTCTATCCGTCCGTCGCCTTTCACTTGGGCAAAGTCCCTTACTCGTCTGAGAAGCGCGTTAGCAATACGGGGTGTGCCACGGCTACGTCTGGCTATCTCCACCGCCGCTTTCTCTTCTATCTCCACCTTAAGTAGACGCGCAGAGCGTTTGACGATTCCTGCAAGGATATCCGCATCGTAATACTCAAGATGGCAGTTGATGCCAAATCGTGCACGGAGAGGTGAAGTAAGCAGGCCTGACCGGGTTGTTGCGCCTATTAGGGTGAACCGATTGAGGTCGATTTGTATCGTTCGCGCGGATGGACCTTTGTCTATCATGATATCAATTCGATAGTCCTCCATAGCTGAGTAAAGATACTCCTCCACGACAGGACTCAGACGGTGGATCTCATCAATAAATAGAACATCATTGGGCTCTAACGAAGTAAGTAAGCCGGCAAGATCACCTGGCTTGTCAAGTACAGGACCGGAAGTCACTTTGAAACCAACGCCCAATTCATTAGCGATTATGTTACTGAGGGTCGTTTTCCCTAGTCCCGGAGGACCGAATAGCAACACATGATCAAGACTCTCATGACGCAGTTTGGCTGCTTCCACAAAAATCTTCAGGTTAGATGTCACCTTACTCTGTCCTGCAAAATCAGCAAAGCACAAGGGTCTCAAAGCGTTATCCTGCTCCTTTTCGGACATCTGTTGTCGTATATCAAAATCATTTACCATCTAAGCATTTACTATGTCATTTAGTCATTTGGTGGAACAACTCCTCCAAATCGTGGATATTACCGATTAACTCATTGGCTTTTATTTGCCCGTGATTTAGGATAACTACGCGGTCGCACATTTCGTGCACTTCTTGCATGATATGGGTAGAGAGAATGATCGTTGGTCTTTGACCGTTGCCTGTTGTCTGTTGACAATTTGTCGCCACGTCCCGAATGAGACTTCGAATCTCCACTAATTGGTTAGGGTCGAGACCTGTGGTAGGTTCGTCCAAAATCAGCAGTTCCGGATTGCCTAACATAGCCTGCGCCAATCCGACTCGTTGGCGGTATCCCTTGCTCAAGTCACGTATATGCTTATGCCTCTCAGCTGTAAGCCCGACTCGTTCTATGAGATCATTCACCATTTGGTCGTTTACCCGTTTGGCTTTTGAAGTCAAACCAGCCATAAAACGTAGATATTCAACTACGTACATCTCATCATAGAGGGGGTTGTTCTCCGGCAGATAGCCTATACGGTCTGGCGCCTGAACTGTTCCTTTGTCAGCGCTCCATAAACCAATAAGAATCTTCATCAGCGTTGACTTGCCGGCACCATTGGGACCTAACAATCCGACTATTTGACCGGAAGGAATATCCAAACATACATCGTTCAGCACCTGTTGGGTGCCGAACGATTTACTAATATGTTGGATACTAACCGACATGGTCTTTATTTTTGTGCTCCGTAACCGGCTTTAGCTCCGAACAATTTCAGCGCTTTGTCGAAATTATAGCGGTTGCCGTACATCGACACGCGGCGTGTCTCTGTGCCTTGCATGTTCTGCCCCGTAGCCTGGTTGAACCGGTTGCCGGCAGAATTGCGGTCAAAGCTCTGGCTGCTGGAGATGATTTTCAGGTCTGCAAAAGCCTTGATATAGTCCTGGTCGAAAGCATCCAGTGCCGGATCATTGGCATCAAGGAACTTGTTGTTCTCCGCGCGCGGCATGGTCTTCTCGTCCACCATGTCCTCAATGTCCGTACACTTGATGTTCGTCCATTTGCCGCCACCGCTGGAAGGCAGTTGGAGGTCCGCTGCATTGAGGAAGAAATAGTTGTCGTAGAGGTTCGTCACGCGTTTTGCTTCAATCTTCGCATCCGGTCCGGAGAGGAGGTGCGTACGCGAAACAGCGGCGTAGTTGTTGCCGATGAACAGGTTGTGATGCACGTCGGCATTGACGCAGGTACGATACTCGAAACCGTAACCCATGTCCTCCATGTACTTGTCGCGGCACCAGGAGAAAGCAACCGTGTTATGGTGGAAATTGACATGCGAAGCCTCGCCGTTCTTGTCGCCGCCCAATACACAGCAACTACTGTAACGGTTGGAAAGGAAGACGTTGTTGTAAATTTCCACTTCGCCGCAACGGGAAGTCATCAGGATTCCGTAGTTGTTTCCGTTGAGGAAGAGGCAGTTACGAATGATGACGTTTCCGGCGATGCCGCCTTGCGACCAGAGGAGTTTGTGCTCCACCTGCGGCGGTATTCCCTGCATCAGACCTGTCTCAAATGCTTTGGACGGACATCCGAAACGCTCATCGGTCGGGTCGTTGGGCATATAGAAGTTCTCCAGACCCATGTTCAGCATGATACCGTCAATGATGAGGGTGCCTTTCGGCGCTTTCGCCATTACATCGTCCAGATTGCTGATATGAATCATACCTTTGCTACCATTGGTACCACGCTGCTCTTCCGTCGGCTCGATACGCGTGATGTATTTAAGCGGGTCACGCTCGGTGAACGACTCATTCCAGCCGCCTTCGAGCGTAATGAAATTCGAAACCTCGATGTAACCGGCATTGGCTTTGCCAAGGTAGTTACCTTCGCTGATACGAACTACCGCTCCGTTCTCATTGTTCTCTTTAATGATGTCCAATACTGCCTGAATATCTTTCTTTGCTGTTTGGGGAGAAAGAGCGTCCGCTCCGCGTGCTGCACCTTGTTTGGAGACATAGTAAATCTTGCCGGAGGTTGGATTAACTTTTTGTTTGTTCTCTTGTTGCGGCTGCGCCTGTTGGGAGGTAGCCGGTTTGGAGACTGCGCCACGGAGAGTTTCATAGCACTATATTTTGCTTTACATTATTAGAAGTCGAAATTTACGTCCGGAGCTTTCTCTGCGCCTTCGTCTGCAGCGAAATAGGGCTTCTCCTGAAATCCGAACAACGAGCCGATAATATTCGCAGGGAAACGGAGAAGGGTCGTGTTGTACGTATTAGTCATTTGGTTGAAAATAGTACGGGCATTACGAATTTCATGATTGACGCTCGACAATTCGTCCATCAAACGAGTAAACGCCTTGTCCATTTTCAATTCTGGATATCTCTCCACTACCACATTGATAGAACGCATCAACTCGTTCTGTGCCGCTTGATAAGCCGCCATCTGGTCAGCAGTCGGTCCTTTGGGGCTAATTCCCTGCGAGGCCTGTTGAGCGTTTTGAGCCGCTACCTCTATAGGCTGAGTTCGTGCCTCAGCGATACCAATATAAGTCTCTTTCTCTTGTTTGGCGAGACCCTTGACTGTATTAACGAGACCCGGAATGAGTTGCAAACGCATCTGGTAGTGATTCTCGACACCAGACCATGCGGTTTGTACATTTTGCTCTGCCGTAATCAGTTTGTTGTACGTTGACCAGCAGAAAATCGCTATCAGGCCTATAACGGCGACAACGATGATGGTAGACAAATTACTTTTCTTCATAATACTTATTGTTTAAAAAGGTTATATAATAGATTATTCGTTGCTTTTGTGCGATGTTTAACTATGTGCGTCAGAAACGTCTTCCGGCGCCACCACCGGACGAATGTCCTCCACCCCAAGAACCGGAAGAACGACTTGATCCGCCATAACTCCTGCTGGACGATGAAGAACTGCTGTAACTCGATGAGGCACGTTCTTTCTTGGGAAGACTTATTGTCTTGTCTATTTTGTAGCCGCAGCATTTGCACACCATTGTATTGAGCTGCGAACCGCACTCGTAATACGTTGGCTGTTTTATCACCGTATGATTGGTGGTCTGCATGGCTATTGTTCCGCAGGTCGGGCATTTATCATAATTATAAAATTCTTTTCCTTTGTACATCTTGGACTCTTTTTCTCCGCAGACGGGACACATCCACAAATCATAGTCACACGCTCCTATTTTTTCCTCGAACTGTTCGTTCTTGGTAAGTAGGCGGCGCTTGGCCTCTATCGGAAGCAAGTCCATGTCATGCCCGCATTTCTTGCACTGGAGTGGTAGCGTTTTAGTATGTTTATTGACATAACGGAAATAAAGCCACACAAACAGCATCGGTATCGGGAAGATGAACACTAGACATCCGGTACACGAACGCACCGTCTCTGTCTGCTTTTTAACTTCCTCCTTGCGCTGCCCCGGTTGAGTTTGAGACCTCCTATAAAACAGATAGGCTAATATAACCATCAACACCAAACCTATTGCCAAATAGCCGGCAAGTATATCCTCGTCCTCTGTATCCTCAGGAACCCATCCGCACATCAGTTTCGTACGGTTGGCATCTTCCATTAGGAAGTTCTCTATATCCATATATACATACCATATGCCGCGGTCAAAATTGTTTTCCGCAAGATAGTCGATATTATTATCTAATATCTCGCCGCTCATTCCTGGGGGCATGACGGCTGACATGCCGTCACCCAGAATAATTTGGATGCCGCGGTACTCACGTGCAAGAAACAGCAATATGCCCGTATTCTTTTCGGCATTGCCTATTCCCCACAGGTTAAACAGTTCATGCGCAAAACTGTAGTCGGTATAATGGTCATCATCGAATTGGTCTATCACTACTACCGCTACTTCCACTTCTGTATTTTCATAGAGTTTGGAGATATGCTCGTTAAGCGCCTCTTCTGTCTCCGGCTCAAGAATACCATCGGGGTTAACTACATAGTAATCCTGCCCCTTGAATTTGGGATTAGGAACGGTCTCCGGGGTATAAACCTCCGCTCTGACAGATAGGCACAACCCCGTAACACACAAAAGAATAAATAATACCCGTTTCATAGTATTTTCTGTTTCGGCTGCAAAGATACAAAAAAATCTGCAAATACGCAAGAAAAAACGCCCAAAAGGACGTTTTTTCTTGATTTTGGATACTTCCGGTTGGTTTTTAAGCCTCTACCGACGCATTTTACTGCGTGGGCTATGCTTTTCTCAAACCGCATTTTCTATGTTCCAGACAAAGGCGCGGACTCCTACTTCCTCGTTACGCATATCGAGTTTCTTAACAGACTCCAGCAAAGGATTCACTTGCTCGTCTTCTACAACGGTAATGACACAAGAGTTCATTTCCGGCCAAGCGTGCGTGCCGCGACGAGGCTCACCGCCGTTCGTACCACGACCTTGGACTTGCTCAAAGAACGTAAAGCCTCTGATTCCTAATACGTCTAACATATATTCTACGCGACCGGTATTGGCCTGATTAAATACAATCATTACGCTTTTCATTTCTCGTCTCCTTTCTTTACTTTAATATCCATGAAGATGAATTTCTTGCGAAGAGCTTCCTGCTTGTCGCGGTCCCCATGTTTGGTCATTGAGCCATAGAGAACGGGAACCAGATAAAGCGTTAGGAAGGTGCTGACAGTCAGACCGCCGATAACGACTATACCGAGCGGTTGCCACATCTCGGCACCTTCGCCGGAAGAAACAGCCATCGGTACCATGCCGAGGATGGTAGTGAAAGCCGTCATCAACACAGGACGAATACGGCTACGACCGGACATCTGGATTGCAGTATTGAGTTCATAACCGCGCTCACGCATAAGGTTGATATAGTCCACAAGCACGATACCATTCTTCACCACAATACCAACGAGGAGGACGAGACCAAGGGCACCAATCATATCCAGCGAACGACCTGTAAGCCATAGGGCAATGATGACACCCGAGATGGCAAACGGCACGGTGAACATAATGATGGCTGGCATACGGAGGGACTCAAACTGCGAAGCCATTACGATATAAACGAGCAGGACGATGAGCGCCATAAGCAATCCCATATCCTGGAAAGTATCCTGCTGCGTCTCATAGTCACCGCCGATATGGGTGGAGTAACCTACCGGGATGTCGAGTTGCGGGATGACCTCCGTCTCAATCGCTTTCGCAAGTTCGCCAAGGGTGGTGTTGTACGGCGTAGCCTTGACGGTGACAATACGCTGACGCGCCTTACGCTCGATGGTAGGCGGTGCCCAGTATTCGCCGACAGTAGCTACCTCGGACAGTTTGACGGTCTTACCCGTGGCAGTCGGGATAGAGAGGTTGAGGATGTCGGAAATCGAGTTGCGGTCTTCCTCCATGAGGCGTACCACGATGTCGTACTCCGAGCCGTCGTCCTTGAGATAGCCGCACGCCATACCTGCCACGCGGTTACGCAAGTAGGTAGAGATCGTTGCAGAGGAAAGTCCCAGACGGGATGCTTTCTCTTTATCCACGGTGATTTTGATATCCGGGCGGTCATCCTCGCGGCTGATGTTCACATCGCGGGCTCCGGGGAGTTGCGAGATGAGCTGACGGCATTGCTCCGCCATCTGAGAGGTGCGGTCGAAATCATAGCCGTAAATCTCCAAATCGACTGTGATTTCGCCGCCGGGACCGCCGGATGAAACAGCACACTGGTATTCGTTAATCTCCGGATATTTCGCCATCTCCTGACGGAGAATCTCGGCGATTGTCCAGATGTCGCGGTCGCGCTCCCATTTCTTAGGCAGACGTACAGTCATCTGAATCTTGTTGTTCATCGTCGATGAGAAGAGGGCAGCGATAGAGGCATCGTCGTTGGAACCGGCGGAGGTGTTGATCAACTGAATCTCCGGCACGAGTTCCACGAAGCGTGCTTCCAACTTGCGGGCGGTCTTGAGGGTCTCCTCGATACGCGTACCACGTTGCAGCTTGACGGTCACGGACAGACGACCATTATCCTGCTCCTGCATGAAGTCCGTACCGATCTTGCCCATGAAGACAGGAATCAGAGAAGCGGCGAAGAACGCGATGAGGATAAGGAAAGTGAGCGCTTTGTGACGCAGACACCAACCCAGCGACTTAGCGTAGTACTCATCAATAACATCAAGCATGTGTACCACCGTACGCTCGTACCAGCCTTTCTTGCCTGCCTCGTCATCCACGAGATTGCCGTTCTCATCCACATGCACTTTCTTGGCTTTCAGCAGTTTGGAGCAGAGCATAGGAGTCAGCGAGATAGCCACGAGGGTAGAGGTACAGCAGACTACCGTCACTATCCATCCGAGCTCGTGGAACATGATTCCCGCCATACCGTTCAACATCGTCAGCGGCACGAATACCACTACGAGCACGAGCGTAGTAGCGATGACGGAGATCCACACCTCATTCGTCGCATAAATTGCCGCCTCGTGCGGGTCCTCGCCGCGCTCCACGTGACGAGTGATATTCTCCAAGACCACGATCGCATCGTCCACCACCATACCAATAGCGATGGTGAGCGAACAGAGGGAAATAATGTTAAGCGACGAATCCGCCAAACCGAGGTAGATAAACGCCACAATCAGGGCGATAGGAATGGTGATACCGATGATGATGGTAGCACGCCATTTGCCGAGGAAGAAGAGCACCACGAGCACCACGAACAAGAGGGCGTAGAGCACAGACTCTTCAAGGGAGTTGATAGAGTTCTGGATGTTCTCCGAGGAGTCGTAGATCTTCTCAATCTTGACGTCCGTCGGGAGCTGTTTCTGTATCTTCGCCAGTTCGGCACGCACGTCCTTACAAACCTGCACAGTGTTGGCACCGGTCTGCTTGGCGATAACGAGACGCACGGCTTCACGACCGTTGGTCTTCTCGTCCAGCGAGAGATCCTTAATCGTATCCTTGACAGTAGCGATGTCGCGGATGAAGACCTGCTGGCCCTGCGGCGTCATGGCTACCATGAGATTCTCTATCTCCGAGGACTCGATGTACTCCGAACGCACCTGCATCTGGTACTGCTCCTGCGGCATCTTAATCGTACCCGAAGAGAGGTTGAGGTTGTTCGCCGTAACGACTTGTCCCACCTGCTCCAGCGTGATACCATAAGCGTCCAGTTTCTGCTGGTCGATATTGACATAGACATAGCGGTCCGGCGCACCCGAAAGGGAGATATTACCGATACCGTCAATATGGTTCAACTGCGGTACCACTTCATCATTCAGAATCTTGTCCAGACCCGCGTAGGTTTCGTCCGCCGTAATGGAGTACTGGCAGATAGGCATGGAGGATGTGGAGAGCTTGAAGATAACCGGCTTGGCGCAGTTGTCCGGCAGGTTGTTCGCCGCCATATCGACAAACGAACGCACGTCGTTAACTGCCTCGTCCATGTTAGCCCCCCACTCCAACTCCAATTCGACCATCGAGATATTATCCTTACTCTGCGAAGTGATGTGTTTGAGGTGATCGACGGAGGTCAGGGCGTTCTCCATGATCTTCGTCACGTTAGTCTCCATCTCGGAAGCCGAGGCACCCGGATAGGTGGTCATGACCGTGATATACGGCGGGTCCATCTCCGGGAACTGGTCAATCGGCAGGCGAAGGAAACTGTATATACCGATGACAATTACCGCCACAAAAATCAGGGCGGTAGTCACCGGTTTTTCAATCGCGGTTTTATATATTGCCATAATTTTTCAGTATTACGTAATTACGGGATTATTCCACTACATTTACTTTGACGCCATCAACGAGTTTGTGCTGGCCGGTTGTGACCACTTCTACTCCGGGAACTATCTCCGGTGCAATAATCTCAATATCCTGGTCAAAACGCTGGCCGAGAGTGACAGAGACCCGTTTGGCACATCCGTTCTCCACAATAAAGACATAACGGTCGTTGGCACCAACAAGTTTCTCCACCGCCTGATAGGGGATGACGAGGGCATTGGCTTTGCCCAGACCGATAGTCGTCGTCACGTACATACCCGGACGAAGGAGGTTCTTGGAGTTGGGGATTACGATTTTGCACTGGAAAGTATGAGAGGCAGGGTCAATGGTCGGATAGACAATCTCAACGGTTGCCGGGAAAGTCTGATCCGGGTAGATCTCCGAGGTCAGGGAGAGTTTCATTCCTGACTTGAACTTCGGGAAATACGTTTCCGGTATAGCCACCAATGCTTTCAGTTTGTCTATCTGCGTCAGTATCACAATCGGTTGACCGGCATAGAGCTCACCGTCCTCGTAATTCTTGGCGGATATAACACCGCTGAAAGGCGCCTTAACATAAGTATTGGTTTGCAGAAACTCCAACTGCTCTTTAGTGGAGTTATATTGCGTCGTTATTTGATCCAACTGTTGCTGGGTAGCCGATCCTGTCTTGAGAAGCATCTCTATACGGTTCTTCTCGATCTCAAGGTTAGCAAGACTGATTTTGGTTGTCTTGTACTGTGTCTGATCCATTCGCACAAGATCCGACCCTGCGGATTTATGGTCTCCTACTTCGCAGTAAATGTGCTCTATCTTGCCTTGAAGAGAGGGAGCAACGTTTTGAGTCAAATAACCCTGCAAGTTCGTCGAAACGGATATCTCACGTTCAATCTCACGAGGCTGAAGAATAGTAGTGCGCACCTGTTCAACGCGCTCTTTTTCCTCACTTGTCACGCTTTCCTTCTTGCCGCATGAGATAAGCGTCAGTACGGCCATAGAATAAATAAAAATCTTTTTCATATATTTTGCTTTTTTGCTTTCGTCTATTTATTATTCAGAAACTCCTCCAATTCCACTTGCGCATTGACAAGCGATAGCATTGCTTGAACATAACTCGATTGCGCATTAATCAGATCATTCGAGGCATTGGTCAACTCCATGTTACTGCTTGCTCCGTATTTGTACTTGTTCGTAGCGGACGCGAACACGCGCTGTGATACCTCTATATTTTCTTTTTCGTTCATGTAGGTCTCATATGCGTTAGTCAGGTTGAAACACAACTGACGATACTGGATTGAGAGATTATCGCTTGTTTCCGAAAGCGTATTTTTCGCTTCCTCATAAGCTATTTTCTTCTCTACCACACCTGCTGCTCGCTTGCCGGATGACCAGAGAGGCATCCTAACGGACACTTGAATCACGTTCGGAGGCGTCATACGCATTCCTCCCTCACCGTAGTACTGCTGGTTCGTGTAGTTGTACGCAAGACTGACAGTTGGACCATATGCCCAACCTGCCATATGAACGTTTGTCTTTGCCAACTCTAATTGCTTCTGTAATAGTTGGTAATTGAGGTTGTTCTCAATGGAGAAATTCTCCGCAAGCAGGGCCAGTACGCGGTCGGGCGACAACACCGTCTCCAGTTTCTCCGTCAGAACCAACTCTGTTTCTACTGGCACGTCCAACAGCACTTTGAGACTATTGGTAGCCAACTCAATAGTACGTTTCTGAGCATTAATGGAATTCTTGAGCGTATTAACACGTACACGTATTTGGTCTGCTGACGTTTGTTCGGCGGCACCGGCGTTGACTGCATTTTGGGTGATAGACTCCAACTCCTGTATATTGACCAAACTCGAATCCAAAAGAGAGGATATACTTTGTAAGGCAAGTACTGAGACATAACTGCCCATCACACTCCCGCGCAATTCTGTTTCAGACTTCTCCAACGAAATCTTCATCATATCAATCGCTATGTTGTTGAGAAGTGCTCCTACTATACCCTGACCGTTGATTCCTACGGATGCGGTAAGACCTAACGCTCCTACGTTAGGCATGTTAATCTTCATTTCGCTTCCCATCATGCCCAAGGTCGCACTATAACCTAAATAGTTGCTATACGAATAGGAACCATCCACTTGTGGTAGCATGGATGCTATCGTCTGCCAACGGGCTGCATACGCCTCCTGAACAGCCAAAGACGCATTTTTCAAACTGCGGTTCTGATTGACCGCATACTCCTGGGCTTCCTTTAGACTGAGAGCCAACGGACTATCTGCTTTCATAGTGCGATTGGAGCCGCCTTTGGTCGCTGACATAACATGATCTTCCGCTAACATAGTCGCGCTTACCACAAGCGCGGTTACAAAAAACAAAATTCTTTTCATTATATATTTTTTTATTCTAATTCTCATAAATCTTCATCCCTTCTTCACTCAAAATGCCGCGGACGAATATGTCCATCGCCGTATGAGCAAGTTGATGCATAGTATGATTATGAGCTTCTATGAGTTCAAAATCACGAATTGCATCGCCGTGAATCTTCGCAAAAAGCACGGCCGTCATCTCTATATCAAGATTCGAGCGCACAAGACCTTCTGATACTCCTAATTCCAAATAACGCATGATATACGTTTTCTGGGTCTCAAAACAACGAATTTGAAAATCTGAAAACTGACGAGGATAGTATTTCTTGAGGTCATACACCAGTTGGGGCACACGACGGACATCATTCTTTTCCGCTTCTTGGCGCTTAAGGAACAACTTGACTAATTTGCGGAAATCATGAAGCTCAAGCAACTCTTCCAACTTTTGAGCCATGTATTGGTTGTTGGATTCCAACAACTGCGCTACCAATTCATCTTTGCTCGCAAAATAAACGTAAAACGTCTTCTTCGATATGCCTAATTCGCGGCAAATATCGTCTATGGACACACTACGGATTCCCAGTCGAAAGAATAATTCACCGGACGTTTTGATTATATGTGTGCGTTGGTCATTCAATGTGAAAAATTTTAAACTAATAAGTACATTTTTCAAAAAAAGCGCACAAAGGTACTGCTTTTTTTTAAATTGCACAAGTTTTTGGGAAACTTTTTTCACTCTAAAAGTTTCTTTGTAAACTACAGTTGACAAAAAAGCCCCTTTTTTGAGGCTTAGAATTACGGTACAACCTTTTAACGAGGTTTTAACGACCTTTTAACGAGGTTTAACTATCGAGCATTGTAGTACCTGCAATAGGACGACAATCCACAATTGTCGCATTGAGGTTTACGAGCTTGACATACATAACGACCGTGAAGAAGAAGCCAATGGTGAGCCTTGGGAATGACGGATTCGGGAATATAACGAACAAGCTGTTTCTCCGTCTGAAGAGGGTTCTTGCTGTTTGTCGTCAATCCCAAACGCTCGCTGACTCGGAAAATATGCGTATCAACCGCCATCGTCGGCTGGTTCCATATAACGGCACATACAACATTGGCGGTTTTACGACCTACGCCTTGTAACGTCTGCAATTCGTCTATACTATCGGGTACTTGGCCGTTATAAACTTCCACCAACCTTTGAGCCATCAATACCAAATGGGACGCTTTGGAGCGGGGATAACTGACGCTTTTCACATATTCTAACACCTCGTCTGGCGTAGCTTTCGCCAAGGCTTCCGGAGATGGATAAGCGGCAAAAAGAGCCGGAGTAACCATATTCACACGCTTGTCCGTACATTGAGCGGATAACATGACTGCCACCAAACACTGGAAGGGATTGGAAAAACTCAACTCGCTCTCTGCCACCGGCATATTTGCCTCAAACCAATGGAGGATATGCTCAAAACGTTGTTGGGTTGTCATGATAGGTCTTACTCAAAAATTGAAGTAATTGTGTCACTTGTGCCTGAACACTTGCAGTCTCCGTTGATATCTCGCGATTCTGCAAACGGAGCAGCATAATCTGATAGAGCAACAAGAAACATGCTTCCAAATCGCTCATAGTCGGACGGTCTGTCTTGGCTTTAAGCAGGTTCAGAGATGGCTGTAAGCGAATTATGGCTGCGCGGTAAAATGCATCTTCGTTCAGTAACTGAGCATGCAGTTCTTCGAGCTCCCCAAGCGCATTCGACGCCAATTGCAAATGCCCTGCAGACATTATTCCTTCGCGGTGCATCATCTCATTGAGTTCATGCAACTCCTGAGTCGCTCCTGCATTTTGAGGAAATGCCCGCAAATAGTCCTCCATCTGCCACAAGTACAATATATATTCGGCTATATTATCTTTCTTACTCCTCATCGTCCTCAAAATCAATCTCGTCTAAATAGTTGTCACTCATGAATACCTCTATATCACGCCGGTCTTTCTTGGTTGGACGTCCTGTGCCTCTGTCTCGGCCTGTTTGTCCGGCAAGACGAGCCAGTTCAAGCAACTCTAATTGCGCTGGAGCTGTACAATCTTGCAGGTATTCGGGCACCAATTTGGCGCCAAGACGGTTTTCCGACAACTGCAACACTTTGTAGGTATAAGTGATGGGGCCTTTACGCACATTAAACATGTCGCCTATCTTAAACGTGCGGCTGGGCTTGAGTTGAACGCCATTCATTGAAATTCGCCCGTTCTTACAGGCATCAGCGGCGATACTGCGCGTCTTGTATATACGCATCGCCCAGAGATATTTATCTACTCGTACTTCCATCATTAGACCTTTCCATTGATAAAATATAGACCATAGGACCGGTCTATTTATTATTAAATTGATTCATTGTGCGGTCTATGCCTTGGAGACAGAAACTCGGTATGATCTCCACAGCTTTATCTATCCTTTCGGGCAACGATTTCTTCTCCTCCTCTGTCCATTCACCGAGCACAAAATTGATTTGTGCCCCGCGATTAAAGTCACTCCCTATGCCAAATCGTACACGCGCGTACGCGTCCGTTCCTATTATAGATTGTATATTACCAAGACCATTATGCCCTCCGTTGGAACCCTGTTTGCGGATACGGATGGTACCAAATGGCAGGTTTAGGTCATCCACAAGTACCAACATGTTCTCCACGGGTATCTTTTCCTGCTGTAACCAGTAACGCACAGCATTACCACTCAAATTCATGTACGTCGATGGCTTGAGAAGCACTATTTCGGCATTCTTAATTCGGCATTTAGCTACAAAACCATAACGCTTGTCCTCCCATTCGGCATTAACGGAACGGGCAAAGGCATCAACCATCATAAAACCGACATTATGCCGGGTCCCTGCATACTCGTCGCCTATGTTACCAAGACCTACTATTAAATATTTTGCCATAAGTGTCTTTGTTTGGACCTCTTCACGAATAGAATATAGACCGTTTCGCTGATAGAGCATAGACCGAAAACAGTCTATCAGTCCGGAAGGACGGTCTATCAGTAAAACGGTCTATATTCTATCAGCCCGTAGACCGGTCTGAATTAAGCCTGCTTGCTTTGACGCGTAGCTTTCACTTCGGCTACACAAGCGTCGGCAGGGTTAACGAACTTCAAACCTTCTATCTGAACGTCTGCCACAGCAATCTTCTTGCCCAAACCGAGTGCGGTTACATCAATATTGATGCGATCAGGGAAGGCGGTGTAGATACCACAAGCTTTGAGTTTGCGCATTGCCTGTACCAGCTTACCACCGGCTTTTACACCTTCTGCCAAACCATTCAACTGAATAGGAATCTCTACTACTATCGGCTTCTTCTCGTCAACGGCAAGGAAGTCAATATGAAGCGCTTTGCCGTCAATCGGGTGGAACTGAAGCTCTTTTACAACAGCTTTAGTCTTCAACTCACCAACGGTAAGATCTACAATTTGAGTGTCAGGTGTGTAAATCAGTTTGCGAACGTCCGCTGCTGCTACTGTAAACGTGCAGTTCAATCCACAACCATAAATGTTGCAGGGAATCAATTCCTCTGCGCGGAATGCCTTTGCCGCTTTTTTGCCGTACTCGCTACGGGGAGTACCTACCAATGCAAATTCTTTCATTGTAATTAAATGTGTTACTCAATATGGGGCAGTAGTGTTTCTTTGTGAGGCTGCCCGTATCCCATCACACTTGCCTTTTTTCACAATACACCCCTCCTTTCAGAGAGGGGCTTGAGGAAGGCTAACCTTTGTTGTCCACCGAGGAGTCGAACCTCGCTTCTCGGAACCAAAATCCGGTGTAATACCGATATACGAGTGGACAATCATGGTGCTTTTAACATGCCTTTATGGGGTCATCTGGTCAAAAGCGGCTGCAAAGATACTGCTTTTTTTTGACATGACCAAATTTTTTGGCAAAAAATGAATAAAAATAGTGATTTTTTTAGTTCTTTGGGGGGTTATCGCTTATTTCACTTGTACTTTCTTCACTCCATTAGCTGTACGCACAATATAGATTCCATAGGGCAAAGACCCGTTTCTGTCCGTCACATCCTGACCTGACAAATTATACACACGGAACGATTCGGAACAGATAATGGTGGAGGGAAGTGTACGGACTTCTACTGACATTCCTTCATCTATATGACGGATGGGGGTCTTCTTTAGCGAAGCACTCAAGTTGGATGGATCAATAGAACCAACTCCGCGCGTTGCCTCCCAGAAATTATACAACCAATTGATTCCGTCATCCGATGTTTGGCAAAACCAACTTATTCCCGACTCATAACTTTCCCACTCTGCCGATGTGAGAGGTTCTTTGGACAAAACAACAAAGAGCGCCTTGAAATCTTTTTGGGAACTCGTATAATCCGGCTCTCTTTTCCCTAATGACTCTATAATGGAAGACTGCGTATAATGAATACGCTTGTCTGCGATAAAACTGATTAGCGTTTTACTTTCGTCGTAGTATTGGAATGTTTCCGACGGTACTTCGGGAAAGGCATCAAACTCCTGAACAGATTCTATAGGTAGCATGCCCATCAAATACAATTCCATTTCGTTGTAGGGCACACCATTTCCTCCGTTTGCATTAACACCGAAAGCCTCCACCACATACTTGTTGGCGAGACCGTCAACATTAGTCTGAAGGGTACTTTGCTTGAATCCGCCCAATTGACCCGGTGTATTACCGCCGCATATGCCCCAATGGCCGCTTACCGCCGTCGGGATTGCGTAATTTGCCCAACAATGGCAAAACTCATGAAGCGTCGGACCATACTTGATTGCATCCAAATAAGGCAAATACATCAAAGAGAAAAGCTTGCCTTCAGATCCGTAATAGGATGAAAAATCAAAAAGAGAACGACCGATTCCTTTGACACTATTGGCAATTGGCATATTGACTCCATAATATGGAATCGTCTGAGGACGGTCTTTTTCATTGGTAATCAGCATGATCATGTCAAAATCATCCTCAAAGTACTCGTACAATTTTGAGGTAATCACGGCCGGCTGATTACTCGTTTGAAAACCGTCGTTCGCTATCCAACTGTCATATTCTGCTACAGGCATCAACATATTTACCACATTGTCAGACGAACTGATAATGAGGGAGTCTGATACTTGTAGTGCATAAGCACTCGCTGACAAACAAATCAGCACAATAGTAAAAATTTTCTTCATATCTGTCTTTTGGTTTTGATGATTATTTACTTAAGTTTTCCGGTTGTTTCTATTGTAAGTCAAAGATTACACGGGAATGTTGTTTATTTGGCTACTACCAGATAATAGTTCTTTTTGCCTTTTTGGAAAAGAAGATACTTGCCGTTGAGAAGATGGGAATCTGTCAAAGGTGTAGCAGGATCAGTAAGTTTCTCTTTGTTGAGAGAGAAACCATTCGCCTGAATCATCTTGCGCGCCTCACCTTTGGAGGGGAAGATGTTCGTGCGCTCTGCCAGCAGATCCAGCGGGCCAATTCCCGCCTTCAAATCCTCCAGCGGTATCTCATAACTCTCTACATTTTCGCCGAAGATTTCCATAAACCGCTCCTCACTCAAGGCACTTAGTGTCTCATGGGTGGTATTTCCAAAGAGAATATTGGTCGCCTCGATGGCTTTGTTGTAATCTTCTTCGCTGTGCACCATGCAGGTTACCTCTTTCGCAAGACGTTTCTGTAGCACGCGCAAATGGGGCGCCTCATCGTGCTCTTTGATTAGCGACTCTATCTCCTCACGCGTAAGACTCGTGAAGATTTTGATATAACGCTTGGCATCATCGTCACTCACATTCATCCAGAACTGGAAGAACTTATACGGACTTGTATATTTGCGGCTAAGCCATACATTACCGCTTTCGGTCTTGCCGAACTTACCACCGTCCGCTTTCGTTATTAGAGGACAAGTTAACGCGTATGCCTCGTTTCCCGTAATCTTCTTAATCAGTTCAGTTCCGGTAGTAATGTTGCCCCATTGGTCTGAACCGCCCATTTGCAACTTGCAGTTCTTATGCTCGTTCAAATACACGAAATCATAGCCTTGCAGCAATTGATATGTAAACTCCGTAAAAGACATACCTTGACTGAACTCGCCGTTAAAACGCTTCTTTACACTATCTTTCGCCATCATATAATTGACGGTAATGAGTTTGCCTATATTACGCGCGAAATCTAAAAAGGTGTAATCTTTCATCCAGTCGTAGTTATTCACCAATTCGGCGGCATTCGGCTCATTCGAGTTAAAATCCAAGAAATGCTCCAACTGTTCACGGATACATTGTACATTGTGACGCAGAGTCTCCTCAGTCAACAGATTACGCTCGGCACTCTTGCCACTCGGGTCACCTATCATACCTGTCGCTCCGCCTAACAAAGCGATAGGTTTATGACCGCATGCTTGCAAATGACGAAGCATCATTATGCCGCACAAGTGTCCTATATGCAAACTGTCCGCCGTCGGGTCTATACCCACATAAGCAGTCGTCACTTCTTTCATCAGTTGTTCTTCAGTTCCTGGCATAATATCCTGCAACATGCCTCGCCAACGCAGTTCTTCAACGAAATTTTTCATATTTTTGTATCATTATTTTCAAAAACCGCTGCAAAGGTACAAAAAAATTTGGATATATCAAAATAATTTTGTAATTTTGCGCTCACAAATCAAATTTATCAACCATTAAAATTATGATAGTATGAAATTATGTAACAAATTGGCTGCCGAGTTCTTCGGAACAGCAGTATTGGTTTTGGGCGGTTGTGGTACCGCTATCTTCGCAGGAGGTTCTGTTGGATTCCTGGGTGTTGCTTTGGCTTTTGGTCTGACCATCGTTGCGGCTGCGTACGGCATCGGTCATATCAGCGGCGCACATCTCAACCCCGCTGTCAGCTTCGGTGTTTTTGTCAACGGACGAATGAGCGCCAAAGAGATGCTCTGCTACTGGTGCGCACAAATTCTCGGCGCTATCGTTGCGGCAGCTATCCTCTTCGGTATCGCTAAGTCTGCAGGCATGGAGATCGGAACGTTTGCCGCTAACGGCTACGGCGATGACTTCTTTGGTGGTGCTCCTGGTTACTTGAATGCAAATGTATGGGGTGCTTTTGCCATTGAGGCTGTGCTGACCTTTGTCTTCCTCATGGTCATCCTCGGTGTTACGGACAGCAAGCACGCTAACGGCGCTTTCGGCGGCCTCGCTATCGGTCTGACCCTGACCCTCATCCACTTGATCTCTATTCCTTTGACCAACACTTCGGTTAACCCGGCTCGTTCGATCTCGCAGGCTATCTTCTCGGAGAACACATTGGCTCTACCGCAACTCTGGCTCTTCATCGTTGCTCCGCTCGTTGGCGCTGCTTTGGCGGGCATTTGCTACAAATGCATCAACTGCGAGGGCAACTGCAAGAAATAATCAGGAGAGTAAAAGAAGTTAGAAACTTCAAAACAAAAAAAAGAGTTTTTCCTGATTCAAGAAAAACTCTCATGAAAATTGGTTGGGAGGCGGGTGCTTGCGAAAGTACCCGTCTTTTGGTTTATTGTTTTTTAATCTCATCCGGCAAATTTATGCGGCTGAGATATTTGTAACTCTCGCCTGTCGCCCATGTGTTATGGAGAATCATAAAGTTCTCTGTCAGTTTCTCCACTTTCCACCAGCCGCCGCTGATTTCTGATTCCTTGATATCGCTAAAGTCCTTATTCGAACTCATGGAAGCTATCATACCGTCCTTATACCACCAGAAACCTGGATGCGGATAACTGTCCAGAAAGTTATGCGGATCTACTGCCAACAAATCGATGAAGAAATGATTGTCTCCGTATATTTGGAAAATCCAATGCGGGCTTACTTCTTTGCGGAGTGGATCGTTTCCGTCGCGATATTCCTCATACTCTATTAGCCAGTCGCCCTTAACATTAGACTCGCTGATTGCCAAATCTTTTCCGGTCGGCTGAGGGTAATCACGCACGTATATCATTTTTACCCCGTCATTACCTTCATAGTCCTTGGCATCTACTTCTTTGAAAGAAGCACGCTTGAGACCCTTGTCAAAACTGAGAATTTCCAAATGAGCCTCGCGTCGCGTTACGACGCCCGTCTGCCAGTCGTAGTCCTCTAACTGAACAGTTATTACACCTTTCTCCAACTTGTACGGAATAGTGTCAAAACCGCGTTTGAGAATGTACTTGTCAGTTACATTAATCGCATAACGTCCGTCACGGTCTATTTCATTGTTGAAATAGGTACTGTCCACACGCCATTCTCCGATGAGATCTTTCACGGTTACGTTTTTCGGGTCAACATTCTGGCTCTCAGGGGAGTTACCGTTGTCTTTACAAGCGGTAAATGCAATTGCACTTGCTACAAGCACCAATGCAAAAAATAATGTCTTTTTCATATGTTCGTCAAAAAAGTTAAAATAGTTCATCATATTATCTGGAGAAATACCAGCGGTGGTCTTGGTAACCTTCGTCGTGTTGGGAGGGCTCGTATTTCTTAAAGTGCATCACGTGGTCGGTGAGTTCGACAGACATCCAGTAACTATCGGGAATCTCTTCCGGACGTGTTTCTTCATAGCCCCAAGCAATCTGTTTGGAACTTTCGCTGAAAGCCCACCAAAGAACTCTCGGTTTGGACTCCCACATAGCGTCCATGGTATTGGTCTGAATGAGTTTGCCGTCTGCACGGAACTCCCAAGTCTCCACACCTGCGGTTGTACCGATGGTGTAGTCGGTGTACCATTTCTCCCAATCGTAAACCCAATGATAGATTTCCGTGTAGTACCAATCCCATTTCCATTGACCGCAGATATTCTGCATGGATGGAGTCAGTTTCGCGCCTTCCATTTCGGGGATACGGGAGAGATAGAGTGTGCCAAATTGTGCCTGCAGTTCGGCGTAGTCTTTGGTTGCTTTGAGAATTTTCACTTCCCAGGGTTCCTCGGCATCGGGATGAATGGTCATAACGTCACCAGTGATGGCGTAAGTAGTAGTGTCATAGCCGTTGAGGATAACCTCTTTGTCGGTCTTGACGTCAATAAAGAAGTGCGGACCGTGAACCGCAGTACCGTTCTCCAGGCAGGAGTCGATACGCCATTTGGTTCCGGCATAGTCTTTGGCATCATAATTGCCCGGACCACCGGGGTTGTTTTTGTCACAAGCCGTGAATGCAATTGCACTTGCTACAAGTGCGAAAGCAAAAAACAATGTCTTTTTCATATTTCTTTCAATTATCAACTATCAATTGTCAATTATCAACTATCACTTGTCAATTATCACTTCACTTCCGCTCCTTGCGCATTGAAGGTCTTGCCGTCACGAAGGATAAAGAACTGACCGTCCTTGATGAGTTTTTGACTCTTTGCTGTAGGCTCTTGGCAGATTTCGTCAAGCGCATCGGTTACGTCCACTTTCCAACTGATACCGTAAATCGAAACGGAACCGGTAGAACCACCTTCTTCATCCACTATCCAATCCGCTTTCGCGTGACGCGGCATATGCTTGGTCGGAGCGGCAAGCGGCGGTTCAGGAATGAATCCGTAGATATAGGCACGCGCAGCGGTTTCAAGGGTATAGGGAGCCTCTACAACACCTTTGACGAGTTGCTCAAAGTCTTGCAGGTCGCCATTAATGAGCACAGCGAGCTTATGGTCGCCTTCGGTCTTAACGGTGATAGAGATGGTACCTTGACCCGCCGGCAGTTCAACGATCATACCGCTGAAGTTATTGCGGATAATATCGCTGTTATCGGGGTTCGCGAGGATATTACTGAGCATCACTTCATCGACCACGGTATTGAGGACGATAGCTTGTTCGGTAGCGTCATAATGGTCACCGTTGAGGGTGTCACACGTAAAATAGAGGTTGTCCACAATGGCATTGGTGAGGTCGGTTTCAGCCGGGAGGTTAGCTACAGAGATCGTTCCTTCTTCTGCGAGCGGCTGGATGTCAGTTACCTCTGCGGGTTTGGTCTCCGGTGTCATCTCGACAATGTTTTGGAAGCGGTTCCATTGCTCATCAGCGCGGTAGGCAGCGAGCGTACCGGCAGGGATATAGAGGGTAACTGTTTGGTAGGTGTTACCGTACCAGTTTTCGAACGCGTCTTGTTCGAGTACGCCGGCAGGATTCTCGATAAGCGAGGTGATGAGCGTAAGGTTCTCCAGATTCATGAAACCGTATTGGGATACATGTTTGAGGTTAGCCGGCAGAGTGATCGAACGGATACCATACAGTTCGTTAAACGACTCTTGCTCAATAGAATCCACGGTAGCCGGAATAAAGGCACCGTCGGTTGCAGCTACGAGGGTGTTGTCGGCAGTACGGATGATGGCGTTGCAGTTGTCACGGCTGTCGAACACGGTGTTGGCAGGGTTGACGGTCAGTTTAGCGATATTGGTTCCTAACAAAGCCGATCCTTCAATCTCAATGACCCCTGCCGGAATCTCCAGTGAACGGAGCGGGCATCCACGGAACAGACGGTTGTTCAATACTTGCAACGATGCCGGTAGGTGGATTTCCGTCAAGGCTTCGCAACCCGCGAAAGCACCCGGACCGATATATTCAACCTCATCGGGGATGATGATGGTGCGCAGTGCCGTACAACCGAAGAAAATACGGTCCTGAATAGCCGTGGTTCCTTTCGCAAATGTCACCTTGACGAGGTTCTCATTGTCTTGGAAAGCGGCATCGCTCTCTATCCAGTTCGAAGACGAAGCGGGGATAACGATCTCTTTGAGTCCCGTACGGGCAAAAGCGAGCCATCCTACTTTCGTTACGCTGTTCGGAATGGTGAGATAGTGCAGTTTGTCCGTGTATTCGAACGCCTCCGTGCCAATGAACTTAACGGTATTGGGGATATGGAGATCCGTGAGGTTCGAAGCACCGCGGAAACAATAGTCGCCGATGGCCTCTACGCTGTATGTAAGCGGTTGATATACACCACTTTCCTGTCTGCCGGAATAACGGTCTGTACGACCATCGTACCAATGGTAGAAGGTGACGGAATCGGGGATGTTGACAGAGGACTGTTTGTACGGGAACTCGGAACTCCACTGGCTGACATAGGTGCCATCGGGGTTAAGGTACCATACCTGCGGAATCACAACAGCGAGGTATTTATGGTCGGGATTGTTTTGGTCCTGCCAAACCTGGTAGTACAGACCATTCTGATAGAAATCAACGTAGTTGGAAGAAAACTGAATACCGTATTGCTTCATCTGATCCATCTCCTGGATGTTGAAACGTCCCCAGAACGTATGTGCCTGATAGGTGCTTTCAAGACCTTCGGGAACGTAGAGGTTGATCTGCGAAGCGTCCGGTTGAGGTCTGTCCTCGTCGAGGAAAGCGAAGGTGCGCGGACCGGGTTCCAGCAAGGAAGCCGTATTGATCTGTACGGACTGCAAGTTGCGGCAGTAGGGACAGAACGCGAGGGGCAGTTCGGTCACTAATTCGCCAATAACTACATTCTGCACTTCGCTCCAAGTATGGAAAGGCGGTACACCGCCGTTATCCGCCACATTACGACCGAGGTAGAGATAGGTGCAGGAATAAGGGGTAGCACCGATGAACGAACTCTCGGACATAGCGATAGGTGTTGAACTGTCTTCGAACTTCACTTCTGCGATGTAGTCGGAGCCGATGGTAATAGCCGAGCCTATGTTTTCTACCGAACCCGGAATGGTTATACCGGTCAAGTTCGGGCAGTTCTTGAAGGCACTATCACCGATAGCGGTAATAGGATACTTAATCGGCTCCGCTTGACTATCGGACCACTCGATATACTCCGGAATGATGAGACGGCCGGCATAGGTGCCATCTTCTTCTCCGTAGGTTACCGTGGCTGTGGCATTCTCCTCATCGAGGATGTACCAGATACCATCCACTTGTGTTTTTGCGTTTACGCTCATTACGCTAACGATGAGCGCGATGGCGAAAAATAGAATTTTCTTCATAATATGTGTCAGTTTTGTTTATTTTATTTCTGTGCCGAGGGCATTGAAGGTGCGCCCGTTACGCTCAATGGTGAGAATGCCGTTATGGAGAACTTTTTTGTTGTGATCGTTTTCATCACAGGTGTTCTCAATGGCTAAATGCTCGTAAGCATACATAGCAGCGTCATAGGCGCTAATTATCGTTGCATAAATTGCATCATACTCCTCCTTCGTCAGGTTTTCATTCAATAAATCATCTAAAACAGGCAGAATCGCCGCCAAATAAGTAACTGCGATCTCTTCGACACCTTCTTGCATCAAATAGCAATAGGTTTCATACGCATGGTAATATAAGTATACTTGATCCATAAGCTGCGTTAGTTTGGAGGTGAGCGAATCGACAACTTCTTGTGGTGCTACGGGATCATTCGCGATACTATCCGCCTCCTGAATGAGAGGCAAGAACCATTCCGCTGCGCTCATCAATATAGAGTCATTGTCGAATAGTTGTGCCAGTTCTAATATATCATTGTAGAGGTAGTTCGCTTCCTCCACAACTTCTGCTAACTCTGACGTGTTGTTTGCCACCCTCGCAAGACGCACAGCTAAACCCTTATATTTCTCATCTATTACCCACAGATTCTGTAATACCTGTCTGAAACAAATTATATATGCACTTTCATCACTGGCTCCAAGATCTATAGGAGTCCAGTATTCCCCATTCCTATACTCGGGCCAACCATAAACATTGTAGTTAATAAAGGTCATATGAATAGATCCGTCTCCATCCCGATTACCTGCGAAAGGTAAGCAGATGGCACCATTAGCTTCCAGAACGCTCCATTCAGCTGCAGTAAATGTATTCTTAAAGTCTCCAACAATGTGCTGAAACGATTCGTATGTGCTGACGTAAACACTAATCCCTTCCGGTTGAACCCAGTTATCAGGAAGAACTATCAAAGCGGGTGTGCCGTCTATATATCCGGAACCTTTGCGAAGGCTGGCATTTTCTCGCTCAAAGAAGATATAATACCACTCATCCTGCGTTAATGTTTTCCAAAAGTTTTCCGTATTTCCTCCATTAGAAATAGCATTGGAACCCCACTCGGTAAATGTGGAATAGTCGTTTATATTTGTTGTTCTGAGCGTTGGATTGTTGCCTGTCCCCCATCCGAAGAGGTCTATCCAGCCGCTATAGTCATCCGAAATAAGGGCATTGTTACACTTTACACCTCCAACGTAAACATTGCCTTCTACGGAATCACCTACAAAGTCATACTGATGTTCTGCAAAACGCCAAGTTTGTGTACTGGCTTGATACTGCAAGTTACCTTGCGAGAAAATTACTTGATCACCATTCGCATTGATGGTAAACCGACCATTTAGTGCGCCCTCTATAGCGAAAAGCGACATACTTACGAGCAGTGAACAAAGCAAAAATACCTTTTTCATATGCGTTATATTTTCAAAAGAGCGCACAAAAGTACTGCTTTTTTTCCAAACAGCATTCTCAAATCGAACAATTCGACTCTCAAATCGTACAAATTTTTATTTTGCAAGCTCAAAGTGCGTAAATTTTGACACTTTTGTGTAAAAATTGCCATTCCGCCTCATTTCAGCAGACATTTTTGCCTACACCAAAAGAGCGACCGCAGTCGCTCAATTCTACTCCTTGTTCAATACCGCCCGGACAAAGTTGCCGAACTGCGCAATGATCCGTTTGCCCGTCACAGGATCTCCATGACCATTCGCCTGCCTGAGCCACCGCTCCTGCAGTTCCGCATAACGAGGATGCTCCGGATTGTGCTCTATTCGCGACGCTTCCTGACAAACCGCCTGCCATTTGCTGTTCTGCGCTGCTTCCGCGACTGTTCGCGGAGAGCGTTTGTAATCCCGCTTGTCTCGCGCAAATGCCTCTTTCGGACCGTATTTAATAACTTTTCCGTTCGGTAAACGGAATTTCTTCTGTCGCATCGTTATGCGATCACTCTTACTCAATTTGCCGGTTAAATCATCAATGGCGGCTGATGTTGTAAATGTTGCCATTTTTCTTTTCCTTTCTTTATGTTAAATTGTTGATAATTGTATTTAATTGATGACCATAAAAATCATCGTGCATTTTG
>ONQO01000002.1 GCA_900319995.1 uncultured Bacteroidales bacterium
TCATGACGGCAAGGCAACGATCTCCGAAACGGACCTCAACGAACTGAAAGAGATATGGAAGACCTTCGCTATCGATATCTTGGGTCTGCGTTTAGGCGATGAGGAAATGTCAAATGACAAATCTCAAATATCCAATAAGCTTTCCGCTTTCCACGGTGCCATCGACCTCTTGCTCGGTATCCGTCTGCAGGCGAAGCAGAACAAGGACTGGGCAACCTCCGACAAGATCCGCAACGAACTGACCTCTCTCGGCTTCCAGATCAAAGACACCAAAGACGGCTTCGAGTGGTCGATTTAACGGCCACACAATATTTAAGGACCAATCTGACATTGGATTTGAACGGTTACTCGATAGGAGACACCTTAACAGGGACGTCTCTCTTGTCGTTAAGTGCCGACTCGCTGTATTTGCATATTTTTTCTTCTCGTACGGGTGGGCGTATATGGTGTACGCGTACCTATGACGGATGTATATATGCCGTTCCATGCTACAAGGGACAGTTGACGTTAGACCATGTGCAGATAGAAGTGAGCAACACTTCTGATACTTTGCTGAACGCTTCGTCGTGTGGTTTCTTTGTCGGTAAAACAGCCACTTTGCACATGTCCGACTGCTCCGTGCGCTCGTCGGTAAGAATATATGCATATGGCGTTAATACATATGAAGCAACGATACAGCGCTGTGAGATGGAGGTGAAGGCGGATAGTACGAACGCCTATAGTGTCTATATCTACAAAGACACAACATCCGTCGAGACGAAGGAAGCATATGTGGAACAAACAGTCCTTCGGGTGAGCGCCACACAAAAAGCGTTCGGATTACTAACTCAAGGTACCGTCATCATGCGGAACGACTCACATGCATTAACAACGCTGCGGAAGGTAGTATTGCGAGACAGACTCTGTGTTTCATGCGTTAGTATGTGCCCGTCTCTCACGGACAATCATTAGCGCATCTTCCCGAATATCGGGTGGGAGCGTTATATTTCTGAGTTGAAGGGATCGGCACCAACCCGGAACATCGGACTCACGCAGCGTGTCAAAGACTTCCCGGATGGCATCGTGTTGCGCGGAAGTGTAATCTTCCGGGGATATACCGGAGAGGGCATCCAGTTCCTCGTCGTCGTAATACTCAATCCGGGCGTTGGTTTGCAACAGTGTCTCGCGTTCGCAGACTAAATGCTCACCGCAACAGCCTTCAGGACGTTGGCTATTGGCTATTGGCTCTTGGCTCTTGGCTCTTGGCTCTTGGCTCTTGGCGGTTGGATGTTGGCGTTCGCGTATCTCATAGAGAACAACAACCACAAGAACCAGTACGATGAATAGAATAAGAGGTAACATATTTGTCGAATGTCATATGTATAAAGAAAAACCTTTATTCCTCGAAGTCCTCCACGCGGTCTTCCTCAACGACGAGATTGTCAATAATGAACTGTTGGCGTTCCGTGGTGTTCTTACCCATATAATAGGCAAGTAGTTCATTCACTGCGTCCTCTTTGCGCAACGTCACTTGGTCCAGACGGATACCGGCTCCGATGAAGCCTTTGAACTCGTCCGGGGAAATCTCGCCTAAACCTTTGAAACGGGTGATCTCCGGTGTCTTGATCTTTACCATTGCTTTTTGGCGCTCTTCCTCGGAATAACAGTAAATGGTCTGGTTCTTATCCTTGACGCGGAAAAGGGGCGTCTGGAGAATATAGACGTGTCCCTTCTTGACCAGGTCTGGGAAGAACTGCAGGAAGAACGTGAGCATCAAAAGACGGATGTGCATTCCATCGACATCGGCATCGGTAGCGATGATGACTTTGTTGTAACGCAACTCGTCAAGACCGTCTTCTATATTAAGCGCGGATTGGAGACAGTTGAATTCCTCATTCTCATAGACTACCTTTTTCGTCAATCCAAAACAATTAAGGGGTTTGCCGCGTAGTGAGAACACCGCTTGTGTCCGTACGTCGCGACTCTTGGTGATTGAACCCGAGGCAGACAGACCCTCGGTGATGAAGATACAACTCTCCAAACGCAAATCGTCGTCCGCCTCCTTTGAAGACTTAACGGGTTTGGCATCGTTCAGGTGAATCTGGCAGTCTCGTAGTTTGGGGTTGTTGACCAGGTTCTTTTTCGTACGCTCGCGTGCCTCCTTACTCACAGCAGCTATCGCTTTGCGCTCTTTCTCCGAGTCCTGAATCTTTTGGAGCATGATCTCCGTTATTTCGGGGTGCTTGTGCAGGTAGTTGTCCAACTGTGTCTTGACGAAATCATTGACGAACTTGTTGACACTGACACCACCTGTTGGGGACATATCTTTGGAGCCGAGTTTCACTTTGGTCTGACTCTCGAAGACGGGCTCCTCTACGTTGATAGCAATCGCGCCTACGACTCCGTTACGGATGTCAGCCAGTTCCTGATTCTTATTGAAAAACTCCTTGATAGTACGTCCGATAGCCTCGCGGTATGCCGTTTGGTGAGTTCCTCCTTGTATCGTGTGCTGACCATTGACGAAAGAGAAATACTCATCTCCGTTTTGGTCCGTGTGCGTAAGGGCTATCTCGATATCTTCGCCGATGATATGGATGATCGGGTAGAGGGGATTGACGGTCATGGTCTCCGTCAGCAGATCAAGCAGTCCGTTTTTCGAATGGTATTTCTTCCCGTTATAGACGAGTGTGAGACCGGTGTTGAGATAGGCGTAGTTACGCAACAGTTCCTCGATATAGTCGTCGCGGAAACGGTAGTTCTCAAATAATCCTTTGCTGTCATCCGGCACGAACTCGATGATCGTACCGCGTTTTTCGGGACCATTGTAATCGAGGATACCGGTGTCGGAGGTCAGCTTGCCTTGTGCGAACTCGGCACGACGGGTCTTGCCCTCACGATAGGACTCTACCGCGAAGAAACTGGACAGCGCATTCACGGCTTTGGTGCCGACTCCGTTCAGACCGACGGATTTTTTGAAGGCTTTGCTGTCGTACTTGCCGCCGGTATTCAGTACGCTGACCACTTCCACCAGTTTGCCCAAAGGAATACCGCGTCCGTAGTCACGAACACGTACGCGACCCTCTTTGACATCAACCTCAATGACTTTGCCTTCACCCATACGGAACTCGTCTATCGAGTTGTCAATGCTTTCTTTGATCAGCACGTAGATTCCGTCATCGGAGTGACTACCGTCGCCCAACTTACCTATATACATACCCGGACGGCGACGGATATGCTCCATGTCGTCGAGGTGGATAATGTTCTCGTCGCCGTAATCGACCGATGTCAAAGGGTTCTCTTGTTCTTCTGCCATGTTACTGTGTTCAGCTTATTACTTCCAGATTGTTTTTTAGTTGCTCCACGCTGCTTGCGCCTACCAGGACCGACGTTACGCCACGTTGAGACAATATCCATGAGAGGGCTTCCTGCGCTATCGAATGACCGTGTGCCACGCCTTGTGACTGTAACTCATGCAGGTAATCGAGCAACTGAGGCGTGCGGCGTTCGGATTTGAGAAAATGTTCTTTCGACATGCGGCTGTCAGACGGGATACCATCCAGATAACGCTCTGTCAGCAAACCTTGCGCAAGGGGCGAATAGGCAATGAAACCAATACCTTGTGCCGCGCAGAAATCAAGGATCCCATCCTCTATCGGTTCACGATCCAGCAGGTTGAGACGACCCTGATAGATGAGTAACGGTACGTCCCGTTCGCGAAGATATTGTGCGGCGGATTGGAGGGGTGCCAACGGCCAATTGGATATGCCGACGTAGAGAGCTTTGCCCTGACGAACAATGTCCACAAGAGCCTGAAGGGTCTCCTCTATCGGTGTACAGGGGTCGAAACGGTGAGAGTAAAACAAATCCACGTAATCCAACTTCATGCGACGAAGAGACTGGTCAAGGCTTGACAGCAGATATTTGCGACTTCCCCATTCGCCGTATGGACCGCCCCACATATCATAGCCGGCTTTGGTGGAAATGAATAATTCGTCACGGTACGGCGCAAAATCCTGCTCCATGAGACGACCCATCGTCTCTTCGGCACTGCCGTAGGGAGGACCGTAGTTATTGGCGAGGTCAAAATGGGTAATGCCGTGATCAAAAGCGTAATGGGTGATGGAACGGCTGCGCTCGTAGGGGTCATGTCCTCCGAAGTTATGCCACATGCCCAGACTCACTTTCGGCAACAATACGCCGCTCTTGCCGCAACGGTTATATACCTTTGCCATCTCGGCATAACGCTCCGGGGAGGCGGTGTATTTGTCGTTTGTTTCCATTGGTCATTCCTTTTCTCATTTCGGCTGCAAAGGTACAATTTTTTTTGCATATATGCAAGAAAAAATCGCAAAATGTGTGCTTTTTTTTAAAACTTTTGCTTTTGGCTTTTAGCTCTTAGCCGTTAGCTCTTAGCTCTTGGCTCTTGGCTCTTAGCTATTGGCTGTTATTTTCGTTTAATTCATTTAATTCGCCGTTCAATAAATTATTTTTTCTTTTAGTAGTCAACCATTAAAGACAATTAAAGACAATTTTTTAGTTCGTCCAAAATCCCCCAAAATGATCCAAAAAATCCCCCAAAAATGTTCCAAATATCCAACGAGAGAGGAACGACCTTTTAACGACCTTTTAACGACCTTTTAACCTGCTTTCATTCTGCCTAAAATGTCTCATTTTTTTTGACTAAAAAAATCCGTGTAATCCGAGAGATCCGGACTCTCTTAATAATTCAGTGGTTTGATGTCGGTCATTTCGAACAACCGTGCCTCTTTGAGGGTATAGACGCCGTACTTGGCAGAGGGTTTGTACTTAGCGGAGACCATTTTCTCGCTTTTCATCTTCTCCTGTCATTTAGCTGGCGTTTAAGAGGATCGTGTTTGGGGAACTAGTGTAGTATACGTAGTGTAACGGAGTATACTATAATAGTGTGGGGGGGAGAGAGAGCTGAATAGTTTTTTATTTTTCTTTTGGTTCTTTTCTTTTTCTTTTTTGTAGTTGGGGAGGTGATTGATTGAGCGCTCGCCCCCTCCCCCCTCGTTCCCTCTCCCTAGAGCGTATCGACCATATATGGTCGATAAAAAAGCCCCTCCCTCGTTCCCTCTCCCATCCCTACCTTGCGCTCCTCCTCCCTCCCTCGCTCTCCTCCCTCCCTTGAGCGTATCGACCATGTATGGTCGCGATAGTGGTTCTTTTTTAGTATGTTTCATATGCACGGATCTTTATGTGTTGCGACGTTGCAACAACTCAAATCCGCCACAAAGGTAGGTATAAAAAAAGCACCCCGTAAAAGGAGTGCTAAATCTCTGCGAGGAGTTCCAAAATTCTGCGTCTATTTTGTCGCTCGTGCTTTACAAAAATCGTTAGGAGCAAGTTTAAATTTGGACTGAAAGCGGTTCGATATCCTCCACCTGTTTGGATGATTCGGTGCGTGAGTGGTCGGAGTGATTGTTTTCGTAGAAATTGATCGTTCCGAAATGGTTGATGTTATTAATCATTGTTTTGGAATATAAAATTGTGTAATTCATAGGGTGCTTAACATAAACCTCGTTCGTGTGCCAGTTGGAGCAAATATGCTCTTGCCGGTTCGTACTCATTGGGGATGACTCCGTCCAGGATAGCGTCCTTGATGGCGGATTTGAGTTCGCCTACCGTCGAACAGGGTTCTAAATGCAGGATTTCCATAATCTCATCCCCTTTGACCGGCGGCTGGAAATTGCGGATACGGTCTCGTTCTTCCAGTTCCACCATTTTCTGTCGCACCAACTGGTAGTTGTGATGGAACCGTGCTTTCTTCTCTTCATTACGGCTGGTGATGTCCGCATCGCAGAGGAGCATAAGGTCCTCTATGTCGTCTCCGGCTTCAAACAGAAGACGTCGTACGGCAGAGTCCGTCACGGTCTCCTCAATGAGATTGATGGGGCGCATATGCAGATCCACCATCTTTCTTACGTAGTCCATCTTGTCGTTGAGCGGTAGTTTCAGCTTCGCAAAAATCTTCGGCACCATTTTCGCTCCTATATAATTATGGTTGCGGAAGGTCCATCCGGCTTGTGGGTCCCAGGACTTGCTCTTCGGTTTGCCTATATCGTGCAGCAACGCCGCCCAGCGCAGCCAGAGACCCAGTGGGTCTATTGGTGATGGGTGATGGGTGATGGGGGCTTTCTGTAGTTCGGCGATGTTGTCCAGCACCTTGAGCGTGTGAAAGAAGACATCTTTGTGTCCGCGACCGTCTATTGTCTCTACGCCTTTGAGCGCTGCTAACTCAGGGAAGATAAGCGGCAGAAGTCCTGTCTTATCCAACAATATCCATCCCTCCGACGGTCTTCGAGAGAGCATGATCTTGTTCAGTTCCTCGGATATACGTTCGCGAGTAATGATACGAATCCGTTCGCGGTTACGTACGATAGCATCAAAAGTGTCACCTTCCAGATTGAACCCCAGTTGGGTTGCAAAACGCACGGCTCTCATCATGCGGAGCGGGTCGTCGGAAAAAGTGATGTCCGGATTCAACGGAGTGCGGATGATACAGCGCTCCAAGTCGCCGGTTCCGTCGAACGGGTCCAGCAACTCTCCGTAACGCGCATGGTTCAGACAGATAGCCATCGCATTGATAGTGAAATCTCGACGGTTCTGGTCCTCATGCAGCGTGCCGTCCTCCACGATAGGATTACGGCTGTCACGGGTGTAACTCTCTCTTCGCGCTCCTACGAACTCCAACTCCAATTCGCCCTTTTTCACCTGT
This sequence comes from uncultured Bacteroidales bacterium, assembly GCA_900319995.1. Taxonomy (GTDB): domain Bacteria; phylum Bacteroidota; class Bacteroidia; order Bacteroidales; family Paludibacteraceae; genus Colicola. Next base: position 6,719 of record ONQO01000002.1, read on the forward strand.
GCTGTGCCGTACGTCTTGAAAACGGAAAGGTGTGCTCCTCTGCCCAAACGCTTGCCCACCGATTCCGCCAGCAGAATACCGATATGAGACCGTTCGTCTCCTTCACGATGAACGCACACTACGTCAATGTCGGTGCTCTCACGGTGAAGAAATAAATCGCGTACCCAACCGCCGATAACGTAGCAATCAAGCCCAAGTCGGTCGGCCTCTTCGCCCACCATACGCAGAACAGGGTTTTCTATTTTTGAGTTATTGATAATCATTCCACAAACGCTTTCTAAATTTCTATCTATGCTTTTCGGCCGCAAAGGTACAAAAAAAATACGACATATGCAAAAAAAAGCGCACTTCTTGCGCTTTTTTTACTTTAGTCGTTTACTTTTGGCTGTCGGCTTTTGGGGGCTAACGGCTAACAGCTAACGGCTAAGAGCTATTTTGCCGTCAAGGGTGTAGAGCGCCTCCTGTGTGCGCACATATAGGGTATTGTCTATCAGAACCAACTGGTTAGCCTTTGTGCTTAGTCCTCCGTCACTTGGTACTTCATCGATGTCTTCACCCCATTTGCGGGTAAACTTGAAAATAGGAGGATTACCGTCGTCGGCGTCGGAGGTGGTGTAGAAAGTGTCATCATCGAGCCAACAGATCGCTTCGCCTTGCCACTCATAGGTATTATACGCCCTGATAGGCTGGGGTTGGCGCTGGACGGCGTCTGCCACACTCTCCCCGTCCTGACGTACCCAATAGAGCACCCAGCAATAAGTGGCGACAATATTATTATGATTCTTGATGAGGATATACTTACCGTCCGGAGAGATATCCGCTGCGGTAACCAAGTGGAAACCTTTGTACGGCTGATTCTTCTCGCTATAACCTAAATCGGAACGAACTCCCAGATCACAGATATACTCCAAGGTCTGTTTCTCTGTACCATAATCGAGGCGGAACGGCATTCGGAATACTTGGCACACATCATAATAGACCTTGGTGACGATATATATCATGTTTTCGCGGTTGTCGTACATCAGCGCCTCGCAGTTATGCTTTTTGCCGTCAGGATAGACGAAGCGGATATTTTTCGGTTCGACGGTTATCTGAGGGTTTTCCGTGTCGATGGCGGGCTCCTCAAAATAGACGATAGAGTAATCGCCCCATGACTCATCGTTATCCCCAAACGCGCCGATGAACAAATAGTTCACATCATTATACACACCGCCGCTCATATCTTCCCAATCGCCACGGATGGACTTCGTAAAATTGACGGTAAAGTAGCGTTGTTCACCTTTCTCATCGGTAGCAACAATGTGATCTTCATAGTCGTCACTCTGCATCCAGATATACCCCGGTGTAACGCGTGAACAAGCAATTCCGGACACCTCTTTGATATTCTCTTTAATATCCAAGGTGCCGCATTGTTCTTTTCTCCAGGAGTTGTTCCACTCCAGCGTATCGCCGTTATACACCAACCTCGGCGCCGCGTGGCACGAAACGAAGCAAGCCAGCAATACAATCATTCCTAATATTTTTTTCATAGTAGTAATTATTTCGACAACGCGTACATAGCGAATGCCGCGCAGCAGATACCGGCTATCTGTAAGGGGGTCGGGATAACACTCAAAATAATCAACGACAACAGTACGGTCACCATCGGGGACAGTCCCTCCATCGGCGAAACAATGACCGCCTTACCATGACGATAGGCATAGACCAACGTCAGGGCACCTATCGAGTTGAGAGACTGGATCCCGAAACACTTGAGGCTCTTGGCTGTCACATCCGTGCCCGCGAAGAACGATGCTGCGTCGCCGCTCATGTAATAAGCCACCGGCGCCAATACAACAGCCGAGAGAGCCATCCAGATGAAGATCGACTCCGCGTCCATCGAGTTATTGGCAAACTTCATAAAGAATCCCTGAATACCCCACGCGAAAAGCACCAATACCGCCAATACAATCCATAACCAACCGCTGACAGGACCATTGTCACCGCCCGATTGGATGGAGAGTAAGAGGATAGCTGCGAGCGCAACGATGATACCGGCTATCTGCCAGCGGTTCGCTTTCTCCTTGAGGAAGAGCGCAGCCAGCGTAATCACAATCACCGGTGACATGGAGATGAAGGGGAAGATGATATACGCCGGACCGATAGCGAGCGCCTTGAAGAGCACCAACTGACCGCCTGCTCCTAACAGACCGACTGTGCAGCCCAAGAGAGCCGATTTCCAGTCGAACATAAACTTACCCTTGTTGATAATCAGCGCTACGATAGCACAAGGTATCATCGACGCTGCCCAAAGGATATACACCACTGTCTCTGGAATGCCGTCACTGTCCATTTGCAAATCCGAGAACGCTCCCCAAATACCCCATGTGACGATGGTAATGAGGATAAAAAGTAACCAAAGTTTGTTTTTCATATTAGTATGTTTTATAGTTATCTAGTATATCTGGAAAATCTAGACTATCTAGTACCTATAGACCATCTAGACCATCTAGTGCCTCTAGTAGTTTTAGCGGATTTTCTCAAAATACGGCAGTCTCTCCAACGGCACGTTGATCTTGTAGGTCTTACCGCCTTTGTATTTCTTGCCGTTGTCGTCGCGCCATGTACCTTTCGGCAATCGAACCTCACGTTCCAAACGGTTATCCACTACCGGCGCTACGAGGTATTTGTCGCCTAACATGAACTGGTCTTTGCATGCCTCAAATCCCTGATGCGGGAACTGGTATTCCATGCAACGAACGATGGGTTCGCCTGTTTGCGAGGCTTTGTGCGCGTACTGCATGATATACGGTCCGAAAGCCTCATGCAGTTTCGCCATGCGCTGTACGATAGCCAAGTTCTCCTTCGACAGGATTCGCCACGGGGCAACCGAAAATTGCATCATCGGCATGAGGGCGTGTACTTGTGCCGAACGGACGATAAGCGCTTGGTCGAACTCATCATCTCTGATATTGAGGAAAGCCGCCCATTGACCACCACCAATCATATCGGGACACGCGTACGCATAACCAATCAAACCTGCTACACACATCTGCGGAATGAGTTGGCGCACCGCCGCCCAACTGTAGTCTTTATCTCCTAAGCGCTGAACCAGCGGTTGACCTCCCATCTTCCAACAAGCTCGGTACTCATTAAAGGGGAAGGAAAGACCGATCTTCGCCCATGAGGCAGTATGATCCACCGTAGTGGCTTCGGCATCAAATGCCTTGATAGGTGCTGAAGCATAGCAGTTGTTATCGCCGGCATCAAACTTAAAGCCGTCAATACCGTATTTCTTCTGTGCCTGCTTGAGCACTTGAATAAAATACTTTGCCGCTTCCGGATTGGTCAGGTCGTAACATGCACTGTAACCATTCCACCAATTGAGGACAGCTGTACCGCCTTCCGGATTCTTAATCAGATATCCTTTGGCTTCCAATTCCCGAAACTCCGGGGAATCAGGACTAACAAACGGGCATATCCACACCATCACTTTGAAGCCTAACGCGTGGAGCTCGTCTATCATCCCTTTGGGATCTGGAAAACGCTCCGCCTTGAAATCAAAATTGCCGTAATAACGCTGCCAATTGTCATCAATCATCAGCACGCCTGCCGGAAAACCGTTGTCGATGATAGCATGGGCATAGCGGAGGATGTCGGCTTGGTTCTGGTTATACATCAGCTCTATCCATGTGTTATACTGCGGCTTGGTAAAGAAGAGGGTGTCAGGCCGCTGTCCGTTCGCCGGGAAATACTTCGCCTGCGCAGCCATGTACGCTTCGCGCAGGGTCTTTCCCGCCTTCACCCTTTCCATAGGCACAGAGGTCTTGATTATCCCCTCTTCGGCAGAGAAAGAGAACGGTCCGTCCGACCACATATATTCGCCCTCCGAGGAGAGGAAAAGCGGTACCAATTGGTTGTTTGCATCCTGCGTATTGAGGTCAAATGTCGGCATGTTAGTATATGGCTGCTCATGACCAAGACCTACTGCAGCGCCCCACCAAGATTGTGCGGACAGTAGCCACGGGAGTGACACTATGCTTAATAGTACAATTATCTTTTTCATACGATGCTTTTATCTTTGAGCGTTAGCGGTCTTTCTTCTTTGAGCACGAAGTGCGGTCTATTCTACATTAATCGTCGCAATGTAGTTATATCCGGTCTTTTCATCCCATACGTTCTCGTTCGCGAGGCGGATGGAGAAACGCGGGTCATTATGAATAGATGGATACGGATCCGGCAGGTTCAGATAGAGTTTATACTCACCCGGCACCATGTCATTGAGGGTGCAAGCGAGGGTGAACCTATGTTCCTCCTCGGGCAGCCAGAAACGCGGGTCCACATCTTGTTTGAAGACATGTTTTTGGTTCGGGTCATTGGCATTGACGAACACTAATTCCACGTCACGCGGATTCATCGGCGCAGCAAAACCTCTGTTGTTTAGCACACAATATGCCTCAAAAGCGTTGCCTACTTTAGGTTTAGAGGTCAAAATCACTTTGTCCAAAACCAAACGATAGCCGAGTCGGCGTAGCATGATATCCATGGTGCCGTCTCCACGCCACATATTGGTGACTTCCTCACGATACCCATTGTTCAAATAGGTCCAATGGTATTTCTCCATTTCGCTGATAGCATTTTCTCCCTTGGATTGAGACGCCTTCTCGCATGTCTCGCCGCCCATAAAGGTATATTTGGTATCTTCAGCCCAGAAGTCACGGTCCTTAGGACTGCTATATGTTCCCACATCATTGGAGGAGGATACAAAGCAATCATTATGTCCGCATATACGGGCTTTATAGGTAGATAGGTAAGCTTCATCCGCAGAGATCGGCGAGGAGAGAGAGTCCCCACGCATTTTGAGATAGCGTCTCTTGAACATCGGTGTACGCAAGGCAACTTGTCTGTCTTTCGGAAGCGCTTTGAGGAGATGCTCCAGTACTTCCCAACGAGGTTCGAAATCCGCATCTTTTTGCGGGTTCATTTTGAAATTAGAGGTATAATACCACTCGCCCCACACCCCGATAAATCCACATTGCACGCAGAGGATTACATCCGCATGCTTCTTGAGATAGGGAGATAATTGGTCAATATGTTTGTGAATCCATTCAGGAGATGCATCATAAGGGGCATTATTCACATCGCTTTTATAGGAGAAGCGGAGTACGGCTTTCGCGCCGCCTTCGCGCAGGGCATTCATGTTGGCCTCCAAGCGGTCTAAAAATGCTTGGGGGATATCGGACTCCATATAATCGGTCAGATAATAGGAGTGCAGATATAGGGATATTTTAGCTGGTGATTTACGATTATAATTTATGATGGCGGCAGTCGCCTTCGAATTCAAATCGGCGGACGTATAATATGTCTGCAAGTACAGTCCGCGCTCCGGGTTCGGAAAGGCTTCGTCCGACTCGGTAAAGGTGATGGTGTTCCCTTTGGGTTCAGGTGAATTGGTGTTGCAGGCAGTCATTGCCATGCAGAACGCAAGGGCAATAATTGAGAATTGAGAATTGAGAATTGAGAATATTTTTTTCATAGCGATGGAGCTATCTAATAAAAAACGGTACCGGTGTGGGGCGGTGTGCCACCACACCGGCACCTTCAATCAACATTGATTAAGCTTAATTGTGTTGTGGGTTAAAATTGACTAAGTTCCGGAAACTTATTATTTGTCAATTTTAACTTGCAGTTTGTTGGTGTGACCAGCAGCATTCTCGTCTGTCGGGGATACCAACGGCAGAATACCTACAGACTCCCAGCTCTGCTGGATATCGAAACCGATACCGAACTCAGTCTCATTCCAACCTACGAGAGACGGAATAAGCTCACGCATCATCTGCAATTCTACGCAGTTGCCAACATGCTGGCTGTGAACGAAGACTCCAGCAGGAACGAGTTCAGCACCCCATCCCCATCCGGTGCCACCTACTTCACCGGTCCAAGGAACGATAACAGGCTCGTACTCACAAGGCGCGCCTTCATCCAGAGGAGTTTCACCATCCCACTCTTTAGCAGAGAAGAAGAAACCTTCCATCATAATGTCCACGTTGGCATCCGTCCATTGGTCACCGTAACCACCGGTCTCATCGCTGTTGTCGGTGTTGATGTACACATGGAACGGAACAGAAGTATGATTAGGAATTTCCTCGGGATCATACTCAGCGAGAATGTTGATGTAGAGTTCATCAGCATACACTTTTACGCTCTTCAAACCGAGATAAGCACCGTCTTCCGGGCAAACAGCTTGTGCCAAGAATGCAGCGGGAACGGCATCCCAATCTGCAATGGAGTTGTCCGTAACACTGATTTTGGATACGAATTCGGTGTCTTCGCCGCCGTTTCCACCGTTTCCACCGTTACCTCCGTTACCACCTTGGTTGTCCGGAGCGTTTTGAGGTTTACAAGCAAAGAATGCTACAGTTGCAAAGCACATCAATGCAATTTTCCAATTTGCTTTCATAATTTTTGTGTTTTTTAGGGTTAATAAATAATGTTGATTGGATGTTTTTTCTATTAGTCGAAAGACCGTTCGTTTCACTCACTAAAAGTCGAAAGTCGAAAGCCGGTTAATATCCCGGGTTTTGAGGGATTCCGCTGACGGTCCACTCGTTATTCGGGATGGGATAAACGATGTGTGGTTCCTGGTCCCACTTATGAATCTTCCACGGCTGTGCGCCCGGATAGCGACGATCCATATCGCGTTTATTACGATATACGTCGAACATACGGTGTCCTTCGAAAGCGAGTTCCATACGACGCTCGTCCAGCACAACGTCCAGCACATTGTCATAACCATGCATTTTGCCGGCAGCAAACATACCCTCGTCCGGAATATTGGCACGTGCACGAATGACGTTGACATCATCCAGCGCTTTTGCATCCTGTCCGGAACGTGCATATGCCTCGGCACGGTTGAGGATGACCTCCGCCCAGCGGCATATTACCGGCGAAGAAAGCATCGGGTTACCGTCCTGATAACTAAACTTGTTAACAAAAATCATCGGGTAACTGAATCCGGTGCGGAGTACCATCTCCGGTGCGATGCGTGCTTGCAGGTCTTTACCGCCGTAGTTCACATAATACTCAAAGTATTCGCCCGAATCGTCCGCTTTGCCTTCACCATTGATTTTGCGTTTCTCGACATTATAGGTAGTACCTCCCTGCTTAAACGAATAGTTACCAGCCCCATCATCCGTTACCTTTGCCTTCAACAGGACACTACCCGATTCTTCGCTGATAGATTCCGGATCCGGAAAATATATATACGTGTCAGACGATCCTGCTTTATATTGCGGTACCAAGAATTCCGTGTATCTAAGATCTGACGGGTAGCGCTCGTAGAGATACATGAGCGGATTCGAAGGATAAATTTCACCCCATCCGATACCATCTTTGAGGAACATTGAGCCAATGGAAGACTGACCGCGGTCATCTGTTGTCTCATGGGCAATACAGAAGAGGGTCTCTTTGGAAGTCTTGGCATTAGCGAAATAGGCTGCATAGTCAGCGCCATGCTCCAGCTTGGAATCGGGTGTTGCTCCATTGAGCGCCTCGTCCACGGCAGCGATGCACTCATCGTATTTCTCCATATAGAGATATACGCGGCTGAGGAGTCCCAGCGCAGCTTCTTTCGACGGATAACCGGCGTTGCTGCGGGATTTCCCCATAAGGTCTGCTGCCTTCCGGAGGTCGAGCACTATCTGATCATACACATCACCAACGGGGTTGCGCACCGTAACCGACGAGTTGGTTGAAATACGCAAAGGCACCCCAAGGTTGTCGCGTCCGTATGAATACGGCTTCGCATAGAGCGTAACCATATGCAAATGCATCAAACCACGCATAAAGTATGCCTCTCCAAGCAACTGTTTGGTATCAGGATTGTCCTCTTTCAGTGTTTCAATGACCGTATTGGTCATATAGATAATTTTATAGCCCACCATCCAGAGCGTACCCACATTCTTCAGACCGTCGTTCATCATATAGGCGGTAGCCTCGTAAAGCGGGTCAGTGGTATGAGCCGAGAGACAGATATTATCAGCAGGGAACTCTGCTAATTGGAAATAGTGACGCGCATAGCAGTTACCGGACGAGTATCCAAGAAACTCCACCTCATCCTTCAGCATAGCATAACATCCGTCCATGACGCATTTAGCTCCATCAGAAGAACCAAGCAGTACTTCGCTGTTCAATTCATCCGAAGGAACAACGTCAAGACTGCAACTGCCGAAACCGAGCATCATTCCAAGTGCTACGGCTAAATATAATGATTTTGTTTTCATAATTCAATCCTTTTTTCGTTATTACGTTATTACGAGATTAGAACGAAATCTCTACACCACCTTGGAAGGTACGACCTACAGGATAGTTCTCGGAGTAGAAACCGGCGAGGTTGTTTGCGTCAGACTGTAAGGTAATTTCCGGATCCATGCCGGAGAACTTAGACGCTGTGAAGAGGTTGTCTGCAGAGAAATAGATGCGACACTTGGTCATATGTGCTTTCTTGATTAGTTGAGCAGGGAAGTCGTAACCAACGGTCAGGTTTTTGAGGCGGAAGTAGGAACCATCCTCCAGATAACGTGAAGACACTTGGTTCGCACTCTTATTACCATTCAACTGAGCTTTCGGGTGGGTAGCGATATCGCCGGGCTTCTGCCAGCGGCTCCAACCCAGCGGAGAATTCTCAATAGAGAGTTGGTTGTAACCCAGATAAGCACCATCCGCATCATAAGCCTGACGTGTATAGTTATAAATCTTGTTTCCGTACATGAAGTTGGAGTTGATATGGAGGAATATACCGTTCCAGCTGAGTTGGGTATTAAGACCACCGGAGAAGAGCGGTGTCGCTTTACCTACGGCATGCGCCTGGGTAGCGTTGTAGTCATTGGTGGTCGTCTTGTTTCCGGCAGCGTCCAATACATAGTTTCCGTCTCCATCCACTACGTACCACAGCGGGTCACCGTTAGCCGGATCAACTCCTGCCCATTCCTTCATATACCAGGTATAGATATCCTGTCCTTCTTTAATCTGCTGGTTAACCGAAGAAGCTTGTTGCTGGATTGGCGTATGGTTCGGCAATTCTACTACGCGGTTCTGGTTGAAACCGATATTGAATCCTACATCCCAACGCCATTTGCCGATATTGATGATATTCGCGTCGATGCGATACTCAATACCGCGGTTGCGAACAGCACCGACATTCTTCAATACCTCATAGAAACCTGTGGACGGAGCTTGCGGCTCGTAAATTAATAAGCCGGTATTATCCGTTTGATAGAGGTCAATAGACATATCAATACGCTTGATAAAAGTAAGGTCAATACCGACAGCCGCCATGTTAGCGGTTTCCCAACGGAGTTCGGGGTTCGCCAAACGACTCGGTGTGGCTGCTACGTTGCTTTGATACAGACGATTAAGCGCATAAGTAGAGAGATATTGGTAAGCAGGAATATCGCTATTACCCGTAATACCATAGGATGCACGCAGTTTCAAGAACGAAACAACATCCTGACCCTTCATGAACTCCTCGTTACTGATTAACCAGCTGGCTGCTACTGAGGGGAAGTGTCCCCAACGGCGCAAATATCCGAAATTAGAACTTGCCTCAGTGCGATAGGAGGCTGTGATGAAGTAGCGTTTCGCGTAGTCGTAGCTTGCCTGAATGAAGAATGACATACTTCTACCCGGCATTATATATCCACTATTAAGGAACGGCACAGACGAGTTCAGGGCATCCACACCTTCCAGCATATTTGTTCCCGAAGCGGTAGTATATTCCGACTGCCAAGTGCTCCATTCCTGCCCAATCATGGCGTTGAAGGAGTGCTTGTCCCATTGGTAACCACCCTTCAGTATATTGGTGGTACCGAAAGATTTACTCATACCTACACTCTTCTCCAAATAACCGTTCTTGTACGAAGTATCATATACACGGGGGTCGATAAAGGTAGAACTCAACCAGTGACCGGCACCGAAGGTGTTGGTAGTCGTGAAATGCAACCAGTCAGTGAAATGCACATTGAGTTGGAGCACACCAGCGAAATCAAAGTTATCGCCTTTTGCGTAGTTATATTGCGCGGAATGCAGGGAGTTCCAAGTCTCCTGGCTCCACCATTTAGCTCCGTTATCCGGACGTGTGCCATGGTCGATACGTACATATTGGTTGGTCAGATTGCCATTCTCATCGTATGCATAGGGGCAGTCCCATGGCATTTTACCGTAAGCGTCCGCCATCATGGTCCAGCTTGAGGGATAATCAACCGTTGACTTGGAAAAGTCCAGTTTGATATTCATATCCAGCCATTTAGCAATGTCGGCTTTTAGGGAAGCGTGTCCTGCTACTTTCTGCATACCGGTTGATTTGAAGGTTCCTTGTTCTCCGAAGTAATCGAGCGATACATAGTATCCTACGTGCTCGGAACCGCCGTGAACCGCTATATTGTAGTTTTGAACCACACCTGTCTTGAAGAACTCATTCTGCCAGTTCCAGTCCACCAACTCATCCAATTTCGGATAGGAAGCATTGAAAGCAGCCTTGCTATACATTGACTTGTGGAAGTTATAGAGTTCGTTCGATTTCATCACTCGGAAATTACCGAAGAGTGCTTGTTTGGCACCAGCCGTTGCCTTGATGTCCACATGCACTTTGTCGTTTTTCTTACCGGATTTGGTAGTGACAACAATGACACCGCCGGCGCCCTGTGCACCGTAGATACCGGTAGAACCTGCATCCTTGAGGACAGAGATTGTCTCTACGTCATTGGGGTTGAAGGTACCGCCCATGACACCATCCACCACGTAGATAGGTGCGCTACCGGCAGAGATAGAGCCCGTACCACGGATACGGAGTTGTGCTGCATCACCCGGCTGACCACTGGCATTAGTAACCGTCAAACCGGCTACTTTACCTTGCAGCATGTTTCCAATATCACTGGTGGTGACATCGGTTAACTGCTCGGCGCTTACCGTTGTAACGGCGGAACTCAACTCGGCTTTCTTCACAGCTGAATAACCGAGTGATACGACTTCTTGGAGTTGTTGGGCATCTGATTCCATAATGATCTGCATGTCTGGAACAGCTCTCAATTCAATTGTTTTGTAACCGATGTAGGACAGCTGTAATGTAGCTTTGTCCGGCACCGTGAGTTCAAAATTGCCATCGAAGTCCGTGACCGTACCGGTTGATGTACCTTTCACAAGAACACTTACACCAATCATCGGTTCAGAGCCGTCGGCATCGATAACCTTACCTTTTACGTTGATGTCAGCAAAAGCCGCCATCGCCAGTGTTAGGCAGAGAAAGATTGCTTGTAATCGTTTCATAAGAGATTAGTTATTTGAGGTTAATTTTAAAAGGTAGTTTCGTTCAAAAGCGACTTCTATCTTCGGATTGCTTCCTTTGACCTCGAACTCACGGGGTTCGTCTGCCGTGTATTCGACCGCGGTATAGGTCTTTGCGGGATCGAGTCCGCGCAGTTCCAGCGTACCGCTATAGGAAGGAACAGGAACGGTTGCTGCATCTACATGTGCCGGATCCATCGCTCCTTCAGGAGCTATAGGATCTACATAGAAAGCGTAATAGAGCGCGTCGTTCTGGCGAATCACGTGTGCCTCCGGATAATCAAATCCCCAGGTGTAGAGATTCAGGTACTCTCCGCGGGCAAGGTTGTTCTCCTTGTATATCTTCATCCATTTGCGGAGCAGTTGCTCTTTCTCCGGCGTAAGGAGGAACGGACCTTCGTTCCAGTCGGGATTGTCCTTGGGCCACGTGAACTTCGTGCCGATAACTGAACCGGTACCTATCTGCGAAGCGAAGTCATCACCTCCGTCGGTCAGTTCGATATGGTCGCCATAATAAGCGAGCTGCGGCGCCATCGCGGCATAGGCTTTGCGTTTCATACGTACCTGACGTGAACTCATCGGGTCGGACGCTACCGCCTGATTGATTTCAGGAACGAGGAAATAGTTCACTGCGCAGCCACACGGACAAACCTGGATCACTGCGTCCGGCTTCATCTCGCGTGCCTGAGCGTATATCTTACCGAAATAGGACGGCATTTGTTCCGGTGCGTCATAAGCACTCTCCAGCCCCGAAGTCTCGTTATAATCCGGCAGACAGCAGTTTAGGTGCTGACCGTCAATCTTCAGACCGTCGAAATTCCAACGATCGAGGAACATCTTCAGTAGGTCGGTTGTATAGGCATCCACAGCCGGATTGACGGGAGAGAGATACCAACTGTCCCACCATGTGATATATTCGTGTGCCCATTCTTCGGTCTTGAGCAACATCTCCGGGTGCTCTTTCACGAGCTTCGTGTCCGGATCTGCCGCCAACGGTGCCCACCATAATTTGGCTTTCATGCCGCGTTTGTGTACTTCGTCCGTGATATGACGCATATCTTTGTCACCACCGGGGAAATACTCGTTGGTGTTCCAGTCACCCTCTGCGATCTGATAACCGTCGTCTATATCCACCCAAGTGAAACCGAGTTCAGCGACTTTGTCCAGCGTACCCAATACCATATCCATCTTGAACGGACGGCCGTAACCCCATGCGCACCATACCGGCTCGAATGCTTCCGGCTCTGACGGTTTCATCTTCACACCTTCGTTAGCCTGCATATAGTCCGAGAAGATACGGAGGGCGTTGAAATAATCGCCCTTGTGGCTCAGACGGAAGGCTTTGAAACAATGCAGCGTATCGCCTTGTGCCAGTTCGAACGGTTCCGGCAGGTCGTAACGCAGCGCCATCGTCACTTTGTTGTCATAGCGTTTCCACTCCACCGGCATGGAGATCATGCGCAGCACCGGTTCGAACAGACCGATTGCCTGACCGCCGTCTTTCTGCCATAGATCCACTACCGGAATACCACCTCCGTAGTCGGAGTTATTCATGCCGAGGTAGTTGTCTTTTTGGAATCCTTCGGTTACCGGTAGTACCCAGTCCATTCGTGCGGACGAACTGCTCGGCTGGAGCGACCACACGACGCTGTCTTTCGGCTCCATCTCCGTGCGGAGAAGTTCATAGGCCTTCACGGTAACCGGCTTTCCTTCGTTGACAAAGAAAGTCTCTACAACCTCCAGACCCTCTACTCCTTCTACCGGTGTCACTGTTTGGTGTTTGCTTACTTTCATGCCATTCTCGCTGTACGGGAATGATTGCATGTCGGCCTCGGCGCAGATCAAGCGCTCACTATCCGGTTTCGAGCATCCTATCAATGCCACCGCCGCAAAGATATATAAGAAGCTGTGTTTCATAAAAGACTACATTACTCAATAAATGACCAAATGGAAAATGAACAAATGGTAAATTATTTATACTCCGTCAAGATACGCTCTGCGTTGTCGTGATAGATCTTCTTCAGTACTTCGTCCGGCAGATTGAAGCCGCTCAGCGCCCAGTGGTAACCCAGCTCCGGGCAATAGAAATGCTCGTCATTGGTCTCCAGCACACGGAAGATCGTACGGTACATGTCCGGACTCATACCGTTGTCTGTTCCGAAAAGAACGCGGTCTTGATATTTAATAAGGAACTCACGCGTAGCGCGCGGCGTGTGCGCGGACTCCGCTACGCGAGCTGCGATGTCAACGTACATGTTCGGATATTTGTCCAGCAGCGCCCCCAGACGTGGCCAATCGTGACTCATATTCAGGTAGTGACAAGCGATGAAGATGGTGTTCGGGTTCTCGCGGACTGCGTTCTCGAAGGTTTGTACCAATTGGTTGTAACCTAAGCAGTTCGTGGTGTCCACATGCCAAGTTACGGCGTTGACCAGGCCGTCGTTGGTCTCGTCCATCGGCAGGTACATCCAGTACGGCTCAGCAATATGAATGCTGATCGGCATTTTCAGCTCGCCTGCCTTTGCAATCAGCGGTTGGATACGCGGATCATCAATATGAATACCCGTGCCGTCTCCAGGTCGTGCATAGGTATCACCTTCGCCCTTGTCGCCTAACTCGCCGACTCCGATAGCGCCCATCTCATGATAGCGCTCCAAGGTCTCGCAGGCTTTCTGAATACCCTCTTCGCTCATGTCGGTATAGTCGAAGCAGCACCAGAAACGGAAACGATCCTTGTGTGCATTGTAAGCCGCTACATACTCCTCAAACGGACGTCCGATCCACGAACAATGCATGACCGCCGTGTTCAGCACGCCAACCTTGTCCATCGTCTTGCACCATTGGGCGATCTCTTCCTCCGTCTCTGCGTAGTCGTGAGCGTGCATGTCGATAATATCGAATTTGGCGCGTTTCACCTCCGTCACCGGAATATTGTTCACAACCACCGGAGCAAAATCCTTCAGCAATATCTTGTCCGCAGGACCAGCCGCTGCCTCCTCCTCTACTTTCGGTTCACTACATGCCGACATTACGAATGCGGCGAAAACTAATGCTAAAAGATACCAAGTTTTTTTCATAACGCTTTCAATTTTGCGTTGCAAAATTACAATTTTTTCTCTAATTGTATAGTATCATATAATATGCTCTAAAACATATATTCGAAACTTAAAGTGTTAATACGTTTATTTTCTGTAATTTAAGATAGATATGTAGGATATATAATGATATTTCGTAACATTTCGAAACTGTAGAATGAAACTTTTTATTTGCATATTTCGAAAATAAGTAGTAACTTTGCAGCCGATTTTTAATTCCAAGTTATAAATCCGTCCTGAACTTCCTGGCGAAAAATGGGAGAAAAGTCATTTAAAACTATATCTACCATGAATACCTCATCGGCAAAAGAGCGCAGAGCGTTGATATTGCGCATGTTAGAGCAAAAAGAAGAGGTCCGTGTGACCGACTTGAGTCGTGATACGGGAATATCGGAAGTGACCATTCGAAAAGATTTGACGATACTTCAGCGTCGTCATCTTCTTCTTCGCACTCGTGGAGGCGCGATGCGTAAACCCGTAGAAAATCTGAATGAAGACACGACTATAGCGAAGAAACGGATGTTTAATTTTCATGAGAAAGAGCGAATAGGTGAAGAGGCAGTCAAACTGATTAAAGACGGTGATTACATTATGTTAGACTCCGGCACCACGACGATGGAGGTAGCTCGTCATTTGGGTAGTTTCCAACATCTACATATCATCACGAATGCCATGAATATCGCAGCCGAACTGATTAATTACAAGCGTTTTGACGTGGTTTTGTTAGGCGGTAACGTACGAACAAACAGCCTGTCAACAGTAGGTCCGTTAGCCTTATCGGTGTTGCGAAATTTCAGTCGCTACAAATTGTTTTTAGGCGTAGATTCGTTCTCGTTAGAGAACGGTATATCTACCCCCAATCTTGAGGAGGCGCTTCTTAACCAACTAATGATCCAGCAAGCAGACAAGGTGATAGCCGTTTTTGATTCTTCCAAATTCAACAAGCGGAGTTTCGTACACATAGCGAATGCCAATGAGCTTGACTGTATAATCACAGACAGTGCCATTCCCAATGGATTGGCCTCCAAATTGCGCGCAGTAGGAATAGAGGTCAGGGTAGTGTGACAATCGGCTGTCACAGGTCAGATTTAGTTGTTGTGTGAAGGTTATTAGTTGTTAAAGGGAAACAGCAATCTTAATAATCGTATATATTTCGGGTGTAAATAAAACCTCGTTAAAAGGTCGTTAAAAGGTCGACTTGCTCTCGTAGTGCCAAAATCTTAATAATCGTGTATGTTTTTAAGGCGATGAAAAGCGCCAAGAAAAAATAAAGCACCCTCGCATTGCGAGGGCACTTTTTTATGAACCGTGATTTCGGAATATCGGAATCACGTGTTAAAGAGAAATCGTATTAGCGAATTTCAGTTCCGAGTGCGTTGTATTTAACGCCGTTTTTGATGATAACGAGTTGTCCGTTCTCGAAAGTCTTAACAGCCTTAGCGTTAACCACGGTGTTGCTGATAGCTGTGTGGTCCACGGGAGCTACATAGAAGAAGCCGCTATACCAGCCTTCTACATTGCCTTCCGGACGGAAGTAAATGGTCGTAGCCCCTGCGTGCTCTGCATCCACTTTGTAGTTGTTGCCCATACCATCGGGGTACCAAGTGGTGTTATCACCTTTCACGCCGATAACTTTGAGTTCGTCATCCAATGCAAGGGTAATATTCAGCATCCATTCGCCGTCGTTGTTGGGGTTCGGGCTGAATTTGTACGCATCGTTGGCTTTCCATTCGTTCATAGAACCTGCTACGAAATACTCTACTTCGGGAGCAGCAGCCGGCCACCAGCGCGGGTCACCAAGGTTGGAGCCTTCCGTACCGGCACCGAGAGCCGGAGAACCTTCTCCGAGGTGGAAGTCACCGTTTGCGGCGTCCACGAAGAGGGGATCCTGACCGTTGATACAGTTGTTTTTTGCCACATCGCCGTGAATACCCCAATTGCTGTCTTTAACATAGTTAAAGGTAAGACAGTTGTCAGCCGTTTGGACATCACGGATAGCTCTGATACCGTCAGCGCTCTCCGGCAACATGAAGATACAGTTGGAAACCGATGCATTCGATGTTTTGATTTTACCGACAGCGGCGTAGTCAGTGTTCATGATCTGTACATCATAGAAAGTACAGTGGTCCACGGATACGACACCGGAAGTGGCACGTGAATCGATATTGCCTGCATAGTAGCTGTCTTTGACGGTTGCGATGTTGGCAAAGGTCGAATTGGAGATTTTGATATCCGTAGCGGATGTGTTCTGGAGGAAGATGCAGCTCTTCATGATGTTATGGAAGTAGCAGTCTTCGATTAAGATGACCCCGAACTTGTTGGCTTCGGAAGAATAGATAACAGATTTGTTGAGGTTAAAGTTGTAGATTTCGCAACCATTGAGCATCAGTTCGTTGCCGTCGTTGGCATCGGCGGGATAGAAGACATGCTCGTACCAGTCGGCGAGTTCGGTGAGACGCGAAGCGTCAAACTTGATGTTCTTGAACAGGACCTGACCACCGTTGGAGAGAGTAACCGGCACCTGCGGCTGGATGATAACCTCCGCACCGTCAGCAGCCATTACGGTCACATTCTTGCCGTCAACAGCGATGTAGTTGCCGTTGGATTCGACATAGGTACCGGCAGCCATAACGATTTCGTCGCCGGACTGAGCCTCACCCAGCGCCAGACGAAGCGCATCAGGCGTTTCGTTGTTGATGTTAATCACTGCAGCATTCAGTGCAAATGTGCAAAGCATAGCTGCGCAAAAAGAGAAAATCTTTTTCATAATAATATTATTTAAAGGGTTAATAAAAAGACTTTCAGAAGTTCCCTGCCAGCAGTCATTATTTGAATTCAGTCTGCGGGCAGAGAACACCTGTAAGCATGTATTTATTTGACAGTTTGTCCGAGAACGTTATAAGTTTGTCCGTTTTTGCGGATAAAGAGTTGTCCGTTTTGGATGAATTTCTGTCCGTTTCTTGGAGTTACGTTAACCGTTTCGTATCCGGAAGGCATAGTGTGCTCTTTGTTACGTTTTACCTTGATGGTGTTGAACAACTCGGAGTTACCCTTGTCATCTGCTTTGTACGATTTGAGTTCCAAACCATCTTCAGTTACATTGACGCGTGTGTAACTCGGTGCTTTCGGCTGTCCGAACATTGAGGTGAAGAGGTCAAAATAATCTTTCACATTATGATGGTTATCGTCAAAGAGAAGTTTTGGATCGGTGGTGTACATCTCTTCCATTTCTTTCCTGCTGTATGGATAATAGCGTTTACGACCGCAAGTAGCTCCAATGAAATAGACTGTTCCTTCGTCCGTTACCAAGGTACCTCCTTCTTTCCCGGTCATGTTCATTTCAGTATTGGTAGGAACCGTTTTTACGTCACTAACAGCCCCCTCCACCACAGTATGTGTATCCGGATTGACCGGTCCAATGACTTCGTAAGTGTGGTCGTGTCCCTGTATAGCGAGGTCAATCTCACACTCTTTGAAGACCGGTAACATGATTTCCCTGAACATCGGTATTTCGCTGTCAATGGAGTGTCCAGATCCGGAGAAGATGTTTTTATGTGAGAGTGTGACACGATATTTCGTGTTAGGGTGCATAGCGATTTGCTCTTTGAACCAGTTCTTGACATCGTTGCTGAGGTAGGTTGATTTCATGGACGACTCGCTACTGCCGGAAGCTCTCCACCAGTCTTGTAGCGAATAAACCAGGAATAGAACGTCTCCATAAACGAAACTATAGGTGATACCGTGGAATTGCGGTTTCGTTTTCGCCGCTTCATAGAATCCCCAGTCGGTATTGAAATGGTAGTCGTAGTTGAGGTTTTCGCTGTCATCGTGGTTACCGTCCGTAGGGACAATGGGCATTTTCATGATGACGGGTTTGATGGACTCCTCAAACCATCGTTCCCATTCCCACTCGGAGTTGCTCTTGGTACCAGTTTCCACGAAGTCTCCCGGGAAGAGACAGAATTTAACATCTTTCTCATTCTTGGCAGCCGCAGTAGCACACCAGCGTGCATTCTCTACATATTCTGCATCTTGGATATGACTATCGGACATGTATATGAACGAGAAGTCGCCTTGTTCTTCCGCTTTAGTGTCGAATGTGGCAATTGAGCTCCAGTGTCCAGGATACCCTACACGCCACGAGTAAGTTGTGCCCGGTTGGAGGTTCTCAGCCAGGGCTTTATGGCTTACATAAGTAAATTTCGTGTTGTTAGCTATTTTGGCAGCTTTAGCGATACCGGAAACAGAAACGGCATAATTGAGCGGCACGGTGGTTGTCGGCGTAGCCTCAATAGTGATAACCCCTGTTCCTGCTTCAAAATCTTCCGCTTTGGCATTAGCTTTCGGTATTAGTTGTACAGAACCTTTTGAAACCCCCTCGTTGGTAAACCAGCAGAAAGCCATACGCGTCATAGGATCGCCATTGATATTTGCGACCATGTTATAGGGTTGCTCTTTACCGACGAGTAATGCAGCGGCTGCATTCATCTCTTCAATTTTACCGGCGATGATAGTAAGGTCTTCGCAAGTAGCGCTGTCAATGCGTGCCGCCTCTTTTGCGATGAGAAACGGAATAAATGAAGGCACGGTGTAGTCTTCCATTTTGTACAATTCATCGGCTTCCAGTACTTCGTGTGGGTAGTAAACCGGAGGTACTGGGAGTACAACCACGACAGCCGAAGCGGTGAAACCTCCTTCCTGCGTAGTGACATGTGCGGTTGTAGTATCCACTTTGACGCCGGTAACGGCTCCGTTGTGGATGGTAGCGATAGTCTCATCGTCGATGGACCAAATGAGGCGTTTGTTGTTGGCATTCAGTGGTTCTATGACGGCAATAAGTGTGCCTGATTGTCCCTGAATAACCTTGATGGTATCCTGCTCAATATGTACCCCTGTTACAGGAATAGCGACAGCATCCGGGTCGAACTCATATGCTCCGATATCAATGCCGTTGCCTTTAGGGCGTACGATGCCGTCGATATCTTTTTCGGGCGCACCTTCCGTTTTTCCTTTATCCAGTAATGCGACAGAAGCATCAGTGAGAGAGAAATCGGCATTACAGATTGCGGCCCTTTCTCCTGCATTTTTAGGGGCGCCAATGAATGCAGTCGGGTTGCGGAAATTAGGTCCTCCTGCGTCGTTGTTCTCAGCAGCCAAGGTTAGGCTGAGCCAAGCGTTACTCTTTCCGAAACCTTCGTCGGCGACGTTATGGCTTGATTCGCTACCGTTGATATAGTTGGCAGGTTCGCCCGCCTCTTCGGGGTTACGGTTGCCCCAGAAGACGCAGTTGGTAGCGGTACCTTCGGAGTGCGTTCCCGGGTATTTTTCGCTAAAATTGTTACATACGGTGCAATTAATCATAGAGCCTTTGTTGTACACGGCACTGTTAGGCCATGATTCAGCTAATGTATTATTGTATAATACACAGTTACGGATAGTGCTTCCAGCCTTGTTATAAATAGCACCTTGTGGTCCCTGACAGCCTCGGATGATACAGTTTTCTACAATACCGTGGTCGTTATAGATGGCGGCAGCAGATCCAGAACTGGCAGCAGAGCAGAACTCAATAATACAATTGCGGACAATAGCCGGAGAGTCAAACGAGCTGTTATGGTCAATAAAAACAGCTCCGGCAGTTCCGCCCCGGCAGTCCCGTATGATACAGTTATTCAGTATCATGTTGTCGCGCATGTAAATGGCACCTCCTCCCCAAGATTCATGTACTGCATTTTGGAGCGTCAATCCGTCGATGACAATCTGTGTGGTAGGCGGAGCATCGTATTTGACAATTACATATTGGCCGATGTCCGTTCCGTCAATGACAGTCTCATACTTTTCAATGTCACGTTTTCCAGTCGAGGCATCATAGCCACCCATTACGGTCATACCGTCCTGTACGGAGAACTTCTGGTTATACACTCCTTCTGCAATAAAGAGTGTGTCGCCGGCAGGTACGCCCCAAACAGCTGATTGGATAGTAGCCTTGGCGTTCGCCCATGACTTGCCGTCCAATGAATCATCGCCGTCCAATTTGACGTACTTGTTGCTTGCTGATGCGCACAATACTGTTGTGCAGAGCATCATAAAGAATAGAAATCGTTTCATGATAAATTAATATTTGGGTTAAAGGATTTATTGTAAAGCCGGTACGGTATGCTCTTTAGTGCGTACGATACGCATTGTATTGATGAGCGTCACGTTCCCTTGGTCGTCGTCGGCGGTGTAAGAGTTGAACTCCAGACAATCGTCTTTGACGGTAATTTTTGTGAAACAAGGAGCCTCCGGTTGACCGAACATGCCGGTGAAGAGGTCGAAGTAGTTCTTTACATTATGATGTTTGCCGTCGAACAACAGTGCAGGATCCTCCGTATAGTCGGCTTCCATACGCTCGCGGCTATGCGGATAGTAGCGTTTATGACCGCAGGTGGCGCCGATGAAATAGAATGTGCCGTCATCCGTACGATAAGTGCCGTTCTTGTAACCGGTACGGTTCTTATTGCCATCCACCGGTACTTCCTCGCGGTCGGAGATAGCGTCAAGGATAGGTGTGCAGTCATCCGGATTGACCGGACCGATGACTTCGTAGGTGTGGTCATGACCCTGCAGTGCAACGTCAATCTCGCAAGCTTTCATTGTCGGCAACATGCAGTTTCTGAACAACGGCGGTTCCTCATCGATGGAGTGGTCCGAACCGGAGAAGAGGTTGAAGTGTGCCAGTGAGATGCGGTACTTGGTCATTGGATGTACAGCTGTTTGCTGGCGGAACCAGTAGCTCACGTGATCGTCTAAATAAGTGGACCAAGTACGGTTGAGTTGGTCGTATGACTCTCGCCAGAAATCCTGCATCGAGAAGACGAGGAACAACGCGTCACCATAGACGAAACTGTATGTGATACCTTCGAATTGTGGTTTGTTGGTGATGCTGATATTGAAATCGTTGTTTGTGTTGAAATGGTAAGTATAGTTTATGTTCGGGCTGTCGTCATGGTTACCATCCGTCGGTACTATCGGCATCGCCTTGATGACGGGTTCCATTGCCTCCTCAAACCATCGTTCCCATTCCCATTCGCTGTTAGCAATCGTACCGTCTTCGACGAAATCACCGGGGAAGCAGCAGAACCGCGCCTCCGGAACGGTCTTGACAGCCGCCAGCGCGCACCGGCGTGCTTCCTTGACATAGGTCTCGTTCATGATATGGCTGTCGCTCATGATGAGGAAGGAGAACTCACCTTGGGAAGCATCCTCCGTGCGGAAATGGCCGATCGGACTCCAGTGGCCTTCATATCCCACACGCCAGGAATAGGCAGTACCCGGAGTCAGGTTTTCCGCCAGTGCTTTATGGCTGATATACTTGTATTTAGTTCCTGCACTCAAACCAGAAGCCTTGATGATATACGAACATATACCGGCGTAACGCAATGCTTTTTTTGTCTGTGTAGGCTCTGTACTTCTCCCTCGGTGACGCCTTCGTTGGTGAACCAGCAGAAGCCCATCCTTGTCTTTGGGTCACCATTGATGGTAGCCACTATACAATAGGGTTCCGTCTTCGGCACCAGATTCTTAATCGCCTGATCCAGCGCCGCTTTGTTCGCCTCGGATGAGTCCGCGGCACACTTGGTCAACGCAATCTTGAAAGCCGTATGGCTTGGGACCGTATAGTCCGCTACGGTGTAGATGGTATCCAGCACCTCCCATCGGGTCATTTCGGTTTTGACGGTGTCCTCCGGATTAACCGGTTCTTCAGGACCTACCGGCTTGTCGCATGCCGGCAGGACAAAGCAGACGGCTAATAGCAAATAGTAGAATTTCTTCATATCAGTGTGTTATTTTAAGGGTGTTAAACAATTCTGTTTTTCCGTCATCCTTAACTTTGAACGACTCCAATAGGATATGGTCTTTTTTGACGGTAATACGTGTGTAAGAAGGTGCTCCCGGTTGTCCGAACATACCTGTGAAAAGGTCGAAATAGTTCTCTACCTTGTGGATATGTTGCGAGGCATCCATCTCGTCCCTCGTCAGCGGAGTATAGCGTTTGGCACCGCAAGTGGCTCCGATGAAATAAAGTGTTCCATCGGTCACATCATAGACGCCATCTTTTCTGCCGGTGATATTACTCAGATCGTCAGTCCGTACACTTTTCTGGTCCGATATGGCATTAAGGAGCGGCTTGTGCGTGTCCGGGTTGACGGGTCCGATAACTTCATACGTATGGTCATGACCTTGTAGCACCAGATCCATTCGGCATTCTTTCATTACCGGTAGCATCGTCGCTCGCATCAGCGGTGTCTCTTTGTCGCGTTGGTGATCTGAGCCGGAGAAAAGATTCTTGTGTACTAACCCCACACGCCATGTAGCTTCCGGATGGGCAGCCGTCTGTTTGCGGAACCAGTTACCTAAGTCGCGCGTGAAATATTCGGATGTAGAGTTGGCGTAATCATATTCTCCGCGCCAGAAATCCTGCATCGAGAAAGCAATCAACTGCATGTCACCATAAACGAAACTATAGTTGATACCTGCGAATTGCGGGCGGACTTTGGTCTCCAGATTGAAAGTGGTGTCGGTATTAAAATGGTACGAATAATTGAGTAGCGGACTATCGTCATGGTTACCGTCAGTAGGCACTAACGGCATTTGCATCAGCACAGGCTGAAGTGCTTCTTCGAACCAGCGTTCCCATTCCCATTCGGAGTTATTGTCAGTGCCGGTATCAACAAAATCACCGGGGAAGACGCAGAAGCGCGCGTTCTTCTCATCGCGTGCAACTGCTTCCGCGCACAAGCGCGCTGCGTCTATATATTCCTTATTCTGTATATGGCTGTCGGTCATATAGATGAACGAGAATTCTTCTTGTTGGTCATCCGCAGTGCGGAAACGGGCTATCGGGCTCCAGTGACCCTTATATCCAACACGCCAACTGTAATCTGTTCCGGGATTTAGATTGTCAGCCAGAGCTTTGTGGCTTTCATAGCGGAAGGCAGTGTTCTTGTCTATCTTGGCTTCTTTGAGGATACCTGAAGAAGAAATCGCGTAATGAAGGGGCGGGGTAGTGGTAGTCGTTGCCGGTACGGTAATCACTGCGTCGGATGAACGAAGGTACAGTGTAATCCACCTTTCGGTAGAGTTTGTAATCAGTTGGGTCGTCTCTATGCGAGGCGGGAGTCATGGCTGCTATGCGGTGGGACGGAGTACCGATGCTGTAGTCGGCAGCCAGCATGATAGCCTCTTCTGAGTCGGTCAGAGGCACACCGGCAAACGTGGCTGGGTCACGGAAATGCGGACCATCGGGCGCTTCGTTGTTAACCGACAACCAGGGTTTTTCAAAGAAATGGTCTTCAAACCCCTCGTCGGCACGACTCTCGCCGGAGGTACTCTCATCGGACACATAGTTGGACGGATCGACAAAACCGTATTCGTTACGGTTACCCCACATGGTACAGGCATAAACCGAACTCTCCGAGTGGATTCCGCCGTAGCGGTCGCCGTAGTTATTGGCTATTGTGCAGTGTGTCAGTGTTCCGTCAAAATTGGCGACACCACCGGCATCTGGCCATTCGTGTCCTATAGCGGAGCAGTTATGGATAAGACATTCTTCCAGCTTGGCGCCTAATGCTGAGGCCTCCGGCAAATCACCTTTGATGAGGACTCCGCCGCATTGCAAGCCACTACATCCGCGTATTGTACAATACCGCATCCTAACGTTGCCACGCAACCATGCCGCGCCGCCACGCTGGTCATGACGTGCATTCTGCAGCACGAAATCTTCGATATAGGTGGGCAATACACAGTCTGCTTCACAACTCACTAACCGAGTGTTCATACCTGTGCCGTCCAGAATACTTTTGGCATGATGGCTGCGATTGCGGCTCCATGACTCGTCTGCTGTACATCCGCCGAGAATAGTAACACCGTCTTTTAAAATAATTCCCTCGTGGTATAATCCGGCTTCTACAAACAGAGTGTCACCTGGCTTGCAGTTGTCAATACCCAGCCGGACGGAGCCTTGCGCCGTCTCCCAACGCTTGCCGTCTTCACGGTCATCGCCATCTGTGCGCACATACCACGCAGCTGCTGACGCTTCAAGCGCTAGTGCTGCAAAGTATAATATGGTAAAATGTCTAAATGACACAATAAATGAACAAATGGTAAATGATTATATGGTAAATCCGAACCGCTCACGCCCGATGCGTTCCACGTCTTCACGGCAGGTAAATGCAGTTGTACCTCCGGCAGCGGTTGTGTTTACGGCACCGGTCATGTTACCGTACTCCTGACAGCGATCAAGGGCGTCACCGGCTGCAAAACGGGTTAGGAAACCCGAGTTGAAACTATCGCCTGCGCCGATGCAGTCCACTACGTTCTTGTTCAGTAGAGCTGCTTGTTTGCGGTCTGGCTCGCCCTTGCGAACCAATATACTGCCCTTGCTACCACATTTGATGACTGCTGCGTTGGCGTAAGGACGAATCTTCTCGATTGCCTCTTCCAAACTCTCGCTTCGGGTCAGGAACTTCAACTCCGTCTCGTTAGGCATGAACACCGTTACTAACGGCAGTACTTGTTTGTAATCCAGATCCCATTGCTCCATCGGATCCCATTGGCTGTCAAGCGAAACGGTTACGCCGTTCTCTTTGCACAACGCTAAAATCTTCATCAAATCACGCTTCACACCGCTCTGCATATAAATCGACGAGATATGGATATGTTTGGTCTCTTTGAAAACCTCCGGATTGATGTCTTCCAAACCCATATAATCCATCGCTCCCTGATAAGTCAGATTGGCGCGGTCTTCATCGTAACTCATGCATATAGTAGCGCCGGTAGCGTACTTGTCCTGACGAATCAAATAGCGAGTATCTACTCCTTTGGCTTTTAGCGAACTCTCTACCAAATCGCCGAAACTATCGTTTCCGATCATACCGCAGAAAGCCACTTTGGCACCCAGAGCCGCAGCATTGGCAGCGAAAATAGCTGTGGAACTACCCAATGTAAGGGTCATTTGTTTGGCAAACTTCTCCTTGCCTATTTCTGGTTCGCCTTCAATCTGATTTAAAATCAAATCCACGTTCAACTCGCCTAAAGCGACAATATCAAATTGTTTCATAAATGACTAAATTATTAAATGACTAAATAAATGAACAAATGGTAAATCACAGGAACTTTTTCCTGAAATTCTCAATCATCGAATACCAATTCTTGGGGTAGTCGTGCGTCATATCCGGATAGAAATGGTATTCTTTGTTAGCTGCAGGTGTCTTAAGGTTGTTGAAAGGCGCGATATTGGTATGTGGAGGGCAAGTGCCATCCTTCAAACCACTCGTTGCCAGTACACCGCAAGAGATACGTGTTGCGAGGTTCTTCGTGTCGTAATAACTCAGGAAAGCATACATCTCCTCGTCCGTCAAACCCGCCTTCTTGGCTGCACTCTTGTAACTCGAACCTGGCCAGTCCACAATCTTGAAATAGTCAGGAAAGTCGCCAAGGAACGCTACGTTCGGAGTAATTGCCGTGAAAGGATAGTCGCTCAACGCAGCACAAGCGTAACAGAGCGCACCGCCTTGGCTCGAACCTTCTGCAAAGAGTTTGGTCATGTCACTCGTCTCACGGGTAGCCATAAACCGCACAGTCTGAACAGCATCCATGAACGCACCGCGGTAGTAATAACTGTCCTTGTCGCCCACATGGTAAGCCAGCCAGTCGCCGTAGATATTCTCGCAGTCCTCGTCCACTCCGGGATTGCCGGTCGAAGCAGGACGGTTATTCAAATACTGCCCTCTATGAGACAGGTAGAACTCTGCATAATTGGACGAACCGCCGCTGGGACACTCACATTTGCTCTTGCTGCCCTGCGTGTCATAACCGTAGAAATGAACCAGCACAGGGTGTTTAGCGCCGTCTGTCGGCTCGCAGTAATAACCGCGAATCTTCACCGGATCGCCACTCAAACCGTCTGGTACAGAATACATCTCCACCAAATACACCTTGCGTGCCGAAGAGGATTTCTCTTTGATTTCCTTCAGCACAGGATTCATATCCACTGCTGTCAACTGGTCTTTGGCACCCTGCCAGTATTGGTCAAAATCAGGTTGCTTATCCGGAGCAGAAACGATGTCGAACGGATCAATCCCGAAAACAAGGTTTCGTGCTGTCTTACCGTTTACAAAACACATGGCGCGATAGAAGCCCGGTTCCAAATTCTCAGAAGTGGTCACGGCATAGTTGCGCTTCGTGTTTCCTGCTAACTCCACCGTGTCTGTCATTTCCAAAACCAGTTGTTTGGTATCCGTTGAGATACGTACTTTGATGGCCAGTTGCGCTGGTTCGACTTCTGCGTTCTCTAACGTGATATTGAAGTACGGCTTGCCCTGCCAAATCATGTCTTCCGGCTCCACTACCGTCGTGTCATGAGGGTTGATGGGCGGATCGACAACTGTTTGGGGCTCACATCCGCAGGCTCCTAACAGCGCGGCAGTTACCAGCGCTACAAAGAATATAGAATACTGTTTCTGCATAATTGATTCAATGTTCAAATGAACAAATGATAAATTACTTCAGGTAGTCATTCAGATTAACGATGTTGAACGCGTTGTAGTACTTGTCCATGTTATGCTCGATGCGCATCAGCACTACTTCCTCTGCATGAATACCCAGACGCTCCAGATTGTCATACAGCATCTGGCGGGCTACGAGAACCTCCGGTTTCTGCCAAATATAACGGCAACCGGTCTTAACCAGCCATAACTGACGCTCCGGCGTACACTCTTTCAGGTCTTTGCCAACCTCTTCTCCATGCAGCCATTTCTTCCAACGGTTCGACTCATAAACGCATTGCCACAGCACATCGGTCATGTGGCTCAACTGAGCAATCTTACCCTCTGCGTGCAGTTTCTTCTCTTCTTCCTCAAGTTCAGCGAGCGCATCGTACTCGTTCATCGTGAACTCCGGTCCGACGTTCGCGGCTCCCATTCCTGCCTTCGGATAGTCCTCGGGGTTGTCCACATCGTCGGAATAGTGGCCCTTGATATAACTGCCGTACGGACGTACCTTCGCGGTCAGTTTGCGTGCCACCTCTGCGTCAAAGAACGTAGTATGCAGGTCTGTTCCTACTTTACCTACAATGAAGCATGGCCAGATATCGTCCAAACCAACCTCATGCAGACCGGCTTTCAGACCCTCAAGGAAAGTGTCAAAGGTCTTCTCGTCTGCCAGACCGCCGTGAACCTCTTCCGTTCCTACTTCGTAAGAAATAGGAGCGATGTTGTGTGCCTTGCGGAAATCCTCGGCATGCTTGATCAACTCTACCGTACGTTTTACAACTACGTGAATATCAATAATCTGACCTTTCGGCAGGAAGATATCTACGGTCGGGTCAACGTGGATCAGATCATAACCTGCCAGAATAGCTGCCTCATAACTCTTCTTCACACCGTTCATAGCGCGCTCCGTGTCCCAACGCTCAATCGACTGTTTGTCCTTCAACCACGGACCGCCGTGATCGATTGCCACTACGTACGGACCGGTGTAATGAACTGCCGCTGCCTCGCGAGCTAAGATCTTCGTGAAGACATCTTGTGTCATACCGGTATAACCACCGTCGCAATCCACTTGGTTCAGCGTCGTCGCGAAATAGATAGGCGAATTGTTACGTTTCGCTGCGCGGAACGATGCTTTGATTACTGCCAATGAGTTCGGACATGCCGCAAATAACGTCATTGGAACACCTGTTGCTTTTTTACGCTCCTCCATCACACGGAGGATATTTTCTGTCTTTGCCATATTTTTTGAGTTTTTATTGTTTCTTATTTATCGACCAATCTTGGGCGATCTGTTTTGGCGTCTTTGCATCGACCATATATGGGCGATTATTCATAAATGGTCACTCCTTCAACCACGCGATGGATGTTACCGCTCACGCTCGGTGCATCGGGATTCAGACCGTGTGCTTTCGAAGCATAGAATCCGAGCAACTGTCCAACCAGTACATAAGGTACAATCCCGTAGAAATCGTTCTCTTTCGGACCAAACGGCATCTTCACTACCAAATCAACCTTCACGCCCGGCAACTCCGGTGCATTGCCGGCGATAACAATCACCTGTGCTACAGGATTGTTGTTCGCATCCACCTGCTTTACCAGGTCGCGCTCGTAGCGCTGTACGTACTCTTTGTCGGTCATCAGATAAACCACCAGCGACTTGTCGTTCACGACTGCTTTCGGTCCGTGACGGAAGCCTAAGAAACTGTCAAACTTGCATACTACGGCGCCGTCGGTCAGCTCCTGCAGTTTCAAATGGCACTCTTCTGCGATGCCCTTCAAAGCACCCGAGCCCAAGAACACACCGCGCTCGAACGGACGCTCGCCGATTCCTTTCAGCTTCTCCTCGTACTCGCTGATCACAGCCTCAGCATTCTTCGCCGTCTTCTCAATCTCGTCCGCATCCTGTTCCAGCGTGTCTATATGACCGAGCATCAGACACGTCAGCAGCATCGTCGAGAACGAACTGGTCATAGCCAGACTCTTGTCGTCCGTCTCCTCCGGCAGCAACAGCAGCAGGATATTGTCCTTGCCCTCTGCCTGCAACGCCAACTTGCCGTTCTTGTTGCAAGTGATATACACATGGGCTACGTTCTTGCACAGTTTGTTCGCCAGGTTCACCGCTCCGACGCTCTCGGGGCTGTTTCCCGAACGGGCAAAACTAACCAGCAGCAACGAACGCTCTTTGTCCAGCAGGTACTCTGAATGAGTGATCAGATCGGTCGTCGGAACCGAACGTACATTCCGCCACATGCCGCGCATCACCGGCAGCAATGCGTCGCCGATGAATGCCGATGTGCCGGCACCCGTCAGCACTACATCCGTATCCGGTGTCAAATACTTGTGCATGAATGCACTTACCTCAGCTTTCGCCGCCAACAATGCCTTCAACTCCTTGCGCCACATCGCAGGTTGCTGATGAATCTCGTCAAATGTGTAATTTGTCATAACTATTTTTGTTTAAATTGTTTATTATCTTTTAGTTTGAATTGTTTATTATCTAAAAAGTTTCGTTTAATTCGTGAACAATAATTATTTTTGAATCCCTTTGGACCGTTTTAGACGAAAAAAACTTCGTCCATTTTGCCGGATAGCATCCGGCTATCCAATATGCAAGCTATCATATTATCCTTAAAAAATTGTCTTTAATTGTGGATAATTGTTGACTTACAAATTTTTCGGGTATCATTTCGTTTCGCGACGCAAAATTACAATATTTTTATAATAAATACGCGCTCGCGAATTATGCTTAAAAACATATTTTAGAAAAAACAAACACTAATCTTTTCTTTTTCAGCAATTTAACAGTTTCATTTCTGCTTTCAAAACCTTTCGAAAACGTTTCTATTCATTTCCCTATTTCCACTTTTACTTTTACATGTTCCTAACTCCACTTTTACTTTTGCATGTTCAATTTCCCATTACTGTTGACGCGTTAACTTTATTAGGTCAACTCATAACTGTCCACTTGAAATTCAAAATTACTGCTGTTGCGTTAACTCTTATTGGACCTCCTATAAGTTGCATATATTCAGTGTTATATGAACATATTTTTAGTTTTCGATTAGAAATCATTTTCGGCATTTTGGGGCATTTTTTGCACATTTATGTTCATTTTTTACACACTTTTAATACACTCTTCACACGCTTTTAATATACTTTTAATACACTTTTAATACACTTTTCACACGCTTTTAATATACTTTTAATACACTCTTCACACGCTTTTAATATACTTTTAATATACTCTTCACACGCTTTTAATATACTTTTAATATACTCTTCACACGCTTTTTACACATTTATACGCATTTTTTTACGCATCCATCTATTATCAATCAACTATCATTTGCTAGCTCTTCAGCAGAAAATTACCTGTATATATTATGTCATTATTAGGTGATTATTAGGTGATTATTAGGTGATTATTATGTTATTAATATGTTCATCAGCATATCACAAGCGTAGAACACCGTATTGTCATCGTAGTTTCCGCCCAGTTCGGCGAATCAAATAAAGTCTCTTTATGTTGCCATTTTCGTCTCTTTGCATAAATTATCGCTTTTATTCTTTCTGATCTTTTCGTAACATTTCGAAAGAAAACTACACTCCTTTATTAAACATTATAATCAACTGAAATTCACTATATTAATACCGCTTGTGACTATTATGAACATTAGTTTTATGTTATAAAACATATCTGCACCCGCTCGCGCGTTCATTATTTATTACTACCTTTGCACCGCATTTTGAGGCTTCTCGCCCTTGCAAAACACGAAAACAACTAACATTTAAAAATTCAATATTATGAAAAAACTTTTCCTTCTTATCCCCGCATTAGTGCTATCTCTAATCACTAATGCCGCCGTGATTAACATCAACACAGGAACTACTGATGCTCTCCGCAAAGCGCTCAACTCTGCCTCGGATGGTGACATCATCGAAATGGCTGCCGGTACGTATGTAGAGTCTCCAGAAAACTGGATTGCCTTCACTGGTAAAAATATTATCGTACGCGCAGCAGAAGGTGCTGAGGTTATTCTACAACCACAAGTTTCCATTCGTTTGAAGGAAGGCGCAACCGCTGAATTTATCGGCATTAAGTTTGATTGCGGACATCTAAGTGATGTGAATGCTTATAGCGATATCATTTTCCCTGCTGATGCTACAGACGGGAAAAACATCGTTTTGAGAAACTGCGAATTTTATGGTTGGACTCAGAACAATGCTATAATTTATTCAGCATCATCTAATACGCTGAATTCGCTTATCATCGAAAACTGCTATTTCCACGATGTTACGAAGAGTTGCGTCTTCTTGGAGAACAAAACAAATGCGGTAGATGTCCAAATTACTAATTCTACTTTTGCGAACATAGCAACCGTTACCGATTCTTACTGGGCAGGTGTGATCGATATGCGTTCCACTACTGGCTCTCTCCGCGTTGATCATTGTACATTTTATAATGTTCAAGCAATGAATACAGACTACGCCGCTATCGGTAAAATCGGTTCTGGTACTACTGCTGTTGTTTCCAACTGTATTTTCGCAATGCCGGCCAGCACAAGCGGCGTAAGAACCATCCGTGATGCAGTTACCGCTAATAACTGTCTCGTTTACAATTATTCAAGCGATTCTGGTTATGGCATGCAAGGCAATGTTACCAAAACTGGCTGCTTCATTGCTGACCCGCTCTTTGCTGATGCCGCTAACGGAGATTTCTCTCTCGCAGGCGACTGGACTACAATGTCTCTCTCTCCTGCACGTGGCGCAGCTACTGATGGTTCCGACCTCGGCGACCCGCGTTGGGCTGTTGCAGAAACACTACCTTCTACCGATTTCGCTTCGCCTTATATCCTCTTGGGAGAAAAGGCTATTTTGAGCGGAAACTTTGCACTCAACGGAGACAATTTCATCCAAGCGCAAGGACACGCTGAAGCTGGTATTGCAACGTGGAAAATTCATGCAGAGCGTAAAGGCACGATTCAAGCCACACTCAATATAGATGCTAATAATGGTAGCGGTCACCGCTTTGAAATAAAGGTTACAAATGCTGAAAATGCCATCGTTGCTAACATCGCCGAAGCTGCTGATTCATGGAGCAAGGGAGATCAAATTCTTGGTTCGATTGAAATTCCGGAAGCAGGTGACTACAAGATAGTATTAAAGAATTACACCAGCTATTCATCAACAATCCTTGAAGGCATCACTCTCTCTTATCTCGGTGGCGCTGTTGTTCCTGTTTCGCCTTCAGTTAATACTACTCTTGACATCGCAGACGCCGTGTTCTCCGGCTGTACTCGTGACGCTGGCTTTATTCAGTTCCCTTCTTCCGGTACTTCCTCTGCGTGGATTAAGTGGAATATCTCTACTTCTGCAACTGCGTTCTATGACCTCACACTCAATATTGATGCGCCTAATGCACACGGTCTGACCGTTGAGATATTTGAGAATGAATCTGCTCCGGCTATAGCAAGTGTTTCAGAAGGTTCGTATGTTTCTTCAACGGGCGTTTTGGCGCTTGAATTGGGTAGAGTAAATCTTGCCGGAGATAAGAACTATATCGTCAAAGTGACCAACGCTCCAAGCGGCTCTATCGCGAAAATCGCTTCTCTCATCTTTGTCCCAGTCGTTTCTACAGCGGTTGTCCTGCCTACCGCATTGGACAACAACGATGCTGTCCTTAGCGAAAAGGCACACATTACGGATGGCCATTTGTATTTCGCGCCTATCGG
Organism: uncultured Bacteroidales bacterium; assembly: GCA_900319995.1. GTDB lineage: Bacteria > Bacteroidota > Bacteroidia > Bacteroidales > Paludibacteraceae > Colicola. The sequence goes on from ONQO01000002.1 coordinate 39,395, forward strand.
TGACACCAACCCGGTTGGTCAATGGGCGGCATGGAGTGTTTCGGCTGACCATAACGGCACATACCTCTTTGCATTGAATGTAAATAGTGATAATGGTCAAAGCTACAAGATCTCTATTCTCGATGCAGGTAATAATGTGATTGACTTCTGCGAGAAAAATCTGGGTAACGGAGAGAAAACGCTCAATCATTATTTCAGCCTTGAAGAAGGTGATTATTCCATTAAGGTGGAGAATACCTATCCATGGTCGCACGGACATGTAGTAAGTCTCGTCGTTACAGAACCGACTCTCACGGTAATCGACCAAACGGAAACAACAGCGCGTGAATTGGCAGTTGCACAAAACATCCAAATTATTCGTACATTCACAGGCGGCATGTTCAATACCATCTGTTTGCCGTTCGGTATCAATAGTACTAAACTGAAGAATGCATTTGGCGATGATGTAGAGTTGAAAGTATTCGCAGGTGCTGATTTTGATGAAGCGACCTCTGCTCTTGACCTGAATTTCAATGATGCTACTTCATCTGGTATCTATCAAGGCACGCCTTATCTTATCAAACCTTCGCACGATATCAAGAATCCTGTCGTTGAGGATGTGGAGATTTCGGTAACAGCTGCCGGTTCGTCCTCTGGTGACTATGCTAACTTCAAGGGCACTCTGGTAGCAACTGACATTCCTGCCGGAGAGGACAATCTCTTCCTCGGTCCGAACAACTTGCTCTATTTCTCACCAGACGCTGCTACGCCGGTAAAAGGTTTCCGTGCTTGGTTTGTAGTAAAGGACATCCCGAATCCAGCACATGTTATCAAACGCGCACGCATCGTACAGGGAGAGCAAATACTTACTGCGATTGACCTCATGAACGGCGACAATAACAAAGTTCAAAAACTCATTGAGAACGGACAACTGATCATCATCCGTGACGGCGTCCGCTATAACGTAATGGGGGTTAGGGTTGAATAAAGAATAATATACTTAAAACACAAGTAAACAATTTGTAGAACATTTAAAAATAGAATTAGTATGAAAAAGGTATATATTCAACCGGCAACAGAGTTGCAACAGATGTATTTTGCGAACAACATCTGTAAGATTAGTAGCGTCGGCGGCGGCACTCTCGGTTTAGGAGGTTCTGTTCCTCCTGGAGGAGTTGAGCCGATGTAATAATCCCGGAACCCAGCACGCTCTCCCTTTCGAGATTTGTGTGCCCGATAGAAAGGTGGCGCGTCATTTGGCGCGCCGCCTTTATAAGAAACGGAATTTCGGCTTGTTCGGTTAATTAGCCGTTTCGTGAATCATTGTTGGACTTTGAACCCTTGGAAAATAGTTTTAACACACCTATACCATGAATAAGACTTTTCTCTCTTTATTGGGTGCGCTCTTTTGCGCCACAACGCTTTATGCCGCTACCATCCATGTATCTCCCGGTTCCGGCACTATCAAAACTGCCGTCGGGAATGCTTCGGCTGGTGACATCCTTCTCCTATCGGACGGCGAGTACTCCGAGTCTTCCGTCAAACCGGCTGTTGGGATTGCCATTCAGGCCGCAGAAGGCGCAAAGCCCGTTGTTATTCTCACAAGCCGTTTCGAAGTCTCGGCGGACTTTTCCATTCAGGGCGTAAATATCCAGAGTTCCGGCGAAGCCGTGCGAATGATGCCCGGCAACACTCCCTACAATGTCATCGTCCGTGACTGCGAACTCTCCGGATGCCCCAGTTATTTCATTCGGGCCTATAATACAGAGCAAGAATGTCCTTATATCAACCAACTGACGGTTGATAACTGCCTCTTTCGGATGGGTGGAGGAGAAGCCAATTCCGCGCGCGGCATAGCGGCCACCAAGATACCGTTCCAGATAAACAGCCTTTCTATCCGCAACAGCACCTTCGATGGTGGACCGAACGGTACGGGACGAATCATCTATCTCCATTCAGGCGACGAGAACAACGTGATACCCTTGCAGGGTTCACTCGAAATCGACCATTGCACGTTCTACAACACCAACGACACACGCGGCGTCTATCTGGCAAATATTCAGGGAAGCCATGTAACCAACTGCATCTTCATGAACCCCAAAGAAGTTGCCGGAGGCGTCAGTTTTGCCTTGTACGGCGCAGAATCCAGAATTGAGAACTGCCTCGCATGGTATTCGCCTCTCAAACTATCTACAGGCGCTACCCAGACGCATTGCATCAATCGGAATCCCTATTTCGTAGATGCTGCGAACGGCAATTTCCAACTCTGTGCCAACAGCGCAGCTGTCACAATGGGCACGGACGGTTCCACTATCGGTGACCCGAGATGGGGAGTTTCGGAGCAACCGTACGACAACTCTAACGACCCCTATATGCCATACAAAATGCCCTATTCGATGGCGCCGACTACCCATTCGGTAAAAATCATCTGGCAGATGGCGGAAGAAGTGGAACCCACAGAGGCTGTCGTTTATTATGGCACAGACTCTACCAACCTCGACCATCAAATCACTACTTCTGATGGATGGCAGGTTCCTGAAGAAGGCTTTGTGCATGTCGTCACGCTGACAGACCTGCAGCCTTTCACACGCTATTATTTCACGGTCGGAGCAAATGACACTCGACGCTGTCCGAAGATAAGTTGGACCAAAACCGCCCCTGAACCCGGCACCGCATTCCGCATCTTCTCTATCAGCGATATTCACGGCAATGCGTGCCGAAATTGGTCGAACATGCAGGATTTCATTTGCAACCTCAACTGCGACATTGCGCTCATGAACGGAGATTTTGTCTCCTCCAAAGGCGACGACCGCAACTGGAACAACTATTACTTCACGCCGGGAGCTCAGTTCCTCGGCCAGGTGCCCGTTATGTCCTCCGTCGGAAATCACGAGACGGGTGACCCGTTCACCTTCCGCTGGTCGTCCTACTACGATTATTTCCACCAGTTCAGCCATGAAAGCGCATCCGAAGGAGACACTATCGATCCGCGAGGCGAGGCCTATTTCCATTTCGTCTATGGCAATGCGGATGTGATCATGCTCAACCTCAACGGCGATCCTTCTTCGCCTGATTTCTTACCCGGTAGTAAGCAGTATCATTGGGCCGACTCCATATTGAATACATGCACGCGCCCGTGGATTATCATCTGCCACCACGTCGGTGTGCATACTACCGGCTATCATGGCCAGTGGGCGGACGAACCGCGGCAGATGGGAACGCTTTTCGAGAAATACGCCAAACAGGGCAAGCACATCATCTCTCTTTCCGGCGATGACCATTCGTTCGAACACCTCTATAAGGATGGTGTGCATTATGTCCGGCCGGGTTGCGGTAGAGATGCCAATTACAGCCAGCAGACCCAACTGAAAGACTATAAATACTCAATTTTCTATAAACAAGTATCCTGTTTCTCCACGCTTGACATGTCTGCTGACGCATCTTCCATCACCCTCACCGCCTATGATTCCGTCGGAACGGTATTCTATACCTATACCTACAGCCAAGAAACATGGGGAATCCCGTTCACTTCGGACAATACACAAATAACGCCGTATAAGTTTCTCCGCGATGGGACAATCTATATACGGCGCTCAGAAAATACATACTCGCTTGTCGGAACAAAAGTACGTTAGTCCGACTCTCGAAATACCGTTATACCGTAATTACGTGATTACGTGATTACTCCAGCACAATCTCTCCGAAGAATTCAGGGCAATGGAAATTTGGGGTTGGCAGCTGAATCGGCTGCCAACTTACGTAATGCGGCTTTTTCGTCTTGTCTGCGCATTTGTAGAAATTGACGCGCAACACCTGCGGAAAGACCGGTTTGCTGTCTCTGAATATCAAATCCAATGGAATTTGGAATTCCACCTCCCATTCAAACATACCTTCCTTCTCTTCAAAAGCCTCTCGCGGAAAAGTACACTTGCGCTCAATAAGACCCATCTCTTCGGCACTGAAAGGCTGAACATCTTCTGATCTGCCTTTTCTTCTTGATCCTACCATCGCTCCAATACAGTTGGTCTCGAAATTGCAATAATACTTCTCTCCGGGCACTTGGCAGAAAAACTCCACGCAACTGTCCTCCCACACCGGACCCTGATCCTCTGTCGTCACAGCGCGTAACTGCTCACCCCTCACATGCCATTTCAGGAACAGCCATTCATGGCTGTTTGTCACTTCTACTGTCGTCTCCGGTTTCTCCGGAAAACTCTCCGGCCAATTAACTTTGTCTATCGCGTAAATCATAAATCTCAAATGACAAATGACAAATTACAAATGAGCAATAATGCTTCGCATTTGCTCTTCCATCTTCTCCTGTTCCTCAACGAGCCTCAACTGCGCTCTTGTCCGCACTAAGTTATGCTCCGGATAGGCTATCTTGTAATACGTGTCGCCGTTAAGCCAGTCCGTAAAGAACCGAACGGTCTGCATGTAACTCAACAACCGGCAACCATAGGGCAGCAACTCTTTTTCCAATTCTGTCAGGAATGTGGCCTCTTTCAGATAACCGCGGGCATAGGCCTCGAACACCTCCATGTCCACATGTATATTGTCGAGATTTAGGTCATCCTCTTGTCCTGTATTCGCCGCCGTACGCATAAAATCGCCGAAATCGCTTAACACAAATCCTGGCATCACCGTATCTAAATCCACAATACAGATCGGCCTGCCTTTCTCGTCAAAGAGCACATTGTTCACTTTCGTGTCGCAATGATTGATATGTTTCTTCAGCTTGCCTTCACGGAACAGCACTTCAGCCAGGCACATCATTTCCCTTCGCTTGTTTATAGCATCTATTATATCCGTGCATGCTGACTTGCGCCCCGCCGCATCGGCTTCCAATGCTTCGTCAAACTGCTGCAACCGAAATTCCATATTGTGGAAATTAGGAATGGACTCACACAGCGCATCAAAAGGTAAATCTGCCAGTTGGCGTTGGAAACGACCAAAGGCCTGACCTGTTAACTCTGCCGATTCAGGGGTCACTTTCTCCTGAGATGTAGCGGGCTCAACCAACACATACAAACGCCAGTACTCGCCTTCGGGAGTTTTATGAAACAGCTTTCCCTCTTTGGTCGGAACCAAATGCAATACCTTCCGCTCGATATTTTCCTCTCGGGCAATGAGTAACTTCTCACGGATATGCGTGGTCACAATCTCTATATTGCGCATCAATCCCTCTACATCCTTGAAAATATGATGGTTGATGCGTTGAAGACAATACGAGGTCTCACCTATTCGTTTCGCCGGAACAACGAACGAATCATTAATAAAACCGATACGTAACGGTTGCGGATCTCCCACTTCGTTCCAGATTGCAAATTGTTTTAATATATTCTTCATAAAATGACCAAATGGTAAATGTCTAAATGGTAAATGCTTTTAGTTCCTCTATGCTTGCTGCGGTACGCCAGCCGGCAAAGCGCTCTCCGGCCTTGCGGTTCTTCTCCAGGTCATCGACATAGATCGTCCTGGCCGCTTCCACTTTCGCTTCGCGGACCACATGCTCGAAAATATCCTGATTAGGCTTGGCCATATGCAAATGATGTGAAGCAAACACAGCATCGAAATAGTTACCCAACTGATATTGCTCCCATATCGGATCCCAATGCAGTTCATTCGAGTTCGACAGCAATATCGTGCGGATGCCTTTCTCACGCAGCGATGCGATATACGCCAACCGTTCCTCTGGTAACGTGTCTAACATACTCAGCCAGGCCGCACGAATCTGCTCTATCGTCGTACCTTCGAAGCAGTATTCCTGCAAGGTCGTCAGAAACTCCTCTGTCGTTATATTGCCATACTCATAATCGTGCATCAACTGCTTCGTCGCAGCGCTCACAGCCACCACTCCTTCGCCTTCGTCGTCAATACCCAACACATTGCGGATATTCTCCTCCGGCATCAGACGTTTGAAATTACTCACACAACGCGGCACGTTTAGATTGATAATCACGCCGCCTAAATCAAAAACAACTGTGTCCCAATACATTATATTCCTTGTCTCCTTTTGTAATAATAAGTTGTCCGTCGCGAAGCGTCTTCGTACATGGTGCCTTCTCCCCTTGTATATTACTGATTCCCTCTGGTAATGCTCCAGGGTCCTGTGGCGCACTATTGGAAATAGTAATCGTCGCACCCAAATCATTGTAACCGGTATTCTGGTCCCACACATTGGTGTTGCCGAAACGGATAGCATAACGCGGGTCATTTTTAATGGACTCATGTCTGTCCGGCATCCAGAGATATAGATGGTATGTTCCCTCTGCAACGTCAGCAGGGATGGCTACTTGCTCGCGAATCTGGCTCCACGCGTCGTTCGGCAACCAGCGACGAGGATCCGCATTTAGCGGCAGAGCATAAGTCTTGCTGTTGTTCTTCAGAACGATATAAGCCGTCCGGGCATTATATAACGGAGCATAACCTGAATTGCGCAACTCTACCAACACGTTCATCTTACCGCCTGGAGCTGCTTGATCGGAAAACTGTGCAGAATGTAAATTATAGCGGTAACCCATATGGATATTCAGCGTGTCGAAAAGTCCGCTGTTTCGCCATCTCTTGATTACCGGCATCGCGTACGTCGAACCGCAGAAGGACCAATGATAGGTGGCCATCTCGGATGGCGCTTCCACATAGCGTTTCTCGGCTAACGCATCGTCATCATCTATATTCGTCTCGCCGCCGTTCGGGGTGTAGAGACATTGAGTAGCTACATACTGACGCATCTTTGGGTCGTCGTCATCATCGTCGCTACCATACGTACCCATATTGCCCCAATTGTGCAAAAAGGCATCGTTATGACAGCCCATACGCGCTTTCTGGCTTCCGCTGAAACCCTCAGAAGAAGTCAAAGGAGTCTTGTCGCGAAGATATTCCTGCTGAATCATCGGGTAACGGAAAAGAATGAACATATCCTCCGGCGTGTTCTCAAAGAGATATTCAATCACCTTACGCCGGTTAGCCGTCACATGTTGTGTCTCATTGCCGTAATTAACAGAGTAATACCACTCGCCCCATACACCGACAAAACCGGCCTCTAACACATATATCACATCTTGGTTGGCGGCAAGATGAGGCTTCAACTGCTCCAAATGGCGCTTTACCCATTCCGGCGTCGCATCCACTTTGTCGCTCTCACGCTCCGTATAAGCAAAACGCAATACGCATTTGAGACCCATTTCGCGCAACACCTGCATATCCTCATCGAAACCATTGAGAATGGCATCGGGCAGATCCTGACTCTTGAAATTGCCGAAATTATAGAGCACAACCGGCATGGTCATCTTGTCGCTGTTGCCCCAGTTGGAACTGATGTGGTTTTTGATGCGGTAAGGACTTGAGACCGACACCTTGCCGTTGAGCTCCTCCGTAAAACCGCGCTCCGGGTTTTTGAAAATAGTGGTGTTGTCCGCCGTGTAACTCACACTACTTGCTTGTAGTGAGATGATTGTGGCAGTGAGTAAGCCTGCTAAAAAGAAAATCTTTTTCATAATATTGTCAATTTAATTTAAGCCAACAGCTAATAGCCAACAGCTAATAACCAACAGCCATCAGCTAACAGCCAACAGCTAACAGCCAATAGCCAACAGCCAATATCCAACAGCCATTCCGCATGCAAAGGTACTGCTTTTTTTTGATATACGCAAGAGTATCGTGTTTTTTTGAACAAAAAGGATACAAAAACCTCCGTAATGAATTATCAAAACGGAGGTTCTAAAAAGAGGAATGAACTAATTTACTGTAAAGATTTTATTCTTCACGTTTTGGCTTCCTGAAGATTTATTCTCATATTTCGTCCCTTTTGAAATAATATTAGAATAGGTATAACTTCCAGAGGCTAATCCTTGTGTTTCATCTGCAAATACCAATGTGAGAGAATAACTGCGTTCTGACATTGAATAATTATCCTCTGTATGATACGAAAATGACAATTTAGCCTCCATACTCGATGTACGTTTATAAGATACTGACGAACGCGTTGAGGTTCCGATATAGTCTGAAATCGTCCCTGAAGTATTACTTGTAAATTGAATGGTTACGCCATCTACATTCAGAGTCTTTCCCGCCATATTACTGGGAGCGATGGAGGTTGAATTATCCAGAATGCCACCTTTGCAGGAAACAAGACTAAATATAGATATCATAATGACAGACATCCAAAAACTGAATCTATACTGTTTCATACGATATCAATAGTATTAGAAATGCATCGCTATACCGACACCATTGCCTGTCGTCTTGAAATCGAAACTTAGTGCTGTTTGCTTTGCACACTGTACATTGTAGATTTCGTGCGAGTTATTTTTTCTGATACCTCCTATTACTAAGCATGGCACACTCGCTACCAGCAAACCGGAACCCGCTCCTAACAAGATACCGCCGGGGATTCCGCAGCCAAGAATTACATCGGTATTACGGGAATTAATTCCTACGCCGAATAATACTCCTCCTATAAATTCGAACCCGACTCCTACACCAAAGCAAGTCCAACCGTCTTTCCATAATTTTTTGCCTTTACGGTGGTATTCCCATGCCTCTTTGCAATTATTATGAAGGAAGTTCATATACTGCTCTTCATTCATGCGTTGGTCGCCCATAAGATAATACTTGTCGCTTTTGGTAATAGGCAACAACGTCGAATTTCTGGACGGTTGACTGCCATATTGGCCGACTGATTGCCCATAGGACGGTTGACCGGATTGCTGCTGATCAAACACTTTAACTGTACCATTTTCGTAAATAATCGTGCTGATTTCTGCCGTGGTCAGTACAAATAGAGGACCATTCAGATTGTTCGCCTCTTTGTACTTGATTTCCGAGCTTGAAACTTCGGTAATTTTAGCCTCAATACGTTGAGCGCTTCTTGTCACGATTACATCGACTGCGGACATTTGGAGCGCAACGAACATAGTGACAACAATAGAAAAAATCTTTTTCATATTTGTAATTGTTTTTTGTATTGCCTACTCTTTGTCGGATTTTCGGCTTACTCCGTTTATAATTTTTTAGTGCAGCAGCACATATTCGCTTATTTCAGATTCTGATTCATGATTTCTAGACGGCGCCCAGTACGGATTCATAGAACCTCTGTTTTTATTATTATCTACTGTCCATGAGTAAACAGTTTTGTTATCATCTGTTACATCCACCCAACGGTAGCTGACTACGGTTTCGCTTGAATAATAATTGCGCGTGCGGACTAACGTCAATCCGTTATGCACGCCGCATACAGGCGATTCTGCTATAGAGCCGGATACATATTGCAGATGAAGAACACTGGAACCGCTTTCCACATCTATTAGTGTATATGCGTCTTCACGAGCTACCCATGCATAACCCTCCGTAGATGTATTGGCTTGATCATAGCGGACGTTGATTACCTGTTGACATTCCGTGTCAACGTAACCATAGGACCATTCGGTCGAATAGCTCCCTGTCTTTTCAGCTATTCCTGCAACGGCTATTCCGTCTTTCGAAAATGGATTAAATGAATTGTATGGCCTACTGGATACTGTCTTTTGCTGCCTTACCGAATACAAATACCAGTCATACGGAGATTCTGCATAACGGCTGTATTCTACTACCGCAATTATTCCTCTTCCCATATTTTTCATATACATATAACGTCCCTCTGGTATCACCACTTCGCCCCTTGTATCTATCAATTCGTATGTGGGGATATGGTTGTTGGAGGTCGATTTGTCTGCACATACAACCGCATAGCCGTCTATAAACTCATTCGCTTCTTCATAAAATACTGGACGGTCGTTTTTCATTAGCACATTGCCCAGTATGTCTAGATAACCGTATATACCGCTTGCTGCTCTGTACACCACCAAACCATCCTTTGACATATCGCTCAAGTAACTGTAAATAGGAGGTATAACATAATTGAACTCTGTATCAATTATTCCGTATTGACCGTTTAATGAGACTACGGCATATCCGTAATAGAACGGTCGCGCACTATCAAACGTGGATGTGTTCTGTACTTTGCCTTGTTCGTCTATAAACGCTGTATGACCATTGATCTCGACTTGGGCGTAGCCCGATGAATAAAAAGAAGACGCACTCGAAAATTGGGCGGGAATAACCCATTCCCCTTTTTTGTTAATATAGCCGTACAAATCTGCACTAATGCTGTAAGCCGGCCATAATTGAGTGTGGGTCGTAGAGGGAGTTTCATTACCAACTCCGTCTGTACACGCACTTAAGCATAACAGCACTACTGCTGCTACAAGATACATTTGAATCTTTTTCATTAAATTAGATTGTTTGTGGGAGCTGGGTTCCGCAACAGCCCGTTGCTAACAAAAAGAAAGCGTGGAACCTTATCTCTGCTTATTCCTAAATCTGAGGCTCTGGTAAACCTTTTTCCCAAGAATAAGCAATAACGTCCACGCCGACATGTATAAATACGCCATATCGGCGGTATATACATAGCCGAGGACGCTCATTGCACTTCCTTGCTTTGGGGGAAGAAATTTACCAGATTTCCAGATTTCCAAAACAAGCGTCAATAAACGCCTTTTTATTATATGCCTGCAACAATTCACAAAAGGGAACTTTTCTGTTGAGCAGACGCCCACCCGCAATCCCCGACGTGAATCATTACGGCTGCAAAATTACTGCTTTTTTTTGACATATGCAAGTAACTGCGCATTTTTTTCTCTATTTTGCCGCTTTACCCGCAGTTTTATACCTTGCCAATCACATGGGAAACTTATAATAGGATATTTTTAGATGACTATGCCACACAGCATAACTTTACTATGATGTTTTCGAGCGAAAAAACTCGATTTGAACAACTACTCCTAACAAAAATCGCTATTAAAACAATCATTTTTACAAAATTTCTTGCGTATGTCAAAAAAAAGCAGTACCTTTGCAGCCGATTTTTACAAAATGGTCAACTTGACCGCCGCGATGTTGGAATAGGTAGACAAGAAAGACTTAAAATCTTTTGCCCAGTGATGGGCGTGTGGGTTCAAGTCCCACTCGCGGTACTGACAGCTAAAAAGAAGACAAAGCACCATCTGCAATTTCATTGGCAAGATGATGATTTGTCTTCTTTTTTTTTCTATTGCTATTAATAATTGTTTTCAATTGTCTTTAATTGTTGACCTCCAAAAAAGTTTCGCATAATTCGCGTAATTCGCCGTGCGACGTTTTTTTTAAAATGTTTTCTCTGTTTCTTTCTTTGCGAGCACTTCTCTTCAAACTTGTGCAGTAAGGCGACAAAACCTACGCGAATAGGTTCAAAAGCTTCGTTTGTTTTTCCGAATACCATCCGGCTATCACCATTGCCCCTCATCTTTCTCTCTCTCGTCCCACGGTGTCCTGTGTTCGCGCCCTCCGTGCGCGAAAAAATAATTTTTGGGGACCGTTTTTGGGACCTTGTTATTTTTTTTGTGGACCGTTTTTGGAACCTTGCTATTTTTTTTGTGAACCGTTTTGGAACCTTGTTATTTTTTTTGTGAACACTACTTTTTTTCGACCAATAAAAGAAAAAATCCTTCAACCCCATAATAATACGTTGCAAAAATTGTAAAACTACAATACTCCCTTTACCCTGTCTTTATACATCAAAAAGCGCGTGATTAGCGCGTTATTACCGCGTTATTACCGCGTTATTAGCGGGTTATTAACGCGATATTTACCTTATGTTAACGGAATAATTAACGACTCAAAGGCGCTTCTGAAAATTGCTTTATTCTGATTCCGAGTTCTTGTCTTCGGCAAATTGCAGGCTTGAAAACCAACCTTACAGCTACGGAACATAATAAACAGGCCATTTGCATCCTCGCGTGCGCGCGAAATATTATAAGGTGTAATTCCTACTTTCGTTAACTATAATGAGCAAAAACAAGAAAAATGACTAAAAATGCATTTTTTTTGCAGAAATATTTGGTCAATTCAAAAAAAAGCAGTACCTTTGCACGCTTTTTCGTCGGAAACGCATCGTTGAGGGCTTTCCCTCGGGAGGTGAAACTTGTTTCGCCGACTGAAAAGTGCAGCACAGAACGTAGCAACTTTGGCCTGCTTGGCAGCCTCTTATGCAACTTCTGATGCAAGCGCGCCTCTATAGCTCAGTTGGTAGAGCACTAGATTTGTAATCCAGCGGTCGTTGGTTCGAGTCCGACTAGAGGCTCACAAATGGTATTAGTTGTTAGCTAAAAGCCAATAGCCAATGTTCTTTGAAAATGGGTGTGTTCCAGAGTGGCCAAATGGGGCAGACTGTAAATCTGCTGTCTTCGACTTCGGTGGTTCGAATCCATCCGCACCCACACAAATATCATTCTGCGGAAGTCCTGCGGAAGTTTTGCGCTAAGCGAGAGAATCTCTACATCCTCTTCTCGTGGATACCAAAACTTGCGCGAGATTTTTCCGGCAAGAAAAATCTCGCGGAAATAGCTCAGTCGATAGAGCACTAGCCTTCCAAGCTGGGGGTCGCGGGTTTGAGTCCCGTTTTCCGCTCTTTGCTGCTTTAGCTCAGTGGTAGAGCGCATCCTTGGTAAGGATGAGGTCCCGAGTTCAACTCTCGGAAGCAGCTCTCTCACGTTGTGTAAACAGGTAAAGAAAACAATATTATAATTGTTTATTAACGTTAATAAAAATTAAGAATTACTATGGCAAAAGAAAAATTTGACCGTTCGAAACCGCACGTTAACATCGGTACCATCGGTCACGTAGACCACGGAAAAACGACTCTGACCGCAGCTATTACAACTGTATTGGCAAAGAAAGGTCTTTCAGAGCAGCGTTCGTTCGATTCTATCGATAACGCTCCTGAGGAGAAAGAGCGTGGTATTACTATCAACACCGCTCACGTAGAGTATCAAACTGCTAACCGTCACTACGCACACGTAGACTGCCCGGGCCACGCTGACTATGTAAAGAACATGGTTACCGGTGCCGCTCAGATGGATGGTGCAATCATCGTAGTTGCTGCTACTGATGGTCCTATGCCTCAGACCCGCGAGCACATTCTGTTAGCTCGCCAAGTAAACGTACCGCGCCTGGTTGTATTTATGAACAAGTGCGATATGGTGGACGATCCTGAGATGTTGGATCTCGTTGAGATGGAAATGCGTGAGTTGTTGAGCTTCTATGAGTTCGATGGCGACAACACCCCGGTTATCCGCGGTTCTGCACTCGGTGCACTGAACGGTGTTCCGCAGTGGGAAGAGAAGATAATGGAGTTGATGGATGCTTGCGACAACTGGATCCAGCTGCCTGTACGTGCCGTTGACAAACCGTTCCTGATGCCGGTTGAGGACGTATTCTCTATTACCGGTCGTGGTACTGTAGCAACGGGTCGTATCGAGACCGGTGTCATCAAAGTAGGTGACGAAGTTCAGCTTATCGGTCTTGGTTCTGAGGGCAAGAAGAGCGTTGTGACCGGCGTCGAGATGTTCCGCAAACTGCTGGATCAGGGTGAGGCTGGTGATAACGTAGGTCTGCTCCTCCGTGGTATTGACAAAGACGAGGTTAAACGTGGTATGGTTTTGACACACCCGGGTTGCGTTAAACCGTACAGCGAGTTCAAGGCTTCTGTTTATATCCTCAAGAAAGAGGAAGGTGGCCGTCACACTCCGTTCCACAACCACTATCGTCCACAGTTCTATATCCGTACAATGGACGTTACCGGTGAGATCACTCTCCCGGAAGGAACTGAGATGGTAATGCCGGGCGACAACCTCGAGATTACTGTTAAACTGATCTATCCGGTTGCTTGCTCTGAGGGTCTGCGTTTCGCTATCCGTGAGGGTGGACGTACCGTAGGTTCGGGTCAGATCACCAAACTCATTGACTAATTAAGTCAAACATTTCCTCAACCAAATCAACGAGCGCACTGCTCGTTGATTTGAGAGGAGGAAGCGCAACAATTACACGAGTTACATAGTAACGAAGTCATTGATTGCCGCTTCCGACGAACGGAAGTCCTCCAATGGTAGGAGAGCGGTCTCCAAAACCGTTAATGTGGGTTCGATTCCTGCCTTCCGTGCTGTTACATGACATAGCTTCCAATTCGACTTTAGCTGGTGCTTGAGCCGAATTGTGTTGCGCAAATAACGAACATTTAAAAATCTACTGATATGAAGTTTGTAGAAAACGTAAAAGAATCGTACAACGAACTGGTCCACAAAACGAGTTGGCCTTCCGTCAAGGAATTACGCCAAAGCGCAGTGATAGTATTGATCGCTTCCATTATACTGGCACTGATCGTGTGGTTTATGGACTGGTGCTTTGATGGCATCATGAAATTTGTTTATGGCCTCTTCGGTTAATACCGAGTTGCGTAAATCGTAAAACATTAATTGGTTTATGGCTGAAAACAAAAAACAATGGTATGTGTTGCGTGCTATCAGCGGCAAGGAGAACAAAGTAGAAGAGTACATCAATAATGCACTCGTCTCTTCATCTCTCTTCCGTGAGTATGTTTCGCAAGTGCTCATCCCCAGGGAGAAAGTGGTAACCCTCAAAAACGGCAAACGGACCGAGAAAGAACGTAATCTTCTTCCCGGATATTTGCTCGTCGAGTGTTATCTCTGCGACGAGAGCTTCCCGCTCTTGCGCAATATTCCTAACGTCCTTGGTTTCTTGAGTGGCGGTAAAACGACCGTAAAACCCGAACCGGTTTCCCAAGCCGAGGTCAACAAACTCGTTGGTCTGGCTAGTGAGTCCGAGATGCGTGCTGCAAGCGAAGTAGAATTCCTTGTCGGCGAAAGCGTCAAAGTGGTCGATGGTCCGTTCAACGGCTTCAAAGGAACCGTGCAGGAGGTTGCCGAAGATAAGCACAAACTCAAAGTGGTTGTTACTATCTTTGACCGACAAACTCCGCTGGAGCTCGGCTACAACCAGGTAGAAAAAGAGTAGGAGACCCCGTTACAGGTCGTTAGTCACTACTCGGTAGTTTCAAATTTATTAACCGGCCGAGGACGATAAGTCCGCTATCAGGCCAAAAACTATTAACAACAGTAAAACTATGGCTAAAGAAATTGCTGGTTTTATCAAACTCCAAATCAAGGGTGGCGCTGCCAATCCTGCTCCTCCTGTTGGTCCTGCTCTGGGTTCCAAAGGGGTGAACATCATGGAGTTCTGCAAACAGTTCAATGCCAGAACGCAAGACAAAGCAGGCAAAGTGCTGCCTGTAGTTATCACCGTTTATACGGACAAATCGTTTGACTTCATCGTTAAGACTCCTCCTGTAGCTATACAGCTCCTCGAGGCGGCTAAGGTGAAAAGCGGTAGCGATCAGCCTAACCGTAACAAAGTGGCTACTATCACCGAGGAACAGGCGCAGGCTATCGCTCAGGACAAAATGGTGGACCTCAACTGCTTCACCGTTGAATCCGCTCTCAAAATGGTCAAAGGTACTGCCCGCAGTATGGGAATCGTAGTTAAATAACCTTTTTCAATCAAATCAACAATTATGGCAAAACTGACAAAAAAACAGAAGCTTGCTGCTGAGAAGATTGAAGCAGGTAAGCTCTACACCATCAACGAAGCGGCTGAACTCGTTAAAGAGATCACAACTACCAAGTTCGATGCAAGCGTTGATATCGACGTTCGTCTCGGAGTTGACCCGCGCAAAGCTAACCAAATGGTTCGCGGTGTCGTTGCACTTCCTAACGGAACAGGTAAAGTGGTTCGCGTTCTCGCACTCTGTATGCCGGACCAAGAGGCGGCTGCCAAAGAGGCAGGTGCTGACTACGTTGGTCTGGATGAGTATATTGAAAAAATCAAAGGTGGATGGACGGACATTGACGTTATTATCACCCAACCTCAAATCATGGGTAAAATTGGTGCACTCGGTCGTATCTTAGGTCCACGCGGACTTATGCCGAACCCCAAGAGTGGTACCGTTACCATGGAAGTAGCGAAAGCGGTCAAAGAGGTAAAGGGCGGTAAGATTGACTTCAAAGTTGACAAGTTCGGTATTGTACATACCTCCATCGGTAAAGTAAGTTTCAGCGCTGACAAAATCGCAGAGAACGCTCTCGCGTTCATCGATACCATCAAGCACCTGAAACCCGCTGTGTCGAAAGGTGAGTACATTAAGAGCGTTTATCTTTCCAGCACTATGAGTCAGGGTATTAAGATCGATACCAAATCGCTTTAATCTCTAAAAAATCTAACAGACAAGTATGAAAAAGGAAGATAAAAATCTCGTCATTGAAGCCCTTGGCGCACAAATGGCTGAGTATGCGCATTTCTACCTCGTTAATATCGAAGGTCTGAATGCGGAAGACACCAGCAAACTGCGTCGCGCTTGCTTCAAACAGGACATCAAACTTCTTGTTGCTAAGAATACACTGCTTCACAAAGCACTTGAGAAAAAAGGCATCGAGGCAGAGATTTTCGACGCATTGAAAGGCAACACCGCTCTCATGCTCTGCAACACTGGTAACGCACCTGCTAAACTCATCAAAGAGTTTACCAAAGGTGACAAAACCGGTGAGGCTAAGCCACAACTCAAAGCTGCTTACGTAGAAGAAACAGTTTACGTTGGCAAGCAGAATCTCGAGTTCCTCTGCTCTATCAAGTCGAAGAACGAACTCATCGCAGACCTCGTTGCTCTTCTGCAATCACCTGCGAAGAACGTACTCTCTGCACTTCAGAGCGGACAAAACACCATTCATGGTGTACTGCAAACTCTTGGCGAGCGCGCAGAATAAATATCCAATGCACGTAATTACGTAATTACGTCATTACAAATAACAATTAATTGAATTAAAAACATTTAAAATTTATACGATCATGGCAGATCTTAAAGTTATTGCTGAAACATTAGTTAACCTTACTGTTAAGGAAGTAAATGAACTCGCTACTATCCTCAAAGAGGAGTACGGAATTGAGCCCGCAGCTGCTGCTGTAGCTGTTGCTGCTCCTGCTGCTGGCGGCGCTGCTGCTGAAGCTGCTGAGGAGAAAACTTCGTTCGACGTAGTTCTCAAGAGCGCTGGAGCTCAAAAACTCCAGGTTGTAAAAGCCGTTAAAGAGCAAACTGGTCTTGGACTGAAAGAGGCTAAAGACATCGTTGACGCTGCTCCTGCTACCGTAAAAGAAGGCGTTGACAAAGCTACTGCTGAGGCTTTGAAGAAAGCTCTCGAAGAGGTAGGTGCTGAGGTAGAACTGAAGTAATAACCCCTTCAACCAACCACTCTAATGAGTGGAATAGGTTTAGATCCTTGCGACAAACGAGGGTCTAAACCTTTTCTGCTCAATAGAACAGAATAATTAAATAACTGCAATTATTGGTAATTATTATAGGGCGAATGTTAAAATACTATAAATGACAAACCCACAGATTTAGATTTAAATTATTCATTACCAACAGTTTAATTCTGTTAAACCAAATTCAACCATCTAAAATAATGGCTACAACAAAAAAACAACAGAGAGTCAATTTCAGCCGTATGCAAAAGCATATGCCCTATCCTGACTTTCTGGAAATTCAGTTGAAGTCCTTCGCGGATTTCGTTCAGATGAATTCCACACCTGAGCAACGTCGTAAAGAAGGACTCTTTAAGGTATTCTCGGAGAACTTCCCCATCCAGGATACCCGCAACAGTTTTACGCTGGCTTTTTTGGACTATTCAGTGGACCGACCTCGTTACACGATTGAAGAGTGTATTAAACGCGGCCTTACCTACAGCGTCCCTTTGAAAGCAAAACTGCGTCTCAGTTGCGAGGATCCCGATCACGAGGATTTTGACACTGTCGTTTCCGATGTTTATCTGGGTACTATTCCTTACATGACGCCGAAAGGCACGTTTGTTATCAACGGCGCTGAGCGCGTTGTTGTTAGTCAGTTGCACCGCTCGCCGGGCGTGTTCTTCGGCACCTCGATGCACTCTAACGGCACCAAACTTTATTCGGCACGTATCATTCCTTTCCGTGGCTCGTGGATTGAGTTCGCTACGGACATCAACAAGGTGATGTACGCTTACATCGACCGTAAGAAGAAATTGCCCGTAACAACACTGCTGCGTGCTATCGGTTTTGAGTCTGACAAGGACATCCTTAACTGTTTCGACTTGGCGGAAGAGGTGAAAGTGAACCGCGAAGCACTCGAAGCTTGCATGGGACGCAAACTGGCAGGTGATGTGATGAAAGCCTGGGTAGAGGATTTCGTGGACGAAGATACCGGTGAGGTGTCGTCTATCGAACGTAATACCATCGTCGTTGAGCGCGAGGAAGAACTGACTCCGGATACGATCGCTACTATCCTGGAATCAGGGTCGAAAACGATACTTCTTCACAAGCAAGAGGAACGCGAGAATGATTTCGCAATCATCTTCAATACCTTGCAGAAGGACCCGGCTAAAACGGAAAAAGAGGCTGTCCTCTATATCTACCGTCAGTTGCGTAATGCAGAGCCGGCAGATGATGCAACGGCACGAGAGATGATCCAGAACTTGTTCTTCTCGCAGAAGCGTTATGATTTGGGCGAAGTGGGGCGCTATCGTATCAACCGCAAGTTGAATATGTCCATCCCTGATGACACACGAGTGCTCACCAAGGAGGACATGATAGAGATTATCAAGTACCTCGTTATGCTTATCAACAGTAATGCCGAGGTGGATGACATCGACCACTTGAGCAACCGCCGCGTTCGTACTGTCGGCGAACAGTTGTTCAACCAGTTCGGTATCGGTTTGGCACGTATGGCACGCACCGTTCGTGAACGAATGAACGTCCGTGACAACGAAGTATTCACACCGACCGACCTGATTAACGCCAAGTCGATTTCGTCGATTATCAACAGCTATTTCGGTACCAACGCCCTCAGCCAGTTCATGGATCAACAGAACCCTCTGGCGGAGATTACCCACAAACGCCGTATGTCGGCTCTGGGACCTGGCGGCTTGAGCCGTGACCGTGCTGGTTTCGAGGTGCGAGACGTACACTATACACACTACGGACGTCTCTGTCCTATCGAGACTCCGGAAGGTCCGAACATCGGTCTTATCTCTTCGCTCTGTATCTATGCGAAAATCAATGACCTTGGTTTCATAGAAACACCGTACCGCAAAGTAGCGGATAGCATGGTGGATCTTGATAACGACCATGTCATCTACCTCTCTGCCGAAGACGAAGAGAACCAGGTTGTTGCCCAGGGTAACGCTCCGCTCCGCGAGGACGGCAGTTTTATCCGCAGCAAGGTGAAGACCCGTTTGGGCGCTGACTTCCCTGTTGTGGCTCCTTCTGAGGTCAACCTCATGGACGTAGCTCCTTGCCAGATAGCTTCCGTTGCTGCGGCTTTGATTCCTTTCCTTGAGCATGACGATGCACACCGTGCACTCATGGGATCGAACATGATGCGACAAGCAGTACCCTTGATTACTTCAGAAGCACCGATAGTAGGTACTGGTATTGAGGAACAACTCGTCACCGACAGCCGGACCCAGATCGTGGCAGAAGGCAATGGTACTGTGACATATGTTGATGCCGACTATATCCGTATCAAGTATGACCGCACCGAGGAGGAAGAGGCTGTCAGCTTTGATCTGCCGGAGAAAGAATACAAACTGCCGAAGTTCGAGAAAACGAACCAGAATACAACCATTGACCTTCATCCGCTGGTACGCAAGGGCGACAAGGTGGAGAAAGGTCAGATACTGACAGAGGGCTATGCTACTGCCGGAGGCGAACTCGCATTGGGTAAGAACCTCAAAGTGGCTTATATCCCTTGGAAAGGTTACAACTACGAGGATGCTATCGTGCTTAGCGAGCGCATCGTCCGCGAAGATATGTACACTTCCGTTCACGTCGTGGAGCAACTGCTCGAAGTACGAGACACCAAACGTGGAATGGAGGAGTTCACCGCAGATATCCCGAATATCTCCGAGGATGCAACCAAAGACTTGGATGAGAACGGTATCATCCGAATAGGTGCATATATCCAACCGGGGGACATCCTTATAGGTAAAATTACCCCGAAAGGAGAGACTGATCCTTCGCCGGAAGAGAAACTGCTCAAGGCTATCTTCGGTGATAAGGCAGGGGATGTCAAAGACGCTTCTCTTAAGGCAAGTCCGTCGCTCGATGGTGTTATCATCGACAAGAAACTGTATTGCCGCGCCAACAAGGACCGCAAGCAGAAAATGGAGGATAAAGAGACGCTCCAGAAAATGGACCTCAAGTTCCGCGAGAAAGCAGAGACTCTCCGTGACCTCTTGATTGATAAACTCTATAACCTGCTCAACGGATGTCAGGCAGTTAGTGTAAAGGACATCCTTGGCACCGAGATGATCGGCAAAGGACAGCATTTCAGCAAAGAGCGTTTAAGCGAAATAGACTATTTCTCCGTGCTTCTCGAGGGATGGACCGCTGACGAGCACAGAAACGAACTCGTAGCTCAGTGCGTGCTCAACTATATCGACAAATATAAGGAGATGGACGCGATGCTCAAGCGTGAGAAATTCAATCTCACCATCGGCGATGAACTGCCGAACGGTATCATTCAGATGGCGAAAGTCTATGTCGCTAAGCGCCGCAAAATACGCGTGGGTGACAAGATGGCAGGACGTCACGGTAACAAAGGTATCGTATCCAAAATCGTACGCGTGGAGGATATGCCGTTCCTCGCGGATGGTACACCGGTAGATATCGTGCTGAACCCGATGGGTGTACCTTCGCGTATGAACATCGGACAGATCTTCGAGGCTGTGCTCGGCTGGGCTGGACAGGAACTGGGAGTGAAATTCTCAACGCCTATCTTCGACGGTTGTACTATGGAGCAACTTGACGAGTGGACCGACAAGGCTGGACTTCCACGCGGCGGTAAAACACAGCTCTACGATGGCGAAACAGGCGAACCGTTCGACCAGATGGCTACCGTTGGTGTGACCTACTTCATGAAACTCGGTCACATGGTCGATGATAAGATGCACGCGCGTTCGATTGGACCGTACAGTCTTATTACACAGCAGCCCTTGGGCGGTAAGGCACAGTTCGGTGGTCAGCGTTTTGGTGAGATGGAGGTTTGGGCGCTCGAAGCACACGGAGCGGCACACGTGCTGCAGGAAATCCTTACCATCAAGTCGGATGATGTCACAGGACGCGCTCGTACATACGAGGCAATTGTCAAAGGTGAGAACTTCCCGACTCCGGGACTGCCTGAGTCGCTTAACGTGCTCCTGCACGAATTGCAAGGTCTCGCACTCAGTATCAACATGGAATAAGATTGGAGGACAATATGGCTTTTAAACAAGAAAATAAGAAAACCGGTTTCACCAGAATCTCTATCGGACTCGCTTCGCCGGACGAGATAATGCAAATCTCTTCGGGAGAGGTGCTTAAACCGGAAACGATTAACTATCGTACCTACAAACCCGAACGCGATGGTTTGTTTTGCGAACGTATCTTCGGTCCTACCAAGGATTACGAGTGCCACTGTGGTAAGTACAAACGGATCCGCTACAAAGGTATTGTTTGCGAGCGATGCGGAGTTGAGGTAACAGAGAAAAAAGTACGTCGCGAGAGGATGGGACATATCAAACTCGTCGTTCCTGTTGCGCATATTTGGTACTTGCGCTCGCTGCCCTCCAAAATGGCGGCATTGCTGGGCATTCCTACCAAAAAACTCGACACCGTTATCTACTATGAGAAATATCTCGTGGTACGGGCCGGTGCACTTGAAGGACAGGAAATCGGTGAAAAGAACGAAAACGACAAGAATCGTATCCCCATCGAGAACAGCATGCTCCTCGACGAAGATCAGTACCAGCAGGTAATGAATATCATCCCAGAGGATAACGAACTGCTCGATGACAACGACCCGAACAAAGTGATCGTCAAGATGGGTGCCGAGGCGGTATATGACCTCCTGCGCTCTATTGACTTGAACGAATTATCCTACGAGTTGCGCGCTACGGCGGACAAATCATCATCCGTTCAGCGCCGTCAGGATGCGCTGAAACGCTTGCAGATTGTGGAAGCTTTCCGCGCCAGCAACGGCAGAAACCGTCCCGAATGGATGATACTGCAAGCGATACCCGTAACTCCTCCGGAGTTGCGGCCTCTCGTACCGCTGGACGGTGGACGTTTTGCTACATCTGACCTCAACGACCTCTATCGGCGCGTGATTATCCGTAATAACCGTCTCAAACGCCTCATGGAAATAAAGGCGCCGGACGTAATTCTCCGCAACGAGAAACGTATGTTGCAGGAGGCGGTGGACAGCCTCTTCGATAACAGCCGTAAGACTACGGCAATGAAATCCGACGCTAACCGTCCTCTCAAATCGCTCTCTGACTCGCTCAAAGGTAAACAGGGACGTTTCCGTCAGAACCTACTCGGTAAACGTGTGGACTATTCCGCACGTTCGGTTATCGTCGTTGGTCCGGAACTGAAAATGCACGAGTGCGGACTTCCCAAAGAGATGGCTGCGGAACTGTATAAACCGTTTATCATCCGCAAACTTATCGAGCGCGGTATTGTCAAGACAGTCAAGTCTGCCAAGAAAATCATCGACCGCAGAGAGCCGGTTATCTATGAGATACTGGAGCACGTCATGGAGGGACACCCCGTTCTGCTGAACCGTGCTCCGACCTTGCACCGTCATGGTATCTTGGCGTTCCAACCGCGTATGATCGAGGGTAAGGCTATACAGCTACACCCGCTCTCTTGTGCCGGCTTCAACGCTGACTTCGATGGTGACCAGATGGCGGTTCACTTGCCGCTCTCTAACGAGGCGATACTCGAGGCACAACTGCTCATGCTCGGTTCACACAATATCCTGGATCCTGCCAACGGTAACCCGATTACCGTTCCTTCACAGGATATGATACTCGGACTCTATTATATTACTAAGGAGCGCGCAGGCGTGAAAGGTGAGGGACTTAACTTCTATTCGGAGGAAGAGACTATCATCGCACTCAACGAAGGACGCGTGGATATACACGCAAAAGTCAAAGTGCGCGTGAAAGATATCGTGAATGGAGAGCAGGTTCGTCATCTCGTAGAGACTACTCCGGGACGTATTATCGTGAACCAATATGTACCAGAAGAGATTGGATATCAGAACCTTCTGATGAAGAAAGGTGCGGTAAAGAGCATTATCTCCAAGGTTATCAAGACTTGTGGCGTAGCTCGTACTGCTAAGTTCCTCGACGATATCAAAGACCTTGGTTACTATCGCGCTTTCCGTGGCGGTTTGAGCTTCAACCTCAACGATATTCTTATCCCGGAGGAGAAGAAAGCATTGACCGAAAAGGGTAGTACGGACATCGACGAAATCAACGAGCGGTACAACTACGGTCTCTTGTCCGACGACGAGCGTTACCGTGCTACTATTGATACTTGGAAGAAAGTAGATGACGAGTTGAAGGACATCCTCATGAAGCACATGAAAGAGGCGGACAGTGGTTTCAACTCCGTATATATGATGATGGACTCCGGTGCCCGTGGTAACGAGCAGCAGATTAAGCAGTTGGCTGGTATCCGTGGTATCATGGCGAAACCGTTGAAAGCGGGTGCTACCGATACGCGTCCTGAAATCGAGAACCCTGTCCTCGCGAACTTCAAAGAAGGAATGTCCGTGCTCGAGTACTTCATCTCTACTCACGGTGCACGTAAGGGTCTTGCCGATACGGCCTTGAAGACAGCCGACGCTGGTTATCTGACACGTCGTCTCGTGGACGTTTCGCACGATGTTATCATCAACGAAGAGGACTGTGGTACGCTCCGTGGTTTGTCGGCACGTGCTATCAAGGATGCCAACGGACATGTCATCGCTTCGCTGACGCTCCGTATCCTCGGACGAGTGTCCGTACACGATATCCACGACAACGACGGCAACCTCATTGTGGCTGCAGGAGAAGAAATCCGCGAGGCACAATGCGAAGCTATCGAGGCTGCGGGTATTGAAGAAGTAGTTATCCGTTCCGTGCTCACCTGTGAAAGCAAGAAAGGTGTTTGTGCCAAGTGCTACGGACGCAACCTCGCGTCGCGTAAGATGGTGCAGAAAGGTGAGGCTGTCGGCGTGATTGCTGCACAGGCGATCGGTGAACCGGGTACACAGCTGACTCTCCGTACCTTCCACTCCGGTGGTTTGGCGGGTGGTGCTGCTGCACAGGGAACGTATTCGCTTACTCGTGAAGGTATCATTGATATTGAGGACCTCCGTACTATCCTTACCGCTGCCGGTGACACCATCGTCGTCAGCCGTAAGAATACCCTCACCCTCAAGGATGAGAAAACGGGTGTCGTGCTCTCTACCTTCGATATACCATACGCTTCGAAACTGTTCGTAACTCCGGGCGAGAAATACCCGAAAGAGACACTCGTCTGCGAGTGGGATCCGTATAAGACTCCGTTGCTGATTGAGCAGGATGGTTTCATCCGTTACGAGGATGTTATCGAAAACGTAACCTGTAAAACCGAGGTGGACGAGCAAACGGGTAAGAAAGAAGTTTCGATTACGGAAACTAAGGATAAGACCAAAATGCCGCAAGCACATATCGTGGACAAAGCTGGTAATATCCTCCGTTCTTACAACTTGCCGGTTAAGGCAAGCCTGAACTTCACCGATGGAGCGGAAGTAAAAATCGGCGACACCTTGTTCTCTATGGCACGCGCTACCAATAGCGGTGGTGATATCACTTCCGGTCTTCCGCGTATCACTGAGCTCTTCGAGGCGCGTAACCCCTCCAACCCGGCTATCGTGGCTGAGATCGACGGAGAAATATCCTTTGGTAAGATCAAACGTGGTAACCGTGAACTCTTCATTACCTCCAAACTCGGAGAGCAGAAAGCGTATCTTATTCCGCTTACCAAGCAGATACTCGTGCAGGAAGGTGACTTCGTACGTGCCGGTGTCGCTCTCTCAGACGGAGCTATCACACCCGAAGACATCCTCGCTATCCAGGGACCGACAGCAGTCCAGAACTACATCGTCAACGAGGCACAAGCCGTTTACCGTATGCAAGGTGTGGAAATCAACGACAAGCACTTTGAGATTATCGTGCGCCAAATGATGCGCAAGGTTGAAATCCTTGAGCCGGGCGACACGCGGTATCTTGAAGGAGACGTTGTGGACAAGATGGACTTCCTTGAGGAGAACGATCGTATCTGGGGGCGCAAGGTCGTTACCGATTCCGGTGACAGCGAGGTGCTCAAAGAAGGACAGATCGTTACCGCGAGACGTCTCCACGATGAGAACTCGTCTCTCAGAAGACGCGACAAAAAACTCGTACAGGCACGTGACGCCGAGTGTGCTACTGCCAAGCAGATTCTGCAAGGTATCACCAGAGCGGCGCTCGGTACCAAATCCTTCATGTCTGCCGCTTCCTTCCAGGAAACAACCAAGGTGCTCAACGAAGCCGCTATTCGTGGCAAAGTGGACTACCTCGAAGGTATGAAGGAGAACGTTATCTGCGGTAACCTCATTCCTGCCGGTACCGGTCTCCGCGAGTTTGGCAGAATCGTCGTTCACAACAAGGAAGAGTATGCCGCTATTCAGGCTGCACGCGAAGCGGCAGAGGCTGCTCTCAATGGAGAAGATGATTTATAAAACACTCTTCGGGACTTTCGGAATGTCGGTAATCCGTTAACGCGTAAACTCGATATCTCGATATTTCGAATCCCTGTTCCCGATATCCCGACTAAGTGCCCTCGCGCAAGCGAGGGTGCTTTGTCTCTTCCCCTCAAAACATATACGATTATTAAGATTTCAGCACAACGAGAGCAAGTCAAGAGTAAAACGAGAGTAAAACGACCTTTTAACGAGGTTTTCTTAGCGCATTTTTTCAACCCTAAAATGTACGATCTTTAAGATTCCCATAACTTCCAACTTCTAACTCCAAACTTCAAACCTCTAACCTCTCATGTGTATTTTTTGACACTTTATGTGTAAATATCGCGCATACGCCCTCACGCGCTTGCGTATGTGAAAAAAAAATCGTACCTTTGCACCCGAATAGAAGTATATACCATAAATCAGCATCTAACAAATCCAATTTTGTTTAACTTTTAAAAATTAAATGCTTATGCAGACAATGACAATACAATATAACCCGTCGAACGCATTAGTACAGCCGATAATCGAGTTGATCCAGCAAGTGAAAGGCATTAAGATTATCAGCCGTTCGGATGAGTACGTCCCGACGAAAGAAACTCTCGCTGCTATGAAGGAAGCGAGAACAGCAGATCTGAAGACCTATTCGGACGTAAAGGAGATGATGAACGATATTCTGGACTGATATGTACGAATTAAAACCAACCGGGCAGTTTCGTAAGGATCTGAAACTCTGCAAAAAGAGAGGCTATGATCTCTCAAATATAGAGCAAGTTCTTGAGTATCTTCATCAAGACGGACAAGTTCCGGAAGAATACCTCCCGCATAAGTTAGAAGGAAGAAACTATAAAGGCTTTTGGGAATGTCACATAGAACCGAATTGGCTGTTGGTGTATGATGTGCAAGAAACAGTATGTTTGGTGGCTCTCGTACGAACAGGTACTCATTCCGATCTGTTTAAGAAATCAAAATGATTTATAACTCAAAATAAATGATTATATAAAACCAATTTTTTTGTTTAACTCTAAAATTTTAATGCTTATGAAAAAAGGAGTATTGCAAGACAGAATTTCGAAAGCAGGTGAATGGATGAGAAATCATACAGAACCGTTAATTATCATAAGTGATAAACAAGCAATTGAGGCATTGCGAGTATGAGATGCTTGTTGGATACATGTTTGTTCTTGGATTGGATTTCTGATGATTATATATCTCCGGATATTCAGGCTATCATAGCGGACTACGATAATACGTTGTATCTGAGTTCGGAAAGTATAAAGGAATATGTAAACCTCTTACAGCAAGGCAAGTTACGTTTGCCATCCGATATGCAAGGAACGGGATTTGATGTGTTTGACCTCATAGAAAACACATTGGGTATTACAGTTAAGTATGTTACCAAAGAGCACCTCCAAAAGATGATGACTCTCCCCAACGTGGAAGGGCATACTGATCCGAGTGACAGATTGATTATAGCTCAGGCTTTAGCAGAGAATCTCACGCTACTTAGTAGTGACGGACAATTCCCCAATTATAAGAAACTGCATTTGGGATTAGACCTCATAGAAAACAAACGCCCGAGCAAGAAATATTAAATAACTCAAAATAAATAATATAACCACTTTTGTTGTTTAACTTTTAAAATTTAAATGCTTATGAGTGCAGCGCAGGCGATAGCAAGTAGTCGGTTTCTGGCAGCAATGGGTCCGATGATAAAAGATGAGCAGAAGATGAATACTGTGTTGAACTATATCATTTCTCTTCGTGCAGACAACGCTCCTTGTCAATTTACCGAGCAGGAGATAGTAGCTTTTGCGGACAAGGCAGAACAGGAATATGCAGCGGGTGTTGGTATGATGAGTCATTCGGACTTTATGCAGGAGGTTGCTACATGGCAGAGATAAAATGGCATGATAGCGCCCGCGAACATTTACGAAAAATCTTCCACTTTAATATGGATCATTTTTCGGAGAGTTATGCGTATTCGATTTTAGGTGAAGTGTTGGGCGAGGTGCAAGATCTAGAGAACTTTCCGAAAAAAGGCGCACCGGAACTTTTACTCGAAGGAAGAGAATACGAATATCGTCGTCTTGTGATTAGAGAGAAGTATAAAGTGATTTATTTTCTTGTTGATGACGAAGCACACATAGCTGCAATATGGGATGTTCGCCGAGATCCGAAAACGCTCATCCAATCAGTAGTAGATGGTGAAAAATAATAAAAACCACTTTTGTTGGTTAACTTTTAAAAAGAAAATGCTTATGAGTGCAAAGAAACAAACGATATCGAAGGCGGAGATAGCAGAGCATTTTGTGACAGTCGAGCACTTGCACGATGACTTGACAAAAATGGTGCATGATTATTATGCTCAACCTCGTATCCATCAGGAAGCTATATGAAAGTAATTATTGAGGAGCAAGTGCATCAGGCCATTTTGGAATTTTACGCAATCTCTATGCGATTGCATCCAACATTAGACGAGGAGACTGTACTGGCAAAAGTGGAGAGGTTGATCGGGGCTATGTATGATTTGGGCAAACATCCATTCATTTATGCCGACGCACGGCTTAAAAAAAGTTGGATAGCAGCGGAGTATAAAGAAACAATCGTAGAAGATTTTCACATCGCCTATCGTGTGGAGACGGATGAGGATGGAGAGCAGTATGTAGCTATATATGATGCAGTGCATTCAAAATTATATTATTGACACCAGAAATAACTCAAAATAAATAATTAAAAACCAATCTTTTGTTTAACATTTTTAAATTTAATGCTTATGAGAAATTATTTTTCTAAGTTAGGGACACAGGTTCCGTGGCGAACATCCCAGTCCCGTGGCGCTACCCTTGCGCTACCCTTGCGCTACCTAAGCGCATTATTCCTACTACTCACATTCGCCATCGGTAATGTGTGGGGAACTAGTTACATCCCCGGTGACCGAAAAGTTGTAACCGCGGACGAAACGATTGATTATGCCACAATCGCTGGAGCAAATGCTACAACATCCGGTAAGTGGATTGTTAATCCAAGAGGAGGTACAACGAGTGGCAAGAAGTATACTAATCTTACTTCAGACACAAAAGGGAATCCAGATGGCATCGTAGATAACATAGCAACGATAACGAGCAATGTGAATATGGCTACCATTCAGGTTCCTTCGACAGCAAAGTACAACCAAAGTGGGAAATATGTAATCCACATGCGTATAACTGGTATTACTGGTATTATTGCACATGGTGTAACTGGTAGTTCTGGTAGAGGGTGTGCTATCTATGGTCAAGAATATTCTACTTCTTTAACGGAAAATACAGAGTATGGAAGCGCGTTAGCATCGATGACTCGTAGTGGTAATAGTGGTAGTTTCTTGCTGCAATATACGGGCTTTACGGCCAGTAAAGAATATTTAATCACGATTGCTGCAACAGGAGGCGATGATCAATTGTACGCGATTGAATTAATTGCTGGAACTGCTACCAAGTACACTGTAACCTATAAAGCAGGAGATGGTTCTGGTAGTGATGTCGTAGATAGCGATGCAAAGACCGTTAAGGCTTTTGCAGATTGCAGTTTTACAGCTCCCTCTGGATATGAGTTTAAGGAATGGCAAGATGGCAGTTCCAATGTTGTAGCGGCAGGCGCAACTGTTAGCGCAGACATGACTCTTACGGCTATTTATCGTTTGATTCCTACCAAATATACCGTAACTTATACTTTGAATGGTGCTTCGGGCGATGCTCCGACCGAGACGAGTAAAGCAGAAGGCGATGCATTCACTCTTGCGGCTGCGCCAAGTTGGGCAGGTCATGCATTTGACGGATGGTTGTGTAGTGCAGATGCAGCAGTAAAGGCTGCAGGTTCTTCTTATACGATGACCGCTGCAAATACCACCTTTACCGCTCAATGGCATGAAGTAGATTGCAAGATTTATTCGTTGACAGGTGGAATTGGATCTGCAGCAGCAGAAGCTGATGCGGGTAATGTGGTAATTGATGCATCTTCGTTGGTATTAAAGAGCAGCAATGCAATTATCAAACTGACCCCAGGTAGTGGTACGTTCAAAGCTGGTGATATCTTAACTATTTCCGGTACAGTAGGAAATACCAGTAAGAATTTTGGTGTGAAGATTTCGGCAAGCAACAACAAAGGAAGTGGCTTAGGACTTGCATCCGTAGCAGGAACATCGAATCCTATGGTGGCCACCGCAACACTTTCTGCGGATGCGGATTATCTCTATATCTGTCGTGATGGTGGAACAACACAGACTCTTCTCACTTGCGAAGTTCATCGCTCTTGTGCAGAAGGTACTGCAGCCGGTTTGGGTTATGCAGAAGCTGAAGTAAATAAAACTGAAGGCGATGCTGCATTTACAAATCCGTTGACAAATGCCAATAGTTTGGTACTTGATGGTTATAAATCTTCAAATGAAGAGGTTGCAACAGTTAATTTCTCAACTGGTGAGGTAACCATCGTAGGTGCAGGTTCTGCAACCATTACTGCAAATTCGGCAATTCAGACGAAGGCCGGAACACTTTATGCAGCGGGTACAGCTTCATATACTTTGACGGTGGCTGCTCTGCCGAAATATCATGTTACTTATAATCTCAATGGCGGTAGTGGTGAAGTTGCTGAAGTTGACCACAAAGCAGGTGAGAAGTTTACTCTTCATGACGGTGTGACCGGTGTTACTGCTCCGGGCAGCAAAACATTCGTTAACTGGAAAGATCAAGATGATGCTTTGTTTGATGGCGGTGTTGAATACACAATGCCTGCAAAGGACGTTACGCTGACCGCACAATGGGCAGGTGATGTATATACCGTTAAATTCATGGACGGTGAGACTGTATTGGATACCAAGGTAGTTGAAGTTGGTTCACATCCGACAGACATTGAGCATCCGACGAAACCCCTCTCTTCTTTTGCTGCTTGGCAGTTGAGCGGTAGCGATGTTAATCTTGACGAGGTTAGCGGAACAAAAGATGCTGTATTAACTCTTACTGCTCGTTGGACCAAGGCTTATGCTACTTCATACGACATGGAGGCATATGCAGTTAGTGATGGTGCATCTTTGGAAACATTGTTGGAGAACCTAACGGCTGCCGGCTATGCTTATACAAATGTTAACGGCATTGATAATGGTCATACTCATAACTACATCTATGATGGTATGAAGTATAAGACCAACGATGGCGACCTGTCCTTTAATGTAAATGCCGGCAAACTGGTTATTGTAAAAACCGGTAACTTGCCCACAGATGCATTAACAATGTATATTAATGGTGTAGCAGATCCTACAGTATTCGTTGGAGCCAATGAAGCAGTAGAAACACACGTTAATAATTATTTCTATAGTGAAGCTGAAGCTCTGTACCGTTTGGATATTCAAGCATCAAAGGGAACTTGTGCAATCAAGGCTGTTACCATCACTGATCCGTTTG
This sequence comes from uncultured Bacteroidales bacterium, assembly GCA_900319995.1. GTDB lineage: Bacteria > Bacteroidota > Bacteroidia > Bacteroidales > Paludibacteraceae > Colicola. Next base: position 70,343 of record ONQO01000002.1, read on the forward strand.
AGGTTAGTTTCGATCCAAACGAAGGAGATCCTGTTGCTCCGCAATATGGATATCCGAGCGTAACGCTGCCGTTGCCGGTGAAGGGAACTGAGAGTTTCCTCGGCTGGTTTGACGGTGAGACGAAGGTTGGTGAGGCAGGTGATACATATACCCCGACGGCTAACATTGAGTTAGTTGCTCATTGGGAGGCTGTTTCGACAGACGCACGTCTGACTTCGATTACGTTCTCTTCTGATGCAGGTACTCTGTCACCGGCATTTAATCCGGAGGTAACGGATTACACATATACGATGCCTTATGGAACTGCTGCTATTCCGACTATTACCGGTGCAACTTCTGTAAGTGATAAAGCACAGGAACCGCAGATCGTTTCTCAGGCATCCGCATGGGGTGAGACTGCAGTTATTCGTGGTGTAGCCGAGTCTAGCGATACGAAAGTTTATAACATCACAATGCTTCGTGCTCCGAAAGATGGCGTTTGCATCATCAAAGCTACGATCAATTCAACAACTAAAAATACCATCGGTGAAGTAACCGGTTTGTATAAGAAAGATGCTTCTTGCGGTGGCTTGTCTAGCTATAAGTTTAATGGAAAAGGCGCGTATATTGGATTAGAACTTGTTGCAGGTCAGACCTTCAATGAGGGTGACATTATCAATATACATACCACTACAGCTGCGGGGCAAGGTACAATCGCTCTGTTTGATGACCATGGTAATACTGTTTCTGCATTCCATGATTATGGTGTAATGGGAGGCGCAGGTGACAATAAATTTGCATTACCAGCTTCTGCAGAAGAAAAGAGTATTATCTATGTATGCCGTACAGAAGCAAATACATGGAACGGCTACGTTGACTTCATTGAGGTTACTCGTCCGATGAATCCTGTCCTGACGGCTATTCAGTTCAACTCGACCGATGTCGCTGTAACCGGCACAAGCGTTTCTGCAACCCTGCCGAACGGAACGAACCCCGCTACGATGACCGTTACTCCGACTATCGTTTGGAATGGCGAAGGTACAGCTGTTGTTACCTCCAATGCAGGTGCATGGGCATGGGGTCCAAACACCTACGTGCTGACCGATAAGGATGGTGATGCAACGACTTACACCATCACTCTGACAGAGGATGTCCTCAAACACACTGTTTCGTTCAATACCCACGGTGGTTCGGCTGTTGCAAGTGTAGAGGTAGTTGACGGTCAAAAACTTGCAGCTGCTCCGGCTGATCCTGAGAAAGAGGATTATATCTTCCAAGGTTGGGCAGAGGCTGAAGACGGCGCAATCGTTGACGTAACATCCTTCACTATCACCGCAGACAAAGAGTTCCACGCTGTTTGGGTATCAGACGGTGCAATCAAACTGTTGGACGGTGCAACGGTTAACCATACGAACTTCATTACCGGAGTGACGGCTGATGAAACGGTTGAATTTATGGGCAATACCGTACATTATGCTAAGTTCTCAGGAACTTGTAGCGGTGTGAATAGCGTGAAAGATCTGACTCGCGTCATTGCATACAACGCAACGACCAACAAGACGAAGATCCGTATCTCTGCTCATAACAACAGCACAAGCGGGCGTACTATTCTTGTGAAGGGCTTGGTTGAAGGTGCAAGTGCAGCAGAAGATTTGGCTTCTATCGCTCTTGGCAACAAAGAAGACGTTATTTCCGATTGGATTGAGTTCGACAACGCAGCCAACAGAACCATCTACATCATGGTTTCGTCAAGTGCCGGCGATGTTTACTTTACACAGGTAAAGGTAATCGAGAGCGGTGAAACACCGATGAAGCAATTTGGTGAGATTGGCTACTCGCTCAACCTCAACAAGGGTCGTGCGTTTGGAAAAGCAGATGATGATGTGGTATTTGAGGGATTGAATATTGAACTGATAGGTGATTACACTGCATTGAATTCGGGTTATTTGAAGATGAATAGTTCAAGTATGAGCTTTACTATAGCTAATCCTGCAACACTGCATGTAACTGCAAGTAACAACAAGACATATTATGTTTCCAATTCTGAGTCCGGTACGGATAACGAAACTGCCAAGACAGGTGTCTCCGAATTTAGTTTGAGCGCGGGTACATGGTACATCAATGCCGGTGAAAACGATGTACAATTCACGGAGATTGAGTTTGCTGAACCGAAGTGCGCTGAACCGGTAATTGACGCACAGCCTTTATCGAAAGTGGATTACCTTTCCGGTACAATGTCAACTTCCGTTACGGCTCATGCAGCAGATGGTAGTACGCTCAGCTATCAGTGGTACAATGCCGATGGCGAAGTCGAAGTAGTTGGCGCTAATGCCGCTACCCTGAACACAACCGACCCGGGTACGTATTATGTTGTCATTACGGCTACTAAAACTGGTTTCCAAAGTGCTTCTATCCAGTCGGAGAACGCAACACTCAAGTATCGCAAAGCGGATGACGCAACATTGATTGCTTTGACCTATGGTGCGGAGAATACGGCAATTGCATTGGTTGACGGTGTTACGGATTACCGTGTAACATTGCCGGAGGATGCAACAGTCGTTCCTGCTTTGACGGCTATTCCGACAATGGCTGCGTATGGTGCAACGGCTGACGTAACGGATGCGGATGCGTTTGTGGCTAACGAGGCTGTTTCGACAGTTCTTGTAACTGCGGAAGACGAGGCTACAACGCAAGAATATACCGTTACCTTCGTGGTAAAACATGACTTGGATAAAGCCGAAGATGTAACAGGAAGCACTACTTGGAACTGGGACGGTGTCGCAGACGGAGAAGTGAAGATTGTTGCAGCAGAGCATGGTATCGTTCTTGCAAACTATATTGATGCTGCAAACTTTGAAAAACTGGAAGGTCAGGATAATGCACGTGCATATCGTAGCAATTCATATCCTGCATATCAGGGAACCTATCTGAAGTTCCATACAACAGTTCCTGGTAGATTGACTATCAATGCACGTTATGCAAGTGGTGCTGATTTGATTATCAACGGAAAGAAGTTGGCGGATCTTACAGGATCAAGAAAAGACTACACTACGATTGTCTTTACAGGCGATGTGGTTATCACCTCTTCTACAGGAGAATATCGCATCTATAACATGACCTTCGAGAAACTCACAGTGGACTATACACGTCCCGTAACTTCCGGTCGTTATGGAACTATCTGTCTGCCGAACGGTGGTTTGATGGGATGTGCTGCGCTCTATGAGGTGGCTTACTTCGATGCCGGCTCACAAAAGATATACTTCGACGAGATACTTGACGGCGTGATGGAAGCAGGTGTTCCGTATATCTTCCTCCCGAATGCGGGAGCAGAGGAACTGCAAGTTCTCTATACCGACGGCCTCAACGCTCCTGCTGGTCACAAGAACGGTCTCTATGGATCTTATACACAAGAGGAGTTGACTCCGAATGACGGTAACTACGTCCTGCTCAACAACCAGTACCTGTTTGTTAACTCTGACAATGTATATGTAGGTGAAAACCGTGCATACATCAGACTGAACGAAATTTCTACTAAGGCCACTCCTCCTGCTCCTGGTCGCCGTCGTATCGCGATGGGTGTTCAGAACTCGCAAGTAGCTACTGGCATGGAAAATCTCAATGCCGGTGAGGCACCGATGAAGGTAATGATTAACGGTCAGTTGTTCATCCTCCGCGGCGAGAATATGTTTGACGCAACGGGGCGCCTTGTTAAATGACAAGGCGCGCCCGTGCGCGTCGCGCACACACGCATGACTAATCCGAAATAACGAAAAACGAAAAGGATAGAATATGAAGAAGAATTATAATCAACCGGAAATCTTTATTTCCGAAATCATGCCGACAACCATCATCTGCGCAAGTATCACCAATGGTGGTAATACTGAAGATTACGGTGGTGGTGGCGGTGGACAGACCATTGGCGATTAATCCTTTCCCGCGTACTCACGTACCCGCGCGCGGACATTAATAATCCACGCACGCACGTGTACAGCGGACATTATCTACCAAAGGCAGCTTCTCGGCTGCCTTTGGTGGTCAAATATACAAAAAACGAAGAATTATTTGCATAATTCAAAAAAAAGCAGTATCTTTGCAAACGAAAACGAAAAGTCACTATGAAATCTACTCAAGAGTACATATCAATTTTGACGAAACACGCACCCATATTGAAAGATCGGTATGGGATGACGTCAATGTCTCTCTTTGGTTCTGTGGCTCGTGGTGAGCACACAGAAAATAGTGATGTGGATGTATTTGTAGAAATGCCGGCAACCCTTCGCGGAGTTGGTGGAGCGAATGACTATTTGGAGCATATTACCGGGACGCATGTAGATATGATTTTAAAGCATAGCAACCTCACTCCTTTTTTTCTTAAACAAGTAGAAAGAGATGGGATTAGAATATTCTAAAGAAATGGAAATAATTCATGCGACGTTTCTTGACATCAAAAATGCAATATTGATGCTACAAGAGTGGAATGCCGCGATAGAAAGTCCTCAAGAATGGATTTCTTCACCTTTGGGAATGCAAAAGCTCGCAGGAAACTGTATGCTGATAGAGACGATAGGAGAAAGCATTAAAAAAATCGAGAAGCGTGTTGGGGCAGATTTCCTTAATCAGCGACCGGAAATCCCATGGCGCGATATTATGGGGATGCGAAACCACATTGCGCATGGCTATTTTGATATTAATGAAGAATATGTATTCTCTGTTATAAAAAACGATCTCGCTCCGCTACTGACTGCAATTGATTTCTTCATAGAAATAACTGACGAGGATTATTTAACACTATAACTTATCGCATATCGTACTTATCAACCCTGCCTACCGCGAGTACGCAAATGCGCGGGTTTGGGCTATATTCATTCCGATGTATCACGGTACAGACAGGTCGCGGGGAGGTCGCGGGGAGGTCGCGGTTTTGCCTCGTAATTGAGTTGTAGTTGAGTCATAGTTGAGACATGTTTAATTTTTCGGTATTGTTTAGTCTCGTTCTTCGTAATTATGGGATTACTGTATTAGAGAGGGGGGGGTATAAATCCAACAATTCAAATTATTCTTAGACCAAAGATTAGGCGGGTAAGATTAATAATGTATAACAAAAAAAAGCGGTGCATCGGTTAGACACATCGCTTTTTTCGAAAAATGCTGCGGGATTAATTGGCCTCTGCATCAGCAGGAGTAGCCGGCAGTTCAGCCTCTGCATCCTCTGCTCCTTCCTGAGCCTCGATAGTCTCTTCAACTGCCTCCACCTGAACAGCAGTCTTACTCTCCTCCGCCAACTTGGCGCCTTTGCCCTTGACGATACCTACGGAGATGATGCTCAGAAAAACGATGATAGCGATGAGCGTCCAGGTAGCTTTCTCCAAAAAGTCAGCCGTTTTGGGCGCACCCATTACCTGATTTCCGCTTGCGAAACCGGAAGCCAAACCTCCACCTTTGCTATTCTGTACCAAAACGAGAAGCGTCAGCAGAATAGCCGCAATAATGATTAATGTTGTAACTAATGTACTCATACTATAATTTTACGATTTAATAATTTACAATTATGTAATTGAAACACATTTTTTCAAAATCGGGTGCAAAGATACAACAAAAATTGCATATATGCAAATTTTTTGGCAAAAAAAGCAATTATATTTGTGTATGTAAAAAAAAAGCACTATCTTTGCATGACATTTTGTCAGTTGAGTTATGACGCAGCAGGAATTATTATCCATCAAGCAGCGATTCGGTATCATAGGTACCAGTCCGTTGCTGAATAGAGGAATAGAGATAGCGGTGCAGGTAGCCCGCACCGATTTGAGTGTACTCATCACCGGCGAGTCGGGAGTGGGCAAGGAGCATTTTCCCAAAATCATTCATGCTTTCTCCCGACGCAAACACGGTGCTTATTTTGCCGTGAACTGTGGCGCTATTCCGGAAGGAACAATCGACAGCGAGCTGTTTGGTCATGAGAAAGGAGCATTTACCGATGCGAAGAATGAGCACAAAGGCTATTTCGAGATAGCGGATGGCGGTACGCTGTTTCTGGACGAAGTGGGCGAGTTACCCCTTCAGACACAGGTGCGTCTGTTGCGTGTGTTGGAGACAGGCGAGTATCTGCGGATGGGTTCCAGCCAGGTGCGCAAGACGAATGTGCGCGTGGTGGCGGCGACCAACCTGAACATGCGTCAGGCTATAGATGACGGACGTTTCCGCGAGGATCTGTATTACCGCTTGAATACAGTGGAGATACGCGTGCCGGCATTGCGTGAACGCAAAGAGGATATACCTCTTTTGTTCAGAAAGTTCGCCGTTGATTTCTGCAACAAGTATCAAATGCCTCCTCTGTCCCTCAATGACGAGGCGACGCGTTTGCTGCAAGAGTCCTATTGGCGTGGTAACATCCGCCAGCTCAAGAATATGGCGGAGCAGATAGCCGTGATAGAGATGGACCACCAGATTAATGCTGAGACGCTACGCAAATACTTGCCCAAAGGAGAAAACCAGCAAAGTATCGTGCTTCGTGCCCCGCAGCAGGAATCAGGAGGAAAAGACTACTCGCATGAAATAGGAATATTATATAATATGGTGATGCAGAACAAGAAGGACCTGGAGGAACTGAAGGAGTTGCTGTCGAGCGGTCGCCGCGAAACCGGCATACCCGAATACAGCGACCCCGGAACCCCCACCATCACCATCCAACATCAGGATACGTCATCCCGCAAGCCGATAGAGGCGGAGGATGTGGAAAGCAGTTTGCGCATAGAGGATGCAGAGATAGACCGCATCAAACGTGCGTTGGAGGTGGCCGGCGGCAACCGAAAAGTGGCAGCGGACAAACTCGATATATCTGAGCGGACATTATACCGCAAGATTAAAGAGTACGGATTATAAACGTAATAGGATTAGAGCGTCAGATGGTCAAGATGATTTATAATAAAAGCGTCAAGCGGTTTGGATTCCTTATCGGGATAATCGCCGTTGCTCTTTTGTCATCTTGCAGTATCAGTTACAAGTTCAACGGAGCGAATATCAACTACCAAACAACACATTCCATCTCCGTATCCGACTTTCCGAACAATGCGCCGATGGTCAATCCGATGCTGAGTAATATGCTGTCCGAGGGCGTTCGTGACTTGTACCAGCGGCAGACACGTCTTCAGGTGCTCCGCAAAGGCGGCGATCTGGAACTGGAGGGTGAGATAGTGGGCTATGATATTACGCAAGGAGCTATCTCAACGGACAGTTATGCTTCCGAGAGCAAACTGACTGTACGTGTGTCGGTGCACTTTACGAACAACATCCATCCGGAGGAGTCGTTTGACAAAACCTATACGGCGTATCAGACCTTCGATGCCAGCCGTTTGTTGACCGACGTGCAGGATGAGTTATGCGCTATCATTGTGGCCGAGATAGCGGAGAATATATACAATGACACCGTGGCGAAATGGTGAAAACATTTGAGATTTGTCATTTGTCATTTGTCATTTGTCATTTGACATTTGTGATTTGTCATTTGTGATTTGTGAGAAATTTTATTATTTGAGAATATGAGAATAAGACAATTATTTGCGTTAGGCGCGGCGGTAATATTGACCGCCGGATGCGTGACGCAGAAGAAGATGACTTACATGCGCGATGCAGTTGCCTCCACGGCAGATTCGCTCAATGCACATTTTGAATCGAAAGCGGAGTCCATCATCCGAATAGGTGACCAGTTGACTATTTTTGTCTCTGCGCTGGACAAAGAGGCGGTAGAGCCGTATAACCTGCCGACGGTGATTTTTGCTACCCCCGGTTCGAACGAAGTGAAGACATCTCCTCAGTTACAAAGCTATACAGTGGATTCCGAAGGCAATGTGAATATGCCGGTATTGGGCAAGGTGCATGTTGCCGGACTGACGCGTACGGGCGTAGAGGATGCTGTCCGCGAGTTATTGGAGAAACAAGTGGTCAATCCGTCCGTTCAGGTCAATCTGGTGAATGCAAAAGTGTCGGTAATGGGCGAAGTGAACCATCCGTCGAAGATCTATATGACAGGTGACCGGATGACGCTTCTGGAGGCATTGGCGCAAGCCGGCGATTTGACTCCTTACGGCAGACGTGACAATGTGCTGGTGACGCGCGAACTGAACGGCAAACTGGAAATGGCGCGTGTCGATCTGACCAGCGCAAATCTGTTCCTGTCCCCGTATTATTATCTGCAGCACAACGATATCATCTATGTGTCGCCGAACAAGGTACGCGCTATCAGCAGTGCGAACGCAGGCCTGTGGCTGAGTATGGTTTCCACCGTAGCGAGTGCCGCAACGGTCATCGTGACGGTAGTCAATGCAACGAATCCTTCCGCAGTTGCCGCCGGTACGGCTGCTGCATCAAAATAATAAATGAATATGGAAAACAAGACGAACGAGATAGATTTGCGCAAGATAGTGCGCGTAGTACAAGAGCATTGGTGGTGGTTTGTGTTAGGAGTGGTCATTTGCGAGACCTTAGGTGTGTTGTATTACCTTCGCAAAGCGCCCAGATGGGTGACCGACGCATCCATCGTATTGCGTCAGAAAGACGGCGATGGTTCCATGAACCCCCTGTCCATGTTAGGCCTTTCCGGCAATACGGCAACGGAAGACGAAGTGGTTGTTCTTTCCTCACGCGGTCTGCTCTATCAGGCGATAGATGCACTCGATTTATGGGAGGACAACGCCAAACGTGGCGGTTGGCGCTGGGAAGGCGAGTTCCGCAATCCGGCACTGACTATTGAGTATGTGCAACTGACAAAGGATGCACAAATCAAACCATTCGTGGTGACGGTCAAACCCAACAAGAAAGGTTATAAAATAAAGACGAAGATGGGGTTCTTCCACCGCTCGTCCAAACAAGTGGAGCGTCTGGACGAACCGGTCGAATTAGGTGTGGGTACTCTCATTATTCATGCCAATCGTCCGTTGAGTCCTGATACGGCCTATCGTGTAGGACACAAACGCAAGGAGTTGGTGGTGGATGATTACCGTACCGCTATTCATGTGACGCAGCACAAGAAAGAATCCAACATCATCATGCTTTCAACCAAATCCCCGCTGCCGGAGCGCGACCGGGCGTTGTTATCGCAGATGATAGAGCAATACAACCTGAATGCAATCATAGACAAAAACCTGATTGCCACTAACACCGCCACGTTTATCGAAGAGCGTCTGGCTATCATCACCGCCGAGCTGAGTGAAGCGGAGAACGCTGTGTCTGCCTACAAAGAGCGGAACAAGATTGCGGACCTGAATGCGCAGGCGCAGTTGTTTCTGGAAGCCAGCAGTCTGGAGCAACAGGCATTACTGGAGGTGGAGACCCAACTCAGTCTGATGCAATATATTGATGAATTCCTCCGCGACGAGTCAAAACGCGACAATCTTATTCCTGCGAATATAGGAGTGGATGATCCGTCGCTGGCAAGCGGACTGAGCGAGTATAACGCACTGCAGCTCCAGCGCATGCGTATCCTGCGCACCGCAACAGAAGACAACCCCGTACTGGAGCAGATGAATGTGCAGCTGGCATCTATGAGGCAGAATATCATCGCCACTATCGGTTCCGTACGCGAGAGTCTGCGTATCCGCCAGAAGAGCCTGCAGGCACAAGATCAAAAATATAATCAGCAGATTCAAAACGCGCCGGAGCAAGAACGTGAATACGTGCGCGTAGTCCGCCAACAGAAAATCAAGGAACGGCTGTACCTCTATCTGTACGAGAAGCGCGAAGAGAACGCGCTGATGCTGGCGGCGACATCTATGCCGGCAAAGATTATCGACATTCCTCAGCGTGACGTGAAGAGCCAATCCCCGAAATTGAAGAAGCTGATCTTTCTGGCATTCCTAATGGGCTTGATGCTTCCCGCCGGACTGCTGTATCTGATGTTGCTGTTCTACGACAAGATAGACGACGCGAAAGAATTCGAGCGCAAGATAAAAGCGCCGATGTTGGGACAATTAGTGAAGAACTCCCGTAATGCCCACATCGCAATCCATGAGGGCGAGTCCACCGTTTCGGCGGAACTCTTCCGACTGATACGTACCAACTTGCGTTTTGTCATCCCGGCAGAGACCAAGTCCCCGGTAATCCTTGTCACTTCCTGTATCAACGGAGACGGAAAATCGTATGTATCCAGTAATACGGCTCTGTCGCTGGCTATGTTAGGCAAGAAAGTGGTGCTGGTGGGTCTGGACATCCGCAAGCCGATGCTCGCTACCTATTTCGGATTGAGCAATAAGGGACATCTGACCGATTATCTGGCAGAGCCGGATGTGACACTGGACGATATTATTGTACCGAGCGGAGAGCACAAGAATCTTGATCTGATTCCGTGCGGCACGATACCTCCTAATCCGGCAGAGTTGCTGCAAACGGAACGACTGGACAAGTTGTTCGCTGAGTTGCGTGAGCGGTATGACTATATCATCGTGGATACAGCACCTGTGGCTTTGGTTAGTGACACGTATCTGCTTGACCGCGTGGCTGATATGACCATTTTTGTATGCCGATACAAGTACACACCAAGCGAAATGATTGGCTATATCAATCAGGTAATAGAGCAGAAGCGGATGCATAACGTGGCGTGTGTGCTCAATGGAGTCAAGGGACTTCGTGCAGGTTATGGGTACGGTTACGGTGTGCAGAAATCATAAATCAGCAAGTCCTTACTATTCATGGTAGTTTGTGTAGCCGAAAAACCATCCGTAGGAGCGTATATAGCCAACGTGTTAGGCGCGAAGCAGAAGCATGACGGCTATTTCGAGGGCAACGGGTATCAGGTGACCTGGACTTTCGGACACCTGTGTGCTTTACTGGACCCACACGAATATACGGAGCAGTGGAAGGCATGGAGTTTGAGCTCGCTACCGATGATTCCTCCGCGTTTCTCTATCAAAGTGAGTGGAGACGCGGGTGTACACAAACAATTCAATATCATCAAATCCCTGATTAATAACGCTGACGAGGTGATTAATTGCGGTGATGCCGGTCAGGAGGGAGAGCTTATCCAACGTTGGGTGTACCAGCAGGCGGGTTGCCGGTGTCCGGTCAAACGTCTGTGGGTGAACTCACTGACGGAAGAGGCTATCCGGGACGGATTCCAGAAACTCAAAGACCAGTCGGAGTACCAGCGTCTGTATGAAGCGGGGCTGATGCGTGCCATTGGTGACTGGCTGCTCGGAATGAACGCCACGCGCGCATATACATTAAGGTACGCGCGCGGAACGGGAAAAAACCGAGAAGTGCTGTCTGTCGGTCGTGTTCAGACACCCACACTGGCATTGGTCGTCAAACGACAGGCTGAGATAGAGCATTTTGTGCCACGTACCTATTGGGAACTGAAAACGAACTACCGAGACACACTTTTCAGCGCCCAACTGCCGGCGGAAGATGGTGAATATGCCATTACCTCCGAACAGCAGGGACAGGAAACAAGAAGTATTCTTTCTCTGCAGAACAGACGCTCCAACTCATTCAGTCTCTCTACGAAAAACGACTCACAACCTATCCTCGTGTCGATACCACCTATCTGAGCGATGATATTTATCCCAAAGTACCGGGTACATTGGCGGGAATAAAAGACCATTACCCGCAAGTGACACCGTTGCTATCTCTTAAAGCCGATGGCAAGAAAGGCGCAGGGTCGTTACCGAAGTCAAAGAAAGTATTTGATAACAAGAAAGTTACTGACCACCATGCTATCATACCTACTGGTCAGCGACCGGAAGGGATGACCGCGGATGAGAAAAAAGTATATGACCTCGTAGCTTTGCATTTTATTGCGGTGTTCTACCCTGAGTGTGAGGTGAGCAACACGACCGTTCTGGCAAAAGCCGGAGAAATCGATTTCAAAGTGACCGGTCGTGAAGTACTTAAACCCGGTTGGCGCGAAGTCTTTGACAAGGGACAAGGGGACAAAGTACAAAGCACAAAAGATAACTCGGATGATGCCGACCCCGATACTAATGAGGAGAGCAAATCACTGCCGGCATTTGTGAAGGGCGAGAGCGGACCGCACGAACCGGTCCTGAAAGAGAAGACGACTACGCCGCCCAAATACTATACGGAAGCCACATTGCTGCGAGCGATGGAGACGGCGGGCAAGACTGTCGCTAACGAAGAACTGCGGGATGCAATGAAAGAGAACGGTATAGGGCGTCCCTCTACCCGCGCTGCCATCATCGAAAAACTCTACCAGCGCAAGTATATACAAAAGCAGAATAAGTCTCTCCGCGCAACGGAAACAGGTATCAATCTGATCCATACCATCATTTCTCCGCTACTCAAATCTGCCGAACTGACAGGTTTATGGGAGAAAAAACTACGTGAGATAGAACGCGGTGAATATACGGCGAAGCAATTCTTAGACGAGTTGAAAGAGATGACCTCGGGTGTGGTCAAAGATGTCAAAACAAACAAAGCGGGGATGCTTTGCCCCATTTGCAGGCAGGGGCTGATTATCCGCGGAAACACACGATACGGCTGTTCAAGATGGCGGGAAGGATGTTCTTACGCAGAGCCTTTTGACAACTAAAGTTAGCAAAAAATGCATAAGTGGAAAATTTGCGTCAATTTTTCTACATGCTTTTTTTGTTTTTTGACTACCTTTGTACCCGATTTTCATATGCGCGTGCGTTATGAGGTAATAAAAAAGACAAAAACCAATAGTTTAACTTTAATATCAACACAAACAAATTCTCTTTATGAAACTGAATCTCAGTTTATTCCGTACCATGATGCTTTCAGCTCTGCTCTTGACGGGCATGGCTGTTGAGGCACGTGTGATTAGCGGAGTAGTGAAAGACCAGACGGGAGAGACGATAATCTCTGCTTCCGTTGTGGTAAAAGGTACCACATTGGGTACCGTGACGGATTTCGACGGTAATTATTCGCTCGAAGTTCCGGATGATGCCAAAGTGCTGGTTTTTTCATACATAGGTATGAAAACACAGGAATTGACCATTACTGGAAATGTGATGAACGTAGTACTCTCGGAGAACAGCGAAGTGCTGGAGGAAGTGGTTGTGACCGGTTATGGCACGACCAAAAAGCGCGACTTGGTGACCGCAGTATCTTCTGTTAATGCAGAGCAGCTGAAGGATATTCCTGTAGCTTCTGCCAGCGAAGCGCTGCAAGGCAAATTGGCGGGTGTGTCGGTTACAACGACCGAGGGTAGCCCCGATGCGGATGTGAAGATCCGTGTCCGTGGCGGTACTTCTCTGACCCAGTCGAACGACCCGTTGTACATCGTGGATGGTTTCCCTGTTTCCAGTATCTCGGATATCGCGCCGAGCGACATCGCTTCGATGGACGTCCTGAAAGATGCTGCGGCAACCGCTATCTATGGTGCGCAGGGTGCCAACGGTGTAATTATCATCACCACCAAGGACTCCGACTCCGAGGATGACAAGATGACCTTCCATGTAGACTATTCCGGTTATGTGGGATGGAAGAAAATCGCCAAGAAATATGACGTGCTGGATCCCAAAGATTTTATGATGGCTCAATATGAATGGGCTTACATGAAGGATAAATCCAAACTGAAAAGCAACTTCAATGCTTATTTCGATGCATTGTACAACCGTACGAAGCACCGTGCAGACGAAGAGCAGGAGACAACGAGTATTTCCGACCTCTTGACAGAATATGAAAACGCATCATTGCATCCGTTCAAAAACTGGCAGGATACTACATTCGGAAACACTGGTTTTTCATCTAATCATTCAGTAAGTTTAAGTGGCGGTAACAAGAACGCTAACTTCAACCTTTCTTACAACCGTATAGATGATAAAGCGATTATGTACATGTCCAACTATGTACGTAATAATATCTCTGCGAAGGCAAAATTCAAACCCTTTAAGAATTTCACATTGGGTTTCACCGCACGTTACACCAATACACAGGTTCTCGGAGCTGGCTCAAACGCTATCAAAGATAACGGAACCAGTTCTGAATCGCGTCTGCGCAATGCTGTTGTTTACACTCCGACAACACTGCTTTCTAAGAATACAGAGGGAGCCAGCGAAGAGGATGAGACAATCGGAAGCCTTGTGGAACCGAATAAAGCCATTCGTGAAAACTATAAATTCAAAGTAGATAACAAGTGGACAATCAATGGTTATGCCAACTACAAATTTGCAAAGTACTTTACCGCACGCGTTGAGCTGGGGTATGATTCCCGTTCCATCAATACCGATCGCTACTATGGACCGAGTACCTATTTTGCTAAAAATACCGGTCGTCCGGGTATCGAAGGTGGTACTTCGCAGGTTCAGGTACTGACTGAAAAAGAGTCACGTCTCCGCAATGCCAACACATTGGAATGGAGACAAAGTTTCGTTAATAAGGACCACAATGTAAGTGTTCTTGTTGGTGAAGAGACTATCATCCATAAATCTGAAACCAAGACTCAAAATGGTTTCGGCTATAAGGGAAATTATAATGAGGAGAAGGGGGAGATTTTCAATTATTTAGGCCAGGCTGCCTATTCGGAAATCCTCAATTACATTGCCCCGAAAGATAACCAACTCTCGTTCTTCGCTCGCGCGAACTATGACTACAAAGGACGCTATTATATTACCGCTACTTTCCGTGCAGACTGCTCTACTCGTTTCGAGAAAGAAAATCAATGGGGCTTCTTCCCCTCGGTTGCTGCGGCTTGGCGTATGTCGGACGAGGAGTGGATGCAAGGTGCTTCTAACTGGTTGAGCAACCTGAAATTCCGTCTCTCCTATGGTATGGCGGGAAACAATAACGTGGATCTGGGATATCTGCATCGCGACTTCCTTTCCTCTCAAATGACGTATATTGACATGGGTTCCGGTGCAAGCAATATCCTCGTAGTGGGAGGTAGCGACAAAATCGCCCCGAACCCTCACTTAAAATGGGAAACGACCATTACTCGTGACTTCGGTATCGATTATGGCTTCTTCAACGAACGTTTGACAGGTGCTATTGATCTCTATTGGAACAATACTCGCGACCTGATTATCCGTCAAACCCTGCCTTCTCGTTATAATTACCAATACCAGAATATCGGTTCGACCCAAAACATGGGTGTCGAGTTCTCTGCAAAGGGTGTTATTTTGGATAGAAAATCAAAAAGTTTATCCTACAACCTGACTCTTGATGCGAATATCGCGTATAACAGAAATAAGGTAATTGACTTGGGTGGCTCAAAATCGATCAGCGCGCAAACAGGCTGTTTTGGATCCTCGGAGTACCTGACTTTGGCTGAGTTCTTGGTTGAGGTTGGACAACCTATCGGAAATGTATGGGGATACCAAACGGATGGATACTACACCGCATCTGATTTCCAAAACTATAATATTACAACCGATTCTTGGAATAGAAAAGATGGTGTTCCTACCTACGGAGACGGATTCCTTTCTAATAAAGTAATGCCGGGTGCTACGAAATTTGTTGACCAAAACGATGATCATATTATTGACGAACGAGACAAAGTTCTTTTGGGAAACACCGTGCCCTTCCTGACTGGAGGTTTCAACTTGAACTTCAATATAGGTGCAGATAAATGGGGACGCATTGATTTGGGTGCTAACTTTACGTTCTCAATCGGCAATAAAATCTTGAATCTCAATAAGATGGAATACACCACTATTACCGAAAAATCACGTCTGCGTAACTTGATTTCTGATGTTAGTTATGCAAATCGCTACTCGATGTTTGATGGAAGCGGAAGAAATTTCCTGGATAATCCTGAATATTTGAATCCGGCGGATATCTATACACGTCCGGCTACCGGTGAGCAGTTCCTGAAAGATGAACAGTATGAGGCATTTGCGGCAAAAGTAGATGCTTTCAATGCCAACAAAGGAGCAAGAAATGCTTCACCAATCATGTCAGACTATATAGTGACAGACAAATGCATGGAAGATGGATCATTCCTTCGACTGAACCAATTAACCATCGGTTATTCCTTCCCGAAAGTATGGATGGAGAAGACCAAAGTTATCAATAATATCCGTTTGTATGTTCAGGGGACAAACCTGTTCTGCGCTACGAAATATACGGGTATGGATCCGGAGGTCGACACTCGTTCCAGCAAGAACCCGTTGACTCCTGGTGTAGATTTCTCTGCTTATCCCAAGAGCCGCGGTATCAACGTAGGTCTGAATGTTCAATTCTAATCCTGAAAACAAATCGATTATGAAAGCAAAATATTTTATTTTAGGTGCTTTGGCACTGACATTTGTTGCCTGTGAGAAAGATTTCTTTACAACCGACTCTCCTTCTGCTATGAATACTTCGGTATTCCTCTCGCCTTCGTCCACTGAGCAGGCAATCGGTGGTATCTACAATATCTTTGGCGAGGACAAGTCCTTCCGTAACCGTCTTTGCGGTGGATATGTCGCTCTCAATACGGATATTGAGTATTGCAACAAGAGTGGCGGCCAGGCACGTGAAGCATCCATTTACGCTTTGAGTAAAGGTACCGGCGACCTGTCTACCTCCAATGGTAAAGACCCATGGGCTTATCTGACGGCTGCTATAGAGCGGGCAAACGTGGTAATTGAGGGGATCCGCCAGTATTCCGATACTACCAACGCAGAGTTCCGATATTTGTTAGGAGAAGCGCTTACCTTGAGAGCATTCTGTTTTCTCGAGATGGTAAAACTTTGGGGAGATGTTCCTGCTACTTTCTCTTCCTTCACAGGAGAGTCTGTCAGTGATCTGTATAATGTTAAGGAAGATCGTAATGTCATCTTTGAGCAACTACGTATCGACCTCAAAGAGGCGGCTCGTTTGATGCCTTGGTCTCCAAGTTGTCCCGGACGTGCTGCTAATTATACTGGCCGTCCGAGTAAAGCCCTGGCACTCGGCTTGTTAGCCCGTACCGATTTGATGTATGCCGGATTGGCTATGCGTCCGGACGTGTTTACAATAGGAGGAACGAAAGCTTGCTCTGTGCAGTATAACATAAAAGATGCTGACAAACGCCAGGAACTTTATCAGGAAGCAATGTGGGCCTGCGCACAGGTGATCAACGAGGAAGATTACAAACTGCAATCATCGTTCGAGGAAATCTGGAAAGAACTTTGCGCTGATGTGACAAACTACCAGCAGTCCGAGTTTATTTGGGCTATCCCGTTCCTGAACGGAGCACGTGGACAAGTGCTTGCATTAACAGGATTGAAAATATCAACAAATGTACCTGGTGTCCTCAAGAACACAATCTCGTATGGTGACGGCAATACCAACAATACGAAGGTACAAGGTATGATTCAAATCGTTCCGACTTTCTTGTGGGACTTTGAACCGGAAGACCAACGCCGTGATGTAACAATATGTACATATGGCTGGGAATATGACAATGGTAATGGCGTAAGTAGCGACTCCGCAGCTTTCCCGAATAGTTCCACCTCCGAGAGTAAGTTGTACCAGAAGATTTATGCTCCAAACTCTTGGTATTTGGGTAAGTATCGCGTAGAGTGGATGCAACGCTCCTATTCCAGCAACGAAGATTGTATCGACATGCCGGTTCTCCGCTATGCAGATATATTGCTGATGTTTGCTGAGGCGGCTATTGGTTCTAAAGAGGGGAACGCTCCCGCTAATACAACGGGCATAGACCCGCAAGCATGTTTTGACAAAGTACGTGCGCGCGCAGGATTGCCCTCTAAACCGCTTGATTTCGAGGCTATTGTGAATGAGCGTGCGTTTGAATTCTGCGGTGAGAATATCCGTAAGTACGACTTGATGCGATGGGGTATGCTGAAATCTAAACTGGAAAGTACCATGGAGCGCATCGCAGAACTGGATAATGGTACCGGCGATTTCGCGGGACGTATGGATTCGGTCTATTTCACCTATAAGGAAGATGATTCATACGCAACGAAAGGAAAAGCATACGTTCTGGATACTATCATCGGCTTCTACCCTGGTGATACCAAACCGGCAGCATACGACAAATCCGCTGGGTGGGTGTGCAAATATGTATGGAGCAAGGATGGTAAACGCCACTTGGATCCTAACACATATACATTATATAAGAAAGGTGTAGATGTAGATATGCGCCAATACTGGCCTATCTTTGATGTGAATGTCAATGCTTCGCATGGTAAACTTTGGAACGATTATGGTTATTAGTCGTAAATATCCAATTCTATTATTGGTTGTGGGAATCCTGGCCTCTTGTGCAGGCGGTCAGGATCCTAAACCCCCTGCTCCGGATGCACAAGCTTTGGCTTTCCCTGGGGCAGAAGGTGGTGGTAAGTATACGGCTGGAGGTCGTGGCGGTATGGTTTGTCACGTGACAACTCTCACGGACGATGATAACGACCGCGGATCCCTGCGTTATAATCTTTCGCTACCTGGTTCAAAAACAATCGTTTTTGATGTGTCTGGAACCATTAACCTGACGCGTCAGTTGGATATTACCGAAGGAGCACTTACTATTGCAGGGCAAACAGCTCCGGGAGATGGTATTTGTATAGCTGGGTTTCCGATAGTGGTTAAAGCCAGCAATGTGATTATACGTTTCCTGCGTTTCCGTATGGGGGACAAAAACAAAGTAGAGGGAGACGCGCTTTCAATCGACGGAAGACGAAACATCATCATTGACCACTGCTCCTTCTCTTGGAGTACCGACGAGTGTGTCAGTGTGTATGGCAATACCAATTTTACACTTCAATACTGTTTTATTACTGAGAGTTTGCGCACCTCTGTTCACGACAAAGGATCGCATGGTTATGGTGGTATATGGGGAGGTACCAATGCTTCCTTCCATCATAATTTGTTAGCGCACCACGATTCGCGTAACCCGCGTTTCGACCATGACTTTGTAAATACCAAATGCGCTGGACCCATTGATTATGTCAACAATGTGATTTTCAACTGGGGTGGTAACTCTGCTTATGGGGGAGAAGGAACTAATAAAGGTGCTGGTGGACGCCATATTAACATGGTGAATAACTATTACAAATACGGCCCGGCAACCTCTAAAAAATCTCGTATCGTAAACCCGACAACAAAATGTGGCGATAACTGCGGCAAATCTCCTGGAGGTACAGTGGAACCGGGTAAGTTCTATATCACAGGTAATTACGTTTATGGTTATACTACCGTCACTAACGACAACTGGCAGGGCGTTGATCCTGATGAGTCGGACAAGAAAAATCTCTGTAAGGCTGCAGCCCGTTGGAGTGATGGCTTGACTGCACTTACGAACGAACAATCTGCTCTGGACGCGTATGAGACGGTGCTTGCGAAAGCGGGTTGCTCTCTCCATCGTGATGCCGTAGATCTGCGTATAGTAGAAGATGTACGTAATGGAATCGTTCGGAATGGACAAACGGTAACTTCATCAACGGTGACCGGAAGCGTCACTCCTAAAAAAGGTCAGATTAGTAAGGGAGGACTCATAGATACACCTTCTGACGTCGGAGGATACCCGGATTTGGCTTCCAAAACGGCACCCGTGGATACCGATCATGATGGTATGCCGGACGAATGGGAAGACGCTAACGGACTGGATAAGAAGAATCTTTCCGACGGCAAAATATACACATTGGACGAGAATTATACCAATCTGGAGGTCTATCTGAATAGTTTGGTACAAGATTTGTTCTAATCTTTTCGAACTCTAAAAGAAACAAATATGAGAAAACTAATTCTTTCTGTGGTTGCGTTGATTAGCATTAGCGCTATGGCGCAGACCAAGTATTCCCATTATTATCAGGATCTCCCGTGCGCGGTTGAGCAGGTTCAGGAGGTCGTAATACCCGACTATACGGTAAATATCGTGGATTTCGGGGGCGTCGGCGATGGTGTTACGGACAATACCGAAGCCTTTGCTGAGGCGCTCAAACACCTCGAGAAGCAAGGCGGCGGGCATCTTATTGTATCCGATGGGAAATGGCTGACAGGACCGATTGAACTGATCAGCAATTTTGACCTCCATCTTGCGGACAATGCGGTTATTCTTGGTTCTACTAACAAGGAACTCTATGTCCAAAAGAACGACTCACTCCGGGATGGTTCGAAGAAATGCCATGCACTTATCCACGGCTCCAAACTGGAGAACGTAGCGATTACCGGGCGCGGTACGATAGACGGACAGGGAATCTATTGGAGACCCATCAAACAAAAGAAAGTGGTCGATCCTGCCGTCGTTGCTGCGGATGGCAATGTTTGGGATGAGGTTCTTGCAATGGGAGGAGTGACCCTGCAAGACGGAAACAGCAAGAACTGGAAAGTATGGTATCCTTTCAACCTCAATAAAGAGTACAATATTCCGAATATCGCAAAGGATGCTATAACCCAAGAGAAAATGAGACCGCATCTGGTCAACATTACCGACTCCAAGAATGTGCTCATGGAGAATGTGCATCTGCTCAACTCCCCGAAGTTCCATTTCGTGCCTACGCGCGTGCAAAACCTTATTATTGATGGTGTCAACATACGTTGCCCGCATTGGGCGCAGAACGGTGATGCCATGGACCCGGGAAACATACAGGTCGCACTTATCGTCAACTGTAATATTTCCTGTGGTGATGATGGTATCTGTATGAAGGGCGGAGTAGGGCAGAAGGGTGTGGATGCCGGACCGCAACGCGATTTCCTCATTACCAACGATACCGTCTATCGTGCACACGGAGGATTCGTCATCGGGTCGGAGTTCTCCGGCGGTATGCAGCGTCTGGTGGTCAAAGACTGCCGTTTCGAAGGTACCGACATCGGTTGCCGCTTCAAATCCGCTCCCGGACGTGGAGGATGGTGTGAAGATATCTATTGTTACAACATCATCATGAAGGATATCCGCGAGTCCGCATTCCTCATCTCCTCCGGCTATGCCGACAAAGGAGCGGGGGTTTCTGCTACCGACTCGGACGACAAGAAGGCCTTCTTCCCCGATTGGTCCAATATCACCTTCCGTAATATCACCTGTATAGGTTCCAAACAGGCTGTGGATATCCAGGGACTCAAGGGAAAACCGGTGCATAATATCCTCTTTGATCAGGTAACAATTCTCGGAAACAAGAACGGAATCAAACTGGAATGGGCGGAAGATATCAATTTTACCAACTGCCAGATCAACCCAAAACCGATGCCGGTTACAGACTACAAAAAGATTAAAAATGTACTCTATAACGGCAAAGATCCCGACGCAGCTGACTAAAAATGCAAAAATTCTACATTTTTCGGCAATATATACTTGCATATTTCCGAAAAATGTAGTAATTTTGCAGCCGAAATTAAAAAATAAAGCATCTAGTCAATCTAGTATATCTAGTTAACAACAATATTAACTTTAAAAACTCAACAATTATGAAGAAATTTTTCCTCTTCGCAGCTGCTGCTGTTGCAGCTCTCACTGTAAACGCTAAGGTTTACGATTTCGCTAGTATTCCGGCAAGTGCCATCACGGTAGATGAACAAGGTGCTATTTCTACCTACACAATGGATGCAGGCACCGAGAAAGAACAAACAATTCCTTCTGTTAACTACACTTCTACAGTTGGTACTTTGATGAATGTTGCTCTCAATGGCTTCGATGGTTTGACTATTCAATATAAGAATGGTAATGAAACCAAGGACGGTCACAAAGACAACATATTGAAGTTTGCTGAGAAATACATGCAGGCAGATGGTAAGAATGTACTACTGGTTATTACTGGTCTTAAAATGGATGACGTGATTTCTTTGGCTGTTACAGCAAAAGGAAAAGATGGAACTGCTTTCTCTTCTCCTGATGAGAGCGCTTCTGCTGACAAGGATAATGTAGAAAAACTCGCACAGGGCGATCCTGAAGCAATCCTGAAATTCTATGCGAATGGTAGCACTGTTACTTTGAAGGAGACTGCTGGTGGTTTCCGCGTACGTGCAATTGGTATCAATGAGGATGTTGCTCAAGGTATCGAGAATGTTACTGAGACTATTAAGGCTCAGAAAGTATTCGAGAACGGTCAACTCGTTATTATCAAGAATGGCGTTCGTTACAACGCTCTTGGTGCACAATTGTAAGAATTGCACACCAACGACCCACGAACGGTTCGGTACTGCTCTCAAATCACTTCGATGAATAGTATCAGCCATCGTGATTAATCAAAAATCCATCAGCTAATCTTGGCTGATTGCAAAAATGACTCGCACTCACGCGAGTCATTTTTGTCATTCCTACTTCTCAATTCTCAATTCTCAACTCTCAACTCTCAATTCTCAACTCTCACCTCTCAATTCTCAATTCTCAATTCTCAATTCTCAACTCTCAACTCTCAATTCTCAATTCTCAACTCTCAACTCTCAATTCTCAACTCTCAACTCTCAATTCTCAACTCTCAATTCTCAATTCTCAATTCTCAACTCTCAATTCTCAACTCTCAATTCTCAATTCTCAATTCTCAATTCTCAATTCTCAATTCCCACCTCTCAACTCTCAATTCTCAATTCTCAACTCTCAATTCTCAACTCTCAATTCTCAACTCTCAATTCTCAATTCTCAACTCTCAATTCTCAATTCTCAATTCTCCCTGTCTATTTTACATAATTCTTTAGTTCTTATTTAGTTCTTATTTAGTTCTTATTTGGTTCTTATTTGGTTCATCCACATCTTTTACGCCACAGTGATCCACGGTACACGTACCGTTTGTACTTTAGAATTATGCTAATTCGGAAATTTTCAGTGCGGCATTGATACCATCTAACGCACTACTTGTGATGCCTCCTGCATATCCCGCTCCTTCACCGCAAGGGTACAGACACGGCGTACTCACCGATTGTAAAGTCTCCGGATCACGGATGATACGTACAGGACTGCTACTGCGGCTCTCTACTCCGACGATTACTGCTTCATTCGTTAGAAACCCGCGGTATTTCCTGTCAAAATCCATGAATCCTTGTTGAAGACGCTTGCCTATATGAGTCGGTAACCATTCATCCAAACGGCTTGGCACAATGCCTGGCAAATAACTGCACGCCGGTAAATCCTTACTCGCTCGACCTTCCACGAAATCCCGCAAACGTTGTGCCGGAGCGGTTGAGAATTGAGAATTGGGAATTGGGAACTGAGAATTATGTGCCTGCTCAAAGGCAAGGCGTTCCAGTTTCTCTTGAAATTCGAGTCCGCGGAGCGGATCGTCTCCAGGAATATCCTCAGGATTAATCTGTACGACCATTCCTGAGTTGGCATACGGACTGTTTCGATGGCTTGCGCTCATGCCGTTCACCACACACATCCCTTCTGCGCTACCCGCTGGCACGATATGTCCGCCCGGACACATACAGAACGAATACACCCCTCGTCCGGTCACCTGTGTCACCAAACTATAACTTGCGTTCCCCACATATTCAATGAGTTTTGCTTTCTCTCCTTGGGAGAGGTTTGGGGAAAGGTGATAGAACAACCTGTTGATGAGCGCTTGCGGGTGTTCTGCGCGCACGCCCATCGCAAAGCCTTTGGTCTCTATGGCTACACCTTCGGCGGCTAACATCCGATACGTATCATGTGCCGAGTGACCTATCGCCAATATGATTGGCGAATTTGTGATTTGAGTCAGGCTCTCGATCTTTGTCTCAAAATGTATTTCCCCGCCGTGCTCCAATATACATTCTCGCATTTTTCGGATGATGCCTGGCAGTTTGTCGCTGCCTATATGTGCATGTGCCTCATAGAGCACGGTATCCGGTGCGCCGAAATAATGGAAAATTTCCATTACCCGTTGCATGTTGCCGCGTTTCTTGGAGCGCGAAAACAGTTTGCCGTCCGAGAAGGTACCCGCTCCGCCTTCGCCGAAGCAGTAGTTCGACTCAGGATTCAGTCCCTCGTTCCTATTCAGCAACGCGATGTCCTTCTTCCGATCGCTCACTTCCTTACCTCGCTCGTAGATAATAGGCTTTATCCCGTGCTCAATGAGCGTCAGAGCCGCAAAAAGACCCGCCGGACCGCAACCGATTATTACTGCCTCGCGTTTAGCCTTATGTACATCCTGATAAACGGGCGGATCATATAATTTTTCTCCCTCTCCTTGGGAGAGAGATGGGGAGAGAGTGATGGGGTTTCCTTCTTCGTCGGTTAATATAGTAAGATGCACGCGCAACTCTCGTTGCCGTGCATCTACACTTCGTTTAACGACCCTCCATTTTTGAGCCGCTTCGTACGCCTCTTTCGGAGATAGTATATATTGTTTCGTCCCCATAATGATTGTATATAGGTCTATTCTCTATCAGCCTCGCGGTCTATACTCTATCAGCTTCGCGGTCTAAATTCTATCAGTCCGCAGGACGGTCTTTTTTTACTTTCCTATCTTGGCTAATACGGCCTCTAATCCGAGTTCTTTGACTTTTTCGCTGATTTTTGCTTCCAACTCGTCGCACAGATCAGGATTGTCAGCTAATACATCCTTTACTTTGTCTCGACCTTGACCTAATTTGGTGTCTCCGTAGCTGAAGAACGAACCGCTTTTCTTGATGACATCGGTAGCCACTGCGAAGTCGAGGATCTCACCGATACGCGAGATGCCCTCGTTGAACATGAGGTCAAATTCAGCTTTCTTGAAGGGAGGAGCCACTTTGTTCTTCACCACTTTGACGCGCACTTGGTTACCTTTGATAGTGTCGCCGTCTTTAATCTGACCCGTTTTGCGGATGTCAAGGCGTACGGATGCGTAGAACTTAAGTGCGTTACCACCTGTCGTCGTTTCTGGATTGCCGAACATGACACCAATTTTCTCACGCAGCTGGTTGATGAAGATAACCGTTGTTCCTGTTTTATTGACTGATGCGGTCATCTTGCGCAGAGCCTGTGACATCAGACGTGCTTGAAGACCTACTTTATTGTCTCCCATTTCACCGGCAATCTCAGCCTTCGGAGTCAAAGCGGCTACGGAGTCAATGACAATCAGATCCACCGCAGCTGAACGAATCAGTTCGTCTGCGATGTCCAAAGCTTGCTCGCCGCTGTCCAGGCGTGCTCGGCATCAATGATAGCAGCTATGCCGCCGGCTTTTTGTACTTCGGACATGGCATGGATAGCCAAGGTCGTCTTACCTGATGACTCCGGACCATAGATCTCTATAATTCGTCCGCGAGGGTAGCCGCCGACTCCCAATGCATAGTTTAAACCCAAACTGCCGGTAGGGATAACGGGCACATTCTCAATGTTTTCTTCGCCTAATCGCATAATCGCACCCTTACCGAAGTTCTTGTCAATCTTGTCCATCGCTGCTTTCAATGCTTTCAATTTGTCTGCCGATGGTTTGTTCTCTGTTGCCATAGTATATAAGTATTTGTTATTTTAACGAACGCGACTGCAAAATTACAAAAAAAAAATGATATACGCAAGAGAAAACAAAAAAATGCAAGGAAAATAAAGTTTGGCACGGTGTTTGTAATAATTAGAGTAGAAAGTTCAAAAGCACGTTCAGTGTTATAAATAGAGATTGTTTGTTATATTCGTAAAAACGAGTTCGTCGGGATGACGAGCTCGTTTTCTGTTGTCGATATCTATAAGTTAATTATTCCTTCACTTTCCGATACTTGCCTTCGATGAGCAGCATTCCCGGCAGTATTTCGCCTCCTGCCGTTTTGGTGAAAGTGGTGTAGGGCAGTGTCGCACCATCGGCTTGTTCTAACACGGCATTGTAGCGGTTGTCCCATATGCAACCTTTCTTGGGCTTGACGGTTGCTACGTATTTGTATTGGGTCTTTCCTGTTTCTGGGTCTTGGAGACGCTGTACTACCTGGAATTTGGAATTGTCGCTTATGCCTTCTTTCATGCCGATTTTGGCAGCATAACCTTCAATCTTTCCTTTGCCATTCGTTAATACTTGATAGACAGGCGTTTTGACTTTGAAATCCTCATATTGCTTGGCGAGTGCAACGATATTCTTATCCATTGATCGCGCGCATATAGTACGAACCAATTCTGTACGGGAATATTTACCTTTCAAGACGGATTTTTTATCAAACTCATACTCATGAGCCACATATTGGAGCCGGTAGGTAGTTTTGTCATCCAGAAAAGCTTGCACTTTTGCAGGATCCGGCGTCGCCGTGTAATGGAACTGGTAGAAAATGGCGGCGATGGAGTCGTTCCACTCTAGTTGGTACAGGTAGGAATGGGTCTTAACCTTGAAGCCGGTGAAACTGTCAGCAATAGCTCCACCGAGGTCTGCAATATCTTTACCTACGGTACTTCCACTACCCAAAAGCGCATCCGCGAAGCCTCCGATAATACTCATGGCTGTTTTGGCGGCCTCGGCTTCTTGCTCCGCGGTTACGTAGGTAATGTCATTGACAAGCACGAATGTTTGTCCGAGTAGTTCCTCTCCGGCATCGCTAAGCGATGCAACACCACGCGTGGTCTGTAGCGCTAAGGCTACATCTAAATCCGTTGCATTATATTGTCCGCGGGACTGGATGAGGCTGGTGTTGAAGGTGGCATCATTCACTGTTTCTCCGTCAAAACCGAACCATTTGGCAATCATCCATTTGGCTACTTCGTTCTCGTTGAGTAGGTTCTCTGTGAATTTCGCATTTGCTTTCAGTTCCGCGGCTGTCAGTTGGTGACCGTATGTCGCCTTGTAATAACCTGAGTCTTTGCGCTGTACGCCCCATATCTGGCTGTTGTCTATGATGCGGGCGCCTTCAATGGTATGGTCGTCGTATTTGTCCGGAATTGGTAGGGAATCAAATGCCTTGTAAATTTCCATGCCGAACTCATCTTCAGGGTGGTACACCAATACGGTCGCAAGGGAATTGCGGCGGTAATTGAGTACTTCTTCTGCTTGCGCATTAGGAACTGAAAACTGAAAAACGAAAACGGAAAGGGCTGTCAGCCCTATCCATTTTCTATATGTCCTTTCACCTTTCATTTTTCAGTTTCTCTTTTAGAGCAGTGTACGGAGGAATTCGATATTGGTTGTTTGAGTAGGCTGGTGATTTCCATAAGCAACACCTACTTGACGCATTGCATCAATACGTTGGCTTTCAAGATCCACGCCGTCTTGATATTTCTTCATCTCAAACTTCCAGTCGTCCAATACTTTGCCCTTGATTTCGCGGTATAGTTCCATCGCCTCGTCATAACAACCTGCATCCGGCAGAATATTTGCCAGATACTCTCCGGCGGCATATGCGCCTGATGAATTCTGCTCGGCTGCCCATGCTTGACGGGCGTATGCCAGATTGATGTTGCACTCGTTATTCAGATACTTTTGGTAGATATCCTGACCGGCAGCAAGAGCAGCATCGTAATGCTTCGATTGTTGCGGGATAAGTGATACCCAGTAGAGAGCCTCATCGTATTTTTTCTGTTGTGCCAGGAATTGGGCTTTCTTAATCAACTGTTCTCCCTCATGGTCGTAGTATTCGATGATTTTCTTCTTGCCCTCATCGATAAACTTCGCCAGTTGGGGAGACTGCATCGGCATATGACTGATTGCGTTGAGGTAGCATTTGGTTTCTGTTTCTCCTAAGCCGCGTACGGTGACAGATGTGGAAGAAAAGATTGTTTGAGCCTGTGCATCAACAATATAGAGGTTTAACTCCATCTTTTCTGCAATCTTTACCGGAGGACCGGGAATAACGTCTTTGTCTAACGGAGTGGTGGTAACGGTAAGCACAAACTGACCTAAGTAATTGAGTCCTGCGATACCGTTGCGGGTTAGCAACTGGGTGAGTTTGTTCTCTATCAGAGCTTTCGCTCCGCCGGGGAACCCCTCCTGATTATCAACCGCGCATACAGAGATAGGTAGATACTCCGTTTCTGCTGCCAGCATGGTAGCGCTCATTAGCGCAGCCATGAAGAAACTATAAATCTTTTTCATAACAATCTAAATGAGAAAATGTGTAAATGAAAAAATGGGGATATGGTTTTATTTCTCACCCAATATGATTACCGCTCTGCCGAGACCTTTGACAAGCACCTTGCTCGGGATATTGAAAGGTTCTTTTTTGAGCATTTTAGCCAGTTGTTTGGCAAAACCGTTTGCATCGATAGCGCGACCGCGCTCGTCATATACAGGGATGCGCACTTGTGTGAAGTTGGCTACGTTCTCGCTCGCGTACGGCATTGAGAATCGACCCTGTACGGTGTTGACTTGCAGCCAGTTGTTGATGATGTCTATCAGTTCGTCATCGCCGAACTCGGTCTCCAAATCAATGCCTGCTGCGTTGTTGGCAAACACTTTGATATCCAGCGTGATCTCACGACCGATGGTTTGCATTTCGGTAAAATGGTCCAACAAGCGGTTGTTGAAATTATCCATATTGGCTACGATGGCTTCCTCCAGCAGTACATCCACGTCGGCGGTAAAGGATGGAGCACCTGTTCCCGAAGCTGCACCGATGGACTTGCCGGTATAGGCGTCACGACCCTCGAGAATGTAACTCAGCGAATGTTTCGGACCGAAGTCTTTCACTTCCCAACTCAGCTCCAGAATAATATCGCATTTGGCAGTACGAGCAACCTCGTCTAATGGTGATTCAGCCAAATCGTTACCGGCTTTGCTCGTCGTCATGTTGTCCTCCATGCGGCGCTGTTCCAGATTCTTGATGGTCTGTTCCAGACTCTGGAGAGGGAACTGACGCTCTGCCATCAGGTCGTTCAACTTGGCTATGGCCAGCTTAAGACCCATGTTCTCCTGCAAAGCCTGCTTGTAATTAGGCACTTTGGTAATGGCACCCATGTTCTCCACCTCGATAAAGTATCCGTTGGAAATACACCATACGTCAGACGGAATAACCATCAGTTCCGGTTTCTTGATTTGTGCACTCGCTACCAGCGCTACCAGCGCCAGCGCAAGAGTAAAAATATATTTCTTCATAAATGACAAAATCATAAAATGATTAAATAAATGACTAAAATGGCCCAATGGTAAATGTTTTTAATATCTTCCTTCCTTTGGGATGATGCCGTCCTCTTGCAGTTTTCTCTTGATGCCGGCGCGGTCAACGGTCACGGTTCCTGTTTCTACCATCAGGCGTCCGTCGCGTTCATAACGTGTGGATGTTGCACGGCGGTCTTTGTAGCTGGTGAAATCTTTCCATGGACCATTGTCACTAAAGAATGCGTTCCAGTAGTCCTCGTATTTCTCGCGTGCGTTCATGTCGAAACACAGCGGTTTGAGGTCACTCATACCACTATTGGAAGATTTGATACCATCGAATATAATCTCTCTAACCACTTTGCGTTGGGCTTCTTTGAATGCCACTACAGCATCTTTGGCGCGTACTTGCACACGTATTATATACGTCCCATCGGAAGTGGCACTCAATACCTGGCTCGGCTTGTCATAATATGCCTGCGAGCGTCTCGGGCCGCATGACGCAAAACAAATCATTACGACTGCGGCTAAGAATAAACTGAATTTTTTCATAATTGTCGTGATTACATGAATTAGAAAGATTAAAAACCGGAACTGAGTCCGCGGATGATGCCGGCTGCCTCAAGTGCCTTGCGAAGATCGTCCTTCCGTACGCTTACTACTACACCAACTTTGTATTCTTTGCCTACTTTGACGATTTCCGTAGTTCCTTCTATCACAGAAGCGTATTTCTGGAACTCACCTCCCTCGGAGAAGAAACTGTCAAAGTACTCTTTGTACTGTGTCTCAACACCTGGTGTATTGGCCATCGGACGCTGCGAAACACAACCCTGACCGCCACCGTAACCTTTGAAGATGACGCCGTGAACGGCATTCTTGCGGCATTGGTTCTCCGCTACAGATGCTTTCTTGCTGTATGTCCATACTTTTACGAGATAGGTGCCTTGAATGGCATTTCCGCCACACTCGATTTCATAACGGAACTGCTTCGTGTCCTTGTCCGCTTTTTTCTGGCGGATACCTGCTGTTGCAGGAATGCAAAGTGCTACAACAAGTAGCGAAAGAAGAATTTTTCTCATATGCATAACAGTTTTGTTTCAAAAACGCGCGCACCAAAAAGGCACACGCGTTCTTGAAAATTTGTAATTAGAATTTGTAGCGTACGCCTAACGCCAAGCAGGTCATTTCCCAATACAAGCCGGCTTCTGTACCTCCTACTTTGTCTTCATAAAGACCTAAGCCCAGTGTCGGACGGAAGTCAAGAGAGAGTTGGAGCGGAAACCAGAAGTCATACTCGACTCCGGCACGGCCTGCTGCGCCGATGAAGCCCCAGTTCCAGCCCGCATTACCGGCTGTATTCCAGGTGTGCCAGCCATAACCTCCGGCACCACCGACACCGAGG